>NZ_CP077093.1:3521538-3839230 GCF_014268755.2 Pseudomonas vanderleydeniana | reverse complement strand
GGCGGTGATCAAGCATTCACGGGACTTCAATCTCGCTCGCGAGACACTGCTGTCCACCACGCTGTCGCCGGAAACCCCGGCCTATGACATCCAGCAAGCCTGTGGCACGGGGCTGGAGGCGGCATTGCTGGTCGCCAACAAGATCGCCCTGGGACAGATCGAGGTCGGAGTCGCCGGCGGTTCCGACACCACCTCCGATGCGCCCATCGGCATCAACGAGTCGCTGCGCCGGACCCTGCTCGACGCCAACCGCAGCAGGGACACCCTGGGCAAGCTGCGCAGCCTGCTCGCCATCCGCCCGTCGATGTTCTTCAAGCCGTTGCTGCCGCGCAATGGCGAGCCGCGCACCGGGCTGTCCATGGGCGAGCATTGCGAGGAGATGGCCAAGCGTTGGCAGATTAAGCGTCTGGCCCAGGACGAACTGGCGATGAGCAGCCACCAATCGCTGAACGCGGCCTATCAGCGCGGGTTCTTCGACGACCTGATCACGCCGTATCGTGGGCTCAAGCGCGACAACAACCTGCGCGCCGACACCAGCCTGGAGAAACTTGCCGGGCTGGGCCCGGCCTACGACAAGCGCAACGGTACCCTCACCGCCGGCAACTCGACGCCGCTGACCGACGGCGCCTCGGTGGTGCTGCTGGCCAGCGAAGAATGGGCGGCAGCGCACAACCTGCCGGTGCTGGCCTATCTGCGCACCGGTGAAACGGCCGCGGTGAACTTCGTCGACGGCAGCGAGGGCCTGCTGATGGCACCGGCCTATGCTGTTCCGCGGATGCTCGCTCGCGAAGGGCTGGGCCTGCAGGACTTTGATTTCTATGAGATCCACGAAGCCTTCGCCGCGCAGGTGCTGTGCACGCTCAAGGCCTGGGAGGATGCCGACTATTGTCGTGAGCGGCTGGGGCTGCCGGCTCCGCTGGGGAGCATCGACCGCAGCAAGCTCAACGTCAACGGCGGCTCGCTCGGCTGCGGGCACCCGTTCGCGGCCACCGGTGGCAGGTTGCTGGCCAGCCTGGCCAAGGCCATTGACCAGCGCGGCGGCGGTCGCGGGCTGATTTCCGTGTGTGCCGCCGGCGGCCTGGGTGTGACGGCGATCGTCGAAAAATAAAACAACAACAAGGAGACTGCCATGAGTGTCGCGAGCCTGCAGAGTACCGAACGTGTCTGGGTGAAGGCCTACCATCCCGGCGTGCCGGCGGATGTCGAGAGCGAGATCGACCGTTACCCGTCGTTGCGCGAGGTATTCCTTGAACACGTGGAGAAATACCGCCAGCGGGTGGCCTACGTCAGCATCGGCACCGAGATGGGGTATGACGAATGGGAGCGCCGGGTCTTTGCCTTCACCGGCTGGCTGCAGTCGCGAGGGGTGAAGAAGGGCGATCGCGTGGCCCTGATGATGCCCAACTGCCTGCAGTACCCGATCTGCCTGTTCGGCACCCTGCTGGCCGGTGCCGTGGTGGTCAACGTCAACCCGCTCTATACCGCCCGTGAGCTCAGGCACCTGCTCAAGGACAGTGGCGCCGAGACCCTGGTGATCTTCGAGAACTTCGCCCATACGCTGGAACAGGCGATGGAAGGCAGCTCGCTGAAAAATATCGTGGTGGCGGCCATTGGTGACCTGGTGGGGACCTTCAAGGGGGCGGCGCTGAACTTCGTCCTGCGCCATGTGCAGAAACAGGTCCCGCGCTTCAACCTGCCGGGTTCGATCCGTTTCCCGGCGATGATGAAGCAGGCCCGGAACATGAAACCCGGCCCGGTGAAGTTGACCCATGACGATATCGCCTTCCTGCAATACACCGGCGGTACCACAGGCGATGCCAAGGGCGCGATGCTCACCCACCGCAACATCCTCGCCAACCTGATGCAGGCCAAGGCCTGGGTTGGCGACCAGCTCGACGAGAACCAGCAGGAAACCAACGTCACCCTGTTGCCGCTGTATCACGTGCTGTCGCTGACCGTGAACTGCCTGATGTTCATGTGCCTGGGCGGGCGCAACATCCTCATCGCCAACCCGCGGGATGTGAAGCGGGTACAGATGATCCTGCGCAAGGAAAAATTCAGCGGCATCGTCGGGGTCAACACGCTGTTCAATGGTTTGCTGGAGAACGATGAATTCCGCGCGCGGGACTTCTCCGACCTGAAACTGGCGATTGCCGGTGGCATGGCCACGCACACGGCCGTGGCGCGTCGTTGGCAGGAGGTGACCGGGGTCCCGATCATCGAAGGCTACGGGCTCACCGAATGCTCGCCGGTGGTGAGCATCAGTCCGATCGATATCAAGCGCATGCGCGAAGGTGAGTTCAGCGGCACCATCGGTGTGCCATTGCCCTCCACCTGGGTGCGGTTTGCCCGGGAGGATGGCTCGCTGGCGGACATCGGCGAGGAGGGCGAGCTGCAGGTACGTGGGCCGCAGGTGATGAAGGGCTACTGGAAACGTCCGGATGAGACGGCCAAGGTGCTGGATGCCGAGGGCTGGTTGTCGACCGGTGACATCGGGATCATGAACGAGCAGGGCTTCATCCGGCTGGTCGATCGCAAGAAGGACATGATCCTGGTATCGGGCTTCAACGTTTACCCCAACGAGATCGAGGACGTGGTGGCGCTGCACCCCGGGGTGGCCGAGGTAGCGGCGATCGGCGTACCGGACCAGGTGACCGGGGAGCGGGTGAAGATCTTCGTCGTGCGGCGGGATCCGGGCCTGACCGAAATGCAGTTGCTGGCCCATTGCCGGGAATACCTCACCGGGTACAAGGTACCCAGGATCGTCGAATTCCGGGTCGAAGAGCTGCCCAAGACCACGGTGGGCAAGGTGCTGCGTCGGGCCTTGCGCGAGTAGCCCGCGTGGCGGCCGCGCACAGGTTCTGGCCTGTGACGCGGCGAACAGGGCTGCCACGCCCGCCACCCACACCCCAATTCCCCTATCCCTGGCTCATGGGGCACTGCCGTCCGTCTCCCGGACACAGGCAGCCAAGGGAATTTCTTGCTATAAACGCACTCCGATACCCCCTGGATACAGGCCCTTATAGCGCTTGCCAGGGGTTATTGAACGATTTTGCTGTCATTTCTGTTGCTGACTCGATAACTCGGCCTTAGACTGCCGCCCCTCGTAAATTGAGTGCCGGGTGGCGCTTGGAATGGACGGCGCCTTTCTGTGCATCCCCTCAGGTGTTCAGAACGCTCCCTAATTCGCCTTAATGCACGTATTTTCTATAGAGAAATCAATGACAAAGGAAAAGTTGCTGGCCATGCCGGCGGACGACTACATGAACGCTGAGCAACTGGCTTTCTTCACCGAGCTGTTGCAGGCAATGAAAGTCGAAACCCACGAGCGTATCGAGCAGAACCGCGTGGCTATCGAAAGCCTCGATACCCCGGCAGACCCGGCTGACGCCGCCTCCGTTGAAGAAGAACGCACCTGGCTGGTGAACGCGATCGATCGCGACCAGCGCATGCTGCCGCAGCTGGAACAGGCCCTGGACCGCATTCGCGACGACTCCTTCGGCTGGTGTGATGACAGCGGCGATCCGATTGGCCTCAAGCGCCTGCTGATCAGCCCGACCACCAAGTACTGCATCGAGGCGCAAGAGCGTCACGAGCAGATCGACAAGCACCAGCGCCAGGCCTGATCGGCCCGCTGTGCCAGTGGGCCCCCGGGGTGTCAAAATACCCCGGTAGCAGCCCCGATATACGCCATACCCGACGCCCCGACAGGATCGGCTGCGAGCACTTCGCTGCGCGGGTATGGCGTACAGAGTGCCGATGCGCCTGCCTGGCGTGTTCTGCCACCACTTCCAGATCCCTACCTTCTGTCTCCAGCGCTATTCGATTCGCTGTGCCCACCCCTCGTCGATTACAACTAACGGACCATGGATAATGGCCTTGTAGTGGCGTTTAATGCAGGAAAATAACTAGAAGCCGAAAGTGGGTAACGCTTATGTCTGGAGAAGGAATTCTGCCTGGAGTTCTCGCGCCATTGGAGGCGCAGTCGAAGTCGTCCCCGCGCTGGCGGGTGCCACTGATTCAAAGTATCGGGCTGGCGCTGTTGCTGTCGGCCATGGCCTATGCCGACTGGCCGCTGGGCGTTTGCCTGCCGCTGGCGCTGTTGCTGGCCTGGTTGCCGTTGTGGCGCTCGCGTCCCACAGAGGCCGCACCCAAGAGCGAAGGAGATGCACTGGGCGAGCTGACCCGCGATCTGTCCTATGCCACCAGCCATAACGCCCTGTCGGCGGCCGGCGTCGCCTTCTCGGTCAAGCAACTGGCCGGCAAGCTGCAATCGCAACTGGATGCCGCGGCGCAGATCGTCAGCAGCGCCGAACGGGTGATCGATACCGAACAGGCCACTTCACAGCTCAGCCAGCAGGCCCTCGGCTCGGCCAGCGAGGCGCGCCAGAGCAGTGCCGAGGGGCATGCCGTGCTGTCGGAGTCGATCAGTCGCATGCACCAGCTCAGCCAGCGCGCAGCGGCCAGCCGTGAGCTGATCGAGGCCTTGAGCCTGCGCAGCGAGGAGATCCAGCGGGTGACCCTGGTGATCCAGGCCATTGCCAGCCAGACCAACCTGCTGGCGCTCAATGCCGCCATCGAGGCGGCCCGCGCCGGCGAGCACGGGCGCGGGTTCGCCGTGGTGGCCGACGAAGTGCGCGGACTGGCCGGGCGAACCGCCGCCGCGACCGACGAGGTCGGCGTGATGGTCGCCGATATCCAGCAGCGTACCGCCCAGGTGGTGGAGCAGATCCAGCAACTCTCCGCGGACCTCGAGGGCGGCGTCGAGCAGGTCGAGCAGACGGGCCGGCAACTGGAGAACATTGCCCAACTGGCTGCCGGCGTGGAAGGCCAGGTCAGTGAGATTGCCCGCGGTGCGCAGAACAATCGTGAGCAACTGGAAAGCCTGTTCGGCGCGGTGGAGCAGATGCGTGGCGACCTGTCGGTGAGTGACCAGCAGACCCGGCGCCTGGCCGAGGCCGCCGTACAGATGGAAGGGCAGGCCGAGATCATCAGCGAGCGACTGGCCGAGGTTGGCCTGGATGATTATCACCAGCGTGCCTATGACCTGGCCCGGGAAGGCGCCAGCCAGATTGCCGCACGTTTCGAGGCCGACATCGAGCAGAACCGCATCACGCTGGAAGACCTGTTCGACCGTAGCTACCAGGTGATTGCCAATACCTCGCCCACCAAGTACCAGACCCGTTTCGACCGTTACACCGACCAGGTGCTGCCGGCGATCCAGGAACCCCTGTTGGCACGTCACGAGGGCCTGGTCTTCGCCATTGCCTGCACACCGCAAGGCTATGTGCCGACTCACAACCAGGCGTTCTCCCAGCCCCTGACCGGCGATACGGCCAAGGATGCGTTGCAGAACCGTACCAAGCGCAAGTTCGATGATCGTACCGGTATTCGTTGCGGCAGCCACCAGCAGCCGGTGCTGTTGCAGACCTACACCCGCGATACCGGTGAGTTGATGCATGACCTGTCAGTGCCGATCATGGTCAAGGGCCGGCACTGGGGCGGCCTGCGCCTGGGATACCGGCCGGAGAGTGCTCCGCAGGCGTCGCAGCGCCGGTAGTCCTGGCCAGGTTATGAATGCGGCCGTTCGACGGCCGCCTGAGCTTATGCAGGGAGGCGGACAGAGGGGCTCAAACGGTTGTGTTGATCATGCCGGCGAGCAGCTTCTGCGCCATGAACAAGGCGATGTTGACGCTGTTCAGTGCGCTATTGAGCGCCATGACCTCGGCGCGGGCCGGTTGGATCGCGGCATTGCGCGCTTCCTCGGTGCGGTAGCGAGCCTTTTTCATGGCGGCCAGGCGCGCGTTGGCCCGCCGCAGTTTCTGCTGCAACTGCTCGAGCTGTTTGCGCAGCTGCTTGATGCGATTCTTTGCCGCCAGTTCGTTACCCGCCAGGCTGTCGGCAGGGGCCAGGGTGAAATCGCTATCGGCGTCATCACCCAGCAAGGTGCGAATGGACAAGGCAGGGGCCGCTCCCTCGGTCTCATCGCTGCGGCTGGTCAGCGAAGGCATGGAGATCGCGAGTGAGTTCAGGCTGATCATCATGGCGTCCTTTCTCCGGATTACTGCCTTTGTATCGGCGTTGTTACCTTTTGCTTGAGCGGTCATGCGGCGAAAAACGATGGCAGGGCACCTCAGGGGATTGTCAGATCGGTCATTGATCAGTACTTTTTGTCTGGTCTGGTACCACTTGGCGGTAGTTTGATTGGCAGTGACAGGCCGACGTGTTCTAAAATCGCTGCAGTTCCCCCGGTTGGTGTCGTTTTGGGGGCTTTCAACTTGCACGTCGGAAACTGCGCTTTTTCAGAAAGGTAACCTCCGTAATTTCACTGTCCCACTTGCTGGCGTCAGCGACATGCGGTGTTTTCCTTCACACTCTGGTGAGTATTCGCAGAAGTAACAGAACTTTTGATCCATTAGTCTTTCTGTGTTTTTCACTCGACCTCCGCGGGGTCGACAGGCAGTCATCAGGGTCTCCAGTGAGTAACCGTCGGCAATGACCGAATGTCTTGTGCTGCCTGCTCCCCGCTGGGCGGCTTCATTTTTGGGTTTGAGGGCTTTTCGTTGGCAGTCAGTAATCTGGATATGCATGCATTGTTCGTCTTGGGCGACCTGCGGGCAAAACTGGTCAAGCAGTTCCAATCACGTTTCGTCTACATCACAGAACAAACCGCCGAAGGCATCTATATCGCCGAGATCGATACGGAATCGGCCATGGTCGTCGATGACAAACAGCGGCTCGAATTGAAAGTCGGCGATCATTTCCGTGCAGCGGTACTGCCTAGCCGCGAAGGTGGAAAGTTCGATATCAAGTTTCGCGAAATCAAGCTCACGGTCTATGGGCTGGGTGACTATGCCTATGTCTCGAACGAACAGGGTCATGGCATCGTGTTCAAGGAGAGCCATACGGTCGTGATGGTGTTCGCCGCCCATGAGCAATTGCAGGAAGGCCTGACCAAGACCCTCAAGGATGTGACGAAGAAGGCCGCGAAATGGCGCAAGGGTGAGCTGACGTTCAAGGCCAGCGAGCAATGACTGGCGGCCGGGCCGCGTTTCACCAGCAACACCTGGAGCAGGCCCGTCTCGATGCCCGCCACCTGTTCGAGCGCAAGCAGGCGCTGCAGGGCGCCTGGCTGTCGTGGGTCGCCTCGCAGCTCTATGCGATGGCCCCGGCGGAGTACGCCAGCATGGTCCGGCGTGAGCTGCAGCAACTTCAGACGCAGGACGCGGATTGATTCCGACCTTACCTGCCGAGGAACCTCTACTAAAGTCAGTTGACTGATTATTTCAGAGACTTTCGACAGCTCGTCGAAGGTGACCCATGACTGAGGTAGATCCATGAAAGGATTTCGTGCGCTGTTCGCCGGCGCCCTGGCGGCCTGTTGCGTGGTTTTCGCGACGCATCCGGCCCGTGCGGCGACTCCGATCCACTTTGCCGACCTGAACTGGGAAAGTGGCAGCCTGATCACCGAGCTGTTGCGGCATATCGTCGAGAAAGGCTATGGCCTGCCGACGGACACGCTGCCGGGTACCACCGTGACCCTGGAAACGGCGCTGGCCAGGAATGATATCCAGGTGATCGGTGAAGAATGGGCCGGCCGCAGCCCGGTCTGGGTCAAGGCTGAAGCGGCGGGCGAAGTCCTGGCGGTGGGCGATACCGTCAAGGGGGCCACCGAGGGCTGGTGGGTGCCGGAGTATGTGATCAAGGGGGATCCCGAGCGGGGCATCAAGCCATTGGCGCCGCAGTTGCGCAGTGTCGAGGACCTCAAGCGCTACAAGTCGGTGTTCCAGGACCCCGAGTCGCCCGACAAGGGCCGCTTCCTCAACAGCCCGATCGGCTGGACCTCCGAGATCGTCAACAAACAGAAGCTCAAGGCTTATGGCTTGAGCGACAGCTACGTGAACTTTCGCAGCGGCTCCGGGGCGGCGCTGGATGCCGAAATCACCTCGTCGATTCGGCGTGGCAAGCCGATCCTGTTCTACTACTGGTCGCCGACGCCGTTGCTGGGCAAGTTCAAGCTGGTGCAATTGCAGGAGCCGGCGTTTGATGCCGAGGCCTGGAAGACCCTGACTGACGCCGATAATCCCGATCCCAGGCCGACCCGTTCGCTGGCGTCGAAGCTGAGCATCGGGGTGTCGGCACCGTTCAAGCAGCAACACCCGCAGGTTGTGGCGTTCTTCAGCAAGGTCGACTTGCCGATCGACCTGCTGAACCAGGCCCTGGCGAAGATGAGCGAGGAACGCCTGCCGCCTGACCAGGTGGCGAAGGCGTTCCTCAAGGATCATCCGCAGGTCTGGAAGGCCTGGGTGCCGGCGGACGTGGCGCAGAAGGTTGCAGACAGCCTCTAGTGGCCTGTGTGGCCAGCTTCGGCGAAGCCTTTAGGGATTCAAGTCCACCTCAGAAGCGGGTTTGTACCGCCAGCTCGAAAGTCCTCGGCGTGCCCAGGTAGTACGCCGGGGATACATGAGCGAACTCGGCATACACCTGGTTGGTCAGGTTGCGTACCCGCCCGGTCACCGTGGTATGACTGTCGAGCTTGTAGCTCAGGAAGCTGCCGTACAGGGTGTAGCCGGGTACATATTGGGTGTTGGCACTGTCGGCATAGACCTTGGCCACGTAGCGTGCATCGACCCCACCTTGCCAGCGTGGATCGAAGTCATAGGTCAACCACAGGTTGGCGACACGCTCCGGGACATTGGTCGGGGTGTTGCCCTTGCGCGAAACCACCACGCCGGCGGCGTTCTTCTCGTTGAACTCATCGTATTGCGCGTCGACCCAGGCGAAGTTGCCTTCAGCCAGCAGTCTCGGGGTGATGCGCAGCGAACTGGCCAGTTCGATGCCCCTCGATGACTGTTGCCCCACCGCAAGGGTGTTGGTCGGGTCCTGTGGGTCGGTCACGGCGAAGTCCCTGCGCACGATGTGATAGGCCGCCGCCGTGGCGCTGCCGCGACCGTCGAGGTAGCTGAACTTGCTGCCGACTTCCCACTGCTTGCCGGTAGAGACGTCGAAATTCTGCGTGCCGTTGGGTTGTTCGGCTGCCGTGCTGTACTGCACGTAGACGTTGGCCGAGGGCACGAACTGGTAGATCAGCCCGGCACGTCCGGTGACCGGCTCCCAGCTACGGCGCAGATGCCGGGGATTGCTGGCGGTCACTACGCGGTGGTTGGTCACGTCCAGGTCGATATCGTCATAACGCAGCCCTGTCAGCAGGGCCAGCTTGTCGGTCAGCATCAGTCGGTTTTCGACGAACAGGGCGCGGGTGGTGACCTGGTTGGTCTTGTCGCTGACAAAACCCGGACGCGTGCCGGGAAGCCCGTAGAAGTAGCCGGGATCGAAGTCGTCCGGGGTCACGCTGTTGTTGGCCGGGACATTCCACGGGTGGTTGGTGGTGCTGTTGATCCGATACTCGAAGCCGCCGGCCCAGCGGCTGTCCAGGCCGAACAGGCTCGACTGGTGGCGCAGCTCGAACTGGTTGCCGTTCTGTTCGCCGGAGTGGCGCACCAGGTAGGCGGTAGAGCGGTTCACGACGGTGTTGCCGGGGTTGTACTGGTAGGTTTCCAGGTCGCGGTAATCACGCTCGGTCCCCAGGTGATAGAGAGTGTTGCGCAGGCTGGTGCTGTCGTTGATCCGGTAGTCGATGATCGAGCGCAGCCAGCGGGTGCGCTGCACGTACTGGCCATCGGCGACATTGTAGTTGTTGAAACGGTTGTGCCGGTCGATCTTCAGTTCGCCGACCTTGGGGTTGAGTACCGGAGTGCCCCAGTAGGGGCTGTCGACCACCTCGTCTTGGTACTCCAGGGCCAGGGTGTGCGACAGGTCCGGCGTCAGGTCGCTGAGCAGCGAGAATGCCAGGCTCCAGGCGTCGCGCTGGTTGCGGTCGATGTAGTCGTTGCTGGCATTGTGGCTGACATCCAGGCGGGCATAGTGCTGCACGTCGGCCGCGGGATCGGTCAGGGCATGGTTGAGGCCGAAGGACATTTCCCGGGTGTCGTTGCTGCCGTAGCTGATCTTGCCTTCGGCCGCCTGTTCCTGGCGGTTGGCCAGCTTGGTGATGTAGTTCAGCGAGCCGCCGACCGAACCTGCGCCATTGAGCAGCGACGAGGGGCCGCCGACCAGTTCGACCCGGTCATAGATCCAGGCATCCACCGGGCGCGCAAGGCCGGTGGGCACGACGATACCGTTGAACATCTGGGTGACCTGGCTGCTGGTGAAGCCGCGGTAGGAGACAAAGCCGCCGAAGCCCAGCGGGGCCGTGGCGTTGACTCCGGGCAGGCTATTGGCGGCGTCCTGGAAGTTGCGTGCGCCGTGACGCTCGATGCTGTCGCGGTTGGCCACGCTGACCGAGGCCGGGGTTTCCCGCGGACTCAGCCCCAGGCGTGAACCGGTGGTGATCGGGGTGTCGAGATCCAGCCCAGGTTCGGCGGATGACGTCGCCTCGATGGTCACGGGGGCGAGGTCGAGGGTTTCTTGCGCCCAACCGTTGGCGGACAGGCAGCCGAGCAGGCCTGCGAGCAGGGAGAAGCGTTTCATGTTGAGTTCCTGAAGTCATGGCGAATATCCAGCGCGCACGGGCACGACGCGGTTGGGCGTCGACCGGGTGGGCTGATCGTTGGCGGAATGACTCAGGCGAGCGGTGGGGCGCGGGGATTGGCCGAGGGCCAGGTAAAGCGGTTGGGCAGCGGCTGGTTGGCGATGCGTGCCAGGGGCGGGCTGTGCTGTTCCGGGAGGATCGCCAGGGTCAGGCTGGAGTTGAGTGCCGGGCCCATGCCGCCGGTGGAGCACAGTGGGCAACCAAAGGCCTTGGCCAGGGTTGGCAGCTTTTCGTCGGCAGGGTTGCTCGACAGCGGTGCCTGGGTGTTCGGGTCAACGGCACAGAACTGGCCGCCGATACCGTTGAGCTGCTGGCCGACCATCTGCCCGTGGCCGATGCTGCAGGCGAACACATTGAACAGGACGCAGCAATAGAGCATCCAGGCAATGAGTGAGCGATCGGTACGGGCCAGTTTCATGGCCGCGGACTTTAACAGGACCGACGAACGGTTACAAAGCCGGGTTCATGGGTGAAGGAAAGGAAGATCTGCGGCGTCAGCACCGATCATGCCCACGTAGAGCGCGGAAATGATCGGGCCGAGGCTTCAGAGGGGATCAGGAGAGGAAGCCACCGTCGACGTTCAGCGCCACGCCAGTGGTGTAGCTGGAGGCGTCGCTGGCCAAGTACAGCACGGCGCCGGCCATTTCGCTCGGGTCGGCCACGCGCTTGAGCGGGATCTGCTGCAGGGCGGTCTTGAGGATCGAGTCGTTCTTGACCAGTGCCGAGGCGAACTTGGTGTCGGTCAGGCCCGGCAGCAAGGCGTTGCAGCGAATGCCAAACTGCGCGCACTCCTTGGCGAAGACCTTGGTCATGTTGATCACCGCCGCCTTGGTCACCGAGTAGATGCCCTGGAAGATCCCCGGGGTGACGCCGTTGATCGAGGCCACGTTGATGATGCTGCCACCGCCGTGTTCGCGCATCAGCTTGCCGGCTTCCACCGACATGAAGAAGTAGCCGCGGATGTTCACGTCGACGGTCTTCTGGAAGGCGCCCAGGTCGGTATCCAGCACGTTGCAGAATTGCGGGTTGGTGGCAGCGTTGTTGACCAGGATGTCCAGGCGCCCGAACTGTTCGCGGATACCGGCGAAGACCTGGCTGATCTGCTCCATTTCACCGATGTGACAGGCGATGGCTGTGGCCTTGCCACCGTCGGCAATGATCGCGTCGGCCACTTGCTGGCATCCCTCGATCTTGCGGCTGGAGACGATCACGTGGGCACCCTGCTGGGCCAGCAGGCGGGCGATGGCTTCACCGATACCGCGGCTGGCTCCGGAAACGAAGGCGATCTTGCCGTCGAGGTCGAACAACTGAGTCTTGGACATGGTTTTTCCTTGTTGTAGTCGCGATCAGAGGCTGGATTTCTGGATGACCTGCAGGCTCATCTGCTCCAGCAGCTTGTTCATGTGAATGAACTGCGCAAAGCGTTTGTCCTGGGTCTGGCCGTGGAAGAAGCGGTAATAGATCTGCTGCACGATGCCGGCCAGGCGGAACAGGCCGTAGGTGTAGTAGAAGTCGAAGTTGTCGATCGACAGGCCCGCACGCTCGGCGTAGTAGTCGACGAACTGGCGGCGGGTGAGCATGCCCGGTGCGTGGCTGGGTTGACGGCGCATCAACTGCACCGGTGCCGGGTCGTCGGCCTGGATCCAGTAGGCGAGGGTGTTGCCCAGGTCCATCAGCGGGTTGCCGAGGGTGGTCAGCTCCCAGTCGAGCACGCCGATGATCTGCATCGGGTTCTCGGGATCGAGGATCACGTTGTCGAAGCGGTAGTCGTTATGCACGATGCTCGAGGTTGGATGATCGGCTGGCATCTTGTCGTTCAGCCAGGCCTTGACCGCTTCCCAGCTCGGTGCATCCGGGGTCAGGGCCTTTTCATAACGCTCGCTCCAGCCGCGGATCTGGCGTTCGACATAACCTTCGGGCTTGCCCAGGTCGGCCAGGCCGCAGGCGTTGTAGTCGACGCGATGCAGCTCGACCAGGCGATCGATGAAGCTCTTGCACAGGGCTTCGGTACGGGTGGCATCCAGGCCCAGTTCCGGTGGCAGCTCGGAGCGCAGGATGATCCCCTTGACCCGCTCCATGACGTAGAACTCCGAGCCGATCAGGCTTTCGTCGGTGCAGTGCACGTAGGCTTTCGGGCAGTACGGGAAGCCATCCCTGAGTTGGTTGAGAATGCGGAATTCACGGCCCATGTCGTGGGCCGACTTGGCCTTGCGGCCGAACGGCGGGCGCCGCAGGACGAATTCCTGCCCGGGGTACTGGATCAGGTAGGTCAGGTTCGAGGCACCACCGGGGAATTGGCTGATGCTGGGCTGGCCACTGAGGCCTGGAATATGCGCCTTGAGGTACGGATCGATCAGCGCGGTGTCGAGTTCTTCACCGGCACGGATTTGAGTGGACTGGTCAGTAAGCGCCATGCTTATCCCTTCTGCTTATTCTGGAGGCCAGAGATTATTGGCTAATCTAATGCTCGTCCTGCATCGGTCACAAGCCTGACCGGGCCTTATAGGTCTGGGTGTTGCAGGATGATCAGCGTTCCTGATGCGTGAGGTGGGATGCAGCGTAGCCGAAAAAAGCCCGGTCTGAATCAGACCGGGCAGTTCTCGAAGGGAAGGGCGGGAAGTAGCGGTCTAGAGGCTTTCGTCGAGGAATTGCAGTACGGTGCCCATGCAGGCCTGGCGCTCTTCGACGTGAGGCATGTGGCTGGAGTCCTCGAACAGCGCCCAACGGGCACCGGCGATCTTTTCGACGTAGGGTTTGACCACGGCTTCGGTCGCCTCGTCGTGGCGGCCGGAGATGACCAGGGTCGGCACTTGCACGAGGTGCAGCCGGTCGATGATCGTCCAGTCCTTCAACGAACCGATCACGTGGAACTCGGTCGGACCGCTCATCGTGTGGTAGACGGTCGGGTCGGCGTCGACCTGGGCGAAGGTGCGCGCCACTTCTTCGGGCCATGGACTGATGCGGCAGACGTGGCGGTCATAGAACACCCGCGAGGCCTCGACGTACTCCGGGTCGCTGTAGGTTCCGGCCTGCTCGTGCTTGAGCAGCGCCTGCTGGACGGCAGGCGGCAGTTGCTCGCGCAGGCGGTTGGCTTCGCTGACCCAGGTGCGCATGCAGGAGGGCGAGTTGGCCAGGATCATCGCCTTGAGCCCGGCGGGCTGGCGAACGGCATGTTCACTGGCGAGCATGCCACCCCAGGATTGGCCGAGCAGTACGTAGTGCTGGCCAATACCCAAGTGGTCAAGCAGGTTGTCCAGTTCGTCGAGAAACAGCTGGACGGTCCAGAACGAAGGGTCCTGGTCGGGCAGGTGGGTGGACTTGCCATTGCCCAGTTGATCGTAGTGCACCACCGCATGACCGCTGGCGGCGATATCCTTGAAGGCGTCGACATAATCGTGGGTGCAGCCCGGGCCTCCGTGGAGGATCACCAGGGGCGTACGACCACTGGCCAGGTCTCCGGTGACGCGGTACCAGGTCTGGTAAGGGCCGAAGTTCGCAAATCCTTCCTGTACATCCTTGAATTCCATCTCGCCAAGCTCCCTGTGTGCACGATGCCGGGAACAATAGCGAAACTGTCAGGCAGGCATAACTAGGTGAATTGCTAGGTTTTGCCGGTTCAGCTGTCCAGTAGTCGGTAATGCACGGCGCGCAGCACCGCCTGCACCCGGTTCTTTGCCCCAAGTTTGTGCATGGCCGAGGCCAGGTGCAGGGTGACGGTGGCCAGCGAACGGTGCAATTGTTCGGCGATTTCCTTGGCGGTGAGGCCTTCGGCGGCCCATTGCAGGCATTCACGCTCGCGTCGGGTCAGGTGGATGTGCGGGTAGGCGCGCATTTCAGGGCTGAATAATGGGTAGGCCGCTTCCTGGAGCGCATGGGAAATGACGCTGAACTCTGTCAGGCTCTGCTGGGCGTCCTTTAGGACATATTTACTGTTGCCTGTACGTAATCCCGTCAACGAGGCGAATCCACCCTTGGGCAGGTGAATCGGGACGCTCACGCCGCAGGTCATCTGCCGGTCCTGCAGGTAGCTGGTCACGGGCGAATGACGTTGGTCGATGACCTTCTGCAGGGCGGTTTCAGCCTTGGGCTGATAGGACCAGACGAAGGGGGAGGTGCTGTTCAGGGCCAGGTGCTGCACGGGGTCTATCTGGTAGAAACCCTGTTCGCACCAGAGCGAATGCCAGTCCGACGGCGTATTGCGAACCTTGAGCAGCGAGGGGGTAATCAGGGTACCCTCGTGATCCGTAGGCACTGGCGTGTAGTCGTAGACCAGGGCATCGAACCCCAGGTTGCCCGCCAGGACCATGGCGTTGTCCATCAGCTCATCCATTGTGCTGCCGGACAGACGGCGGGGATCGACCTCGGCGAATTTGGTCTGCATCCGTTCTTCTCCTGAATAAATTTCAATCCTGAAATCAAGCAAGTAGAATGCCACGCCTCGGCGAGGGACAGCCAGACCAAACCTATAAGAATTGCTAGCTTATGGGCTCGGAAATTCCCCGCTAGGGTGAAGCCGACAGGCCACAAGGTCTGCTAACAGGGAGAGCGGCAATGTGGTACGAGTTGGAACCGGATCAGCGTTACACCCTTGAAGTCGATGGTCACAACATAGTGGCCTACAGCTTTGGCAGCGGTGATGAAGTGCTGCTGTGCCTCAACGGGGGCCCCGGGCTGCCATGCGATTACCTGCGTGACGCCCATGGCTGGCTGAAGGAAAAGGGCTTGCGGGTAGTGGCCTTCGACCAGTTGGGCACGGGCGCCTCCGACCGGCCGACCGATCCGGCGCTGTGGGATATCACCCGCTACGTCGCCGAAGTGGAGCATGTGCGCCAGGCACTGGAACTGGGCCGGGTACACTTGCTCGGCCATTCCTGGGGCGGCTGGCTGGCAATCGAGTATGCCATTCACCACCCGCAGCATCTCAAGTCCCTGGTGCTGGAAAACACCGTCGGCGATATCCCGCACCTGACCCTGGAACTGGAGCGCCTGCGCAGCGCCCTGGGCAGCGAGACCGTTGCCATGATGCAGCGCCACGAGGCCGAGGGCCGATTCGACCACCCGCAGTACCAGGCGGCGATCACCTTGCTCAACTATCGCCATGTCTGCCGTCTAGACGAATGGCCCGTCCCGGTACAGCGCTCCCTGGGCGACTGGAACATGGGGCCCTATGAAACCATGCAGGGGCCCAACGAGTTCCTGTACGTCGGCAATCTCAAGGACTGGAACCGCATCGAGGAGATGAAAGCCTTCGAAATGCCGGTCCTGATCACCACCGGCCAGCATGACGAACTCACTCCGGCCTGCGCCTATCGAATGAAACGTTCGCTCAGGGACGTCGAACTGCACGTGTTCCCCAACAGCAGCCACATGCCATTCTACGAGGAGCCCCAGGCCTACTTCCCGGTCCTGCTCGACTTCCTGCGGCGTCATCGGGGCGCTGCATGAATCTGCAGCGCTACCGCTTCATCCTGACCCGGCCCCTGCAGCTGTTGCCGGTGTTGTTCGGCATCAGCCTGGTGACCTTCGTGCTGATCCGCTCGATTCCCGGGGATCCGGCGCGGGCGTTGCTGGGGTCGCGCACCACACCTGAGGCATTGGCCAATGTCCGGGCACAGTTCGGTCTCGACCAGCCACTGCCACTGCAGTACTTCTATTTCCTCAAGAACCTGCTGCAGGGCGACCTGGGACAGTCGATCCAGTACCGGGTCGATACGCTGAAGCTGATCGCCACCCGCATCGAGCCGACACTGACCCTGGTGCTGGGTAGCGTCGTGCTCGCGCTATTGATCGCCATCCCGCTGGCGACCCTGGCGGCCCGGCACAAGGGTGGCTGGGTCGACAACCTGGTACGGGTGTTCACTACCAGTGGCCTTGGGGTGCCGGCGTTCTGGCTGGGAATCATGCTGATCCTCGTGTTCAGCGTGCAGCTTGGCTGGTTCCCGGTGACCGGCTATGGACGTACCTGGCTGGACAAGCTGCATCACCTGACCTTGCCTTGCCTGACCATCGCCCTGGCCCTGTCCTCGGTACTGATCCGCAACCTGCGCGCGAGCATGCTGGCCGAACTGCAGGCCGATCATGTCACCGCGGCCCGGGCGCGTGGCCTTTCAGAGGCGGCGATCCTGCGGCGGCACGTGCTGCCCAACTCCCTGGTGCCGACGGTCAACCTGCTGGCGGTGAACATCGGCTGGCTGATCAGTAGCACGGTGGTGATCGAAAGCCTGTTTGCCATTCCGGGTATCGGCCAATTGCTGGTGCGCGGCATCTTCGGGCGTGACTACATGGTGGTCCAGGGGGTAGCGATGGTGCTGGCCCTGGCGACGGTGGCGGTCAATTTCCTGGCGGACGTGGCGACTGTTGCGATCGATCCGCGAGTGAAAGTCCAATGAGCGGCGCACAGGCGATCGGCCTGCGGCGCAGCGTTCTCGGCCTGCGGCTGGGCAACGGCCGCCTGGCGATGGTTCTTGGGCTGGGTATTCTCGGTGGCTGGCTGTTGCTGGCGATCTTCGCCCCCTGGATCGCGCCCTACGATCCGATCCTGCAGAACACCGATGTGCGCCTGCTGGCGCCGAGCGCAGCGCATTGGTTCGGTACCGACCATTTTGGCCGGGACGTGCTGTCCCGGGTGATCTGGGGCGCCCGGGTCGACCTGCAGCTGGCGGTACTCGGAGTGATCTTCCCGTTCCTGATCGGCACCGTGGTCGGTGCCCTGTGCGGATACATCGGGGGCCGCTTCGATACCGTCTGCATGCGCCTGATCGATATCGTCCTGGCCTTTCCGTTCCTGGTGCTGATGCTGGCGATCATGGCCATTCTCGGCCCTGGCCTGACCAGCTTCTACATCGCCATGGCCCTGGTCGGGTGGGTGTCCTATGCGCGACTGATCCGCTCGCAGATCCTGATTCTCAAGCACAGTGACTTCGCCCTGGCCGCTAGGAGCCTGGGGTTCGGCCATGGGCGCATCCTGTTTCGGCACCTGCTGCCCAACGCATTGTTCAGCTCGGTGGTGTTCGCCATGTCCGATGCGGTACTGGTACTGCTCAACGGTGCGGCGGTGAGTTATCTGGGGCTGGGCGTGCAGCCGCCAACCGCGGAGTGGGGCACCATGGTTGCCGAAGGGCAGAGCCTGATCACCAGTGCCTGGTGGATCTGTACGTTTCCGGGGATTGCCATCGTCACCCTGGCCATGGGCTTCAGCCTGTTGGCCGATGGTGTCGCCGAAGCCATGGGGGAGCGCACATGAGTTCGCCGGTGTTGCAGGTGCAGGACCTCAGTGTGGTGGCGCATGACGGCGCAACGCCGCTGACCCTGGTCGATCGACTGTCCTTCGACCTGGCCGAAGGTGAAATCCTCGGCCTGGTCGGTGAAAGCGGCTCGGGCAAGACCATGGCCTGTCGGGCCCTGATGCGCCTGTTGCCCTCCAACAGCCTGAGCATCGAGGGGACCGCCGTACGCCTGGCCGGGCAGAACCTGCTGGCGCTGGATGAGAAAGGCATGCGCGCCATGCGCGGTCGGCAGATCGGCATGGTGTTCCAGAATCCCAGTAGCCATCTCGATCCCTTGATGCGCATCGGCGAACAGATCGGCGAAGGCATCCGCCAGCACCAGCAGTGCTCGCGCCGTGAGGCCCGGGCCCAGGCAATCGAAGTGTTGCGCCAGGTGGGGATCCCCGACCCGCAGCGGCGGGTCGACAATTACCCCCACGAATTCTCCGGCGGCATGCGCCAGCGGGCGATGATCGCCGTGGCCCTGGGCTGCGAGCCCAGGGTGCTGATCGCCGACGAGCCGACCACGGCCCTCGATGTGACGGTGCAGGCGCAGATCCTGCGTCTGCTGCTGGATCTGCGTGACCAACGTGGCCTGTCGTTGATCATGATCACCCACGACCTGGGCGTGGTGGCACAGACTTGCGACACGATCGCCGTGATGTATGCCGGCCGGCTCTGCGAACATGGGCGCAAGCAGGAACTGCTGGCGCGGCCACGGCACCCCTACACCGCAGGGCTGGTGGCCTGCCAGCCGGCCGGCGGTGCCAGCCAGGAGCCGCTGCGGACCATTGGCGGCCAGCCACCGTTGCTTGCCGACCTGCCATCGGGCTGCCGTTTCAACCCACGCTGCCAGTCCCTGGGGGCCAGTTGCCGTGAGGTCCTGCCGGACCTGCGGGCTGTCGAACAGGGGCAGCGAGTGGCCTGTCATTACCCGTTGTCCGGAGGCCAGCCATGAGTCTGCTCGAAGTCAGGGACCTGCATGTGCACTTTGCCGCCCAGGGCCGTGGCCTGCTGGGCCTCAAGCGGCAATGGGTGAGGGCGGTCAACGGTGTCTCGCTGACCTTGGCCGCGGGCGAGACCCTGGGGCTGGTTGGCGAGTCCGGCAGCGGCAAGAGCAGCCTGGGCCGGGCGATCCTGCGGCTCAACGACATTGCGGCGGGCCAGGTCCTGTTCGATGGCGTGGACGTCGCCCAGGGGCGCGGCATCGAGCTGGAGCGGCTGCGCCGCGAGACCGCGATGATCTTTCAGGACCCTTATGCCGCACTCAATCCGCGGCTGAGCATTGGCCAGACGCTGGCCGAAGTCCTGCGGGTCCAGCGCAAGGTGGCGCCCGAGCGGATTGCCGCGCGCGTCGAGGAGTTGCTGACCCTGGTCGGCCTGCGTCCCGAGCTGGCCGGGCGCAAGCCGGGCAGTCTCAGCGGTGGACAGTGCCAGCGCGTCGGCATCGCCCGGGCCCTGGCGGTGGAGCCGCGGCTGATCGTCGCCGATGAATGCGTGGCCGCACTCGACGTGTCGATCCAGGGACAGATCGTCAACCTGCTGCTGGAGCTGCGTCAGCGCCTGAACCTGTCGATCCTGTTCATCGCCCATGACCTGGCAATCGTCCGGCGCCTGTGCGACCGGGTCGCGGTGATGTACCTGGGCCAGATCGTCGAGGAGGGCAGCGTCGAGGCGGTGTTTGGCGCGCCGCGGCATCCGTATACGGCCGCGTTGATCGACTCGATCCCCGACATCGACCCCGAGCGTCGCCTGCCTGCCGAACCCTTGCCCGGCGAGCCGCCGAGCCCCCTGCAAGCCCCGAGTGGCTGCGCCTTTCATCCGCGCTGCCGCCAGGCCCGGCCGGTGTGTGCCGAGGCCCAGCCGCCGACCCATCAGCTCGAGCACCAGCGCTACAGCTGCGTGATCGAGCAACCGCTGTCGCAAACCCCAAACCCCACATCGATTAACAGGGAGTTATACGCATGAGATCCAGGCACTTCAAACTGTTGAGCGCGGCCACCCTGGCTGTCTGCTCGCTGGCGGCGGGCGTGGCACAGGCCGCGGGCGTGCTGACCATCGGTTGCCGGGAAGACAGCACCACCTTCGACCCGATCAAGAGTGCGCAAAACCGCGATACCTGGGTATTCGCCAACGTCTATGACACCCTGGTGCGCGTAGACAAGGCTGGCGTCGAGCTGCAGCCGGGCCTGGCGGAGTCCTGGTCGGTCTCGCCGGATGGCCTGGCCTATACCTTCAAGCTGCGCGCGGCGAAGTTCTCCGACGGTTCGCCGATCACCGCCAGCGATGCGGCCTTCAGCCTGCTGCGTATCCGTGACAACAAGGCTTCGCTGTGGAGCGACTCCTTCAAGCTGATCGACAAGGCCGAAGCCAAGGACCCACAAACCCTGGTGGTGACCCTCAAGACCCCGTCCATGCCATTCGTGTCGCAGCTGGCTTCGCCGACCGCCTCGGTGCTGTCGCAGAAGGCTATCGAGAAGATGGGCGAGGATGCCTATGCCGAGAAGCCGGTGGTATCCGGTGCCTTCACCGTCAAGGAGTGGATCCGCGGCGACCGCGTGGTACTGGAGAAGAACCCGGACTTCTGGCAGGCCGGCAGCGTCAGCCTCGACGGCGTGGAGTGGATCTCCATCCCCGATGACAACACGCGCATGCTGAAAGTCCAGGCCGGTGAGCTGGACTCGGCGATCTTCGTACCGTTCTCGCGGGTCGATGCCCTGCAGAAGGACAAGAACCTGGTGGTGCACCTCGACCCGTCGACCCGTGAAGACCACCTGCTGATCAACCACGCCCATGGCGAGCTGGCCAAGCAGCAGGTGCGTGAAGCACTGGACTACGCGATCGACAAGAAGTCGCTGGTCAATACCGTGACCTTCGGCAAGGGCACCGTGGCCTATTCCTACATTCCCAAGGGCGGCCAGTATCATTACGCGGACAACCTGCAGCGTCCGTATGATCCCGATAAGGCGAAGAAACTGCTGGCCGAGGCGGGCGCCAAGGACCTCAAGCTCAACTACGTGGTCAACGCCGGCAACGAGGCCGACGAGCAGATCGCGGTCATGGTCCAGCAGCAGCTGGCCAAGGTCGGCGTCACCGCCAACCTGCAGAAGGTCGACCCGACCCAGAGCTGGCAGATGCTGATCGACGGTGCCTATGACCTGTCGGTGATGTACTGGACCAACGACATCCTCGATGCCGACCAGAAGACCACCTTCGTCCTCGGCCACGATACCAACAACAACTACATGACCGGCTATCGCAACGAGAAGGTCAAGGAGCTGGTGGCGGCGGCGCGTATCGAGAGTGATCCGGCCAAGCGCCAGCAGATGTACGTCGACCTGCAGAAGATGGCCAAGGCCGACGTCAACTGGATCGATCTGTACTACAGCCCCTACATCAACATCTCGCGCAAGAACATCGAGCACTTCCAGCAGAACCCGCTGGGGCGTTTCTCGTTGGAAGAGACGGTGAAGAAGGATGACAAGGTCGCCAGCAACTGACCGACCACCGTCAAGGCGGTAAAACACAAAAGCCAGGGAAATCCCTGGCTTTTGTATTCAAGCGATACGCTGCCGATATCAGGCAGGGAACAGCTCGCTCAGTTTCATCGACAGCATCATGTCGCCTTCGACACGCAGCTTGCCGCTCATGAAGGCCTGCATGCCGTCGGTGTCGCCGCTGACGATGCCCTGCATGGTTTCGCTGTCGGTCACCAGGGTCACGTTGGCGTCCGGGTTCTCGCCTTCCTTCAGGTCGCAGGTGCCGTCCTTGACGATCAGCGAGAAGTGCTGGCTTTCATCGATACGGAAACCGAAGACAACGTCCAGGCCGGCAGCGGCGGCTGGGTTGAATTTGGCTTTCATCGCTTCTACGGCTTTGGCTACAGCGGTCATGGTTCGATCCTTTTATGGGTGATTACAGCGACCCCAAGGGTCACGGTTGGCCGGTACTCAGCGGAAGGTGATGAGTTCCGGCGCCTTCAGCAGTTGCAAGTGGGTTTGACTGTTGAAGGAAGCCAGGGCCACCTCGCGACCACGGAACTTGAGTTGGTTGAGCGAGGTGTTGACGATCTGCCAGTTCAGCTCGAAAGCCTGCCTGGCGGGAATCCGGGTAATCAGGTGAAGCAGGGCGGTGATGGTGCCGCCGGAGGTGAACACGGCGATCTTCTGGGTGTTATCGGCCGACTCGAGGATGCGTTGCAGGCCGCCGTTGACCCGCTCGACGAAGCCCAGCCAGCTTTCCAGGCCTTGCGGGTCGTGACTGCCGTCGAGCCAGCGCTCGATGATCAGGGCGAAGATGCGCTGGAACTCACTGCGATTCTGTGCGGCGTTGCGCAGGATGTGCAGCGCTTCGGGTTCGTCCGGCAGCATGGCCGGCAACAGGGCGCGGATCACTGCATCGGCATCGAACTCGTTGAAGGCGTCATCGATTTCCAGCGCCGGTACAGGCATGCCGACCCTGGCGAACTGTTCCATCGCCAGCGAGGCGGTGTGCTGCTGGCGGCGCAGGTCGCCGGCCAGGCAGCGATCGAAACTCAGGCCCAACTCGGCCAGGTGCTGGCCGAGGACTTGTGCCTGGCGCATACCGGTCGGCGAGAGGACATCGTAGTCGTCCGCGCCGAAGGAGGCCTGGCCATGTCGAATCAGGTAGATGCTGCCCACGTCCGCGTCATCCCGGTACGTTGAAGTTCTGGCGAGGTTATGAGGATGCCGGGGGCCTGTCAATGAAAAAACATACGCTCGTTTGAAATGTCTGTTAGAGACTTGTATCGCGCGGTGACGGCGGCTGGTCGCAGGGCTGTCCCGACGGTATGCTGGAGACGTCAAGCCGCCGGAACCGGGGCTGTCTGGATTTTTAAGGAGCTAATGTGGAGTTTCTCTCCGAATACGCCAGTTTTCTGGCCAAGACCGTGACGCTGGTCATCGCGATCATTGTAGTGCTGGTGGTGGCGGCTTCGTTGCGCAGCAAGGGGCGGCGGCGCTCGGCCGGCCAACTGCAGGTCAGCAAGCTGAACGAATTCTACAAGGGCTTGCGCGAGCGCCTGGAACAGACCCTGCTGGACAAGGAGCAGCTCAAGGCCCTGCGCAAGGAGCAGGGCAAGGACGACAAGAAACAGAAAAAGCAGAAGAAACAGCCCCAGGCCAAGTCCCGGGTGTTCGTGCTGGACTTCGATGGTGACGTGAAGGCCAGTGCCACCGAGAGCCTGCGCCATGAAATCACGGCGCTGCTCAGCCTGGCCACGCCCAAGGATGAAGTGGTGCTGCGCCTGGAAAGCGGTGGCGGCATGGTCCACAGCTATGGCCTGGCTTCATCGCAACTGGCGCGTATCCGCCAGGCCGGTGTGCCTCTGACCGTGTGCATCGACAAGGTCGCGGCCAGCGGCGGTTACATGATGGCGTGCATTGGCGACAGAATCATCAGCGCGCCCTTTGCCATACTCGGTTCCATCGGTGTGGTGGCGCAACTGCCGAACGTCAACAAACTGCTGAAAAAGCACGATATCGACTTCGAAGTCCTGACCGCTGGCGAGTACAAGCGCACCTTGACCGTATTCGGCGAGAATACCGACAAGGGCCGTGAGAAGTTCCAGCAGGACCTGGACATCACTCACCAGTTGTTCAAGAACTTCGTCGCTCGCTACCGTCCGCAGCTGGCGATTGACGATGTGGCCACCGGCGAAATCTGGTTGGGCGTTGCCGCGCTGGACAAGCAACTGGTCGATGAGTTGCGCACCAGTGACGAGTACCTCGCCGAACGCGCCAAGAATGCCGAGCTGTTCCACCTGCACTACGCCGAACGCAAGAGCCTGCAGGAGCGTGTTGGCCTGGCCGCCAGCGCGTCCTTCGAGCGGGTTCTGCTCAACGGCTGGAATCGCCTGACCCGCCAGCGTTTCTGGTAATCCCCACGTCCTGACGGTTGTCGGCCCGTTTCGACAACCGTCAGGCTGCCAGCGATAAGTACGCCCCCTCGACAACAGGCCTTCAATAGGCTGGAGCCTTCAATGGATTTCCAGGGCGAGGGTCATGGCTGAAACGAGTTCCACGAGTGCGAGTGCGGCAGCTGTCGAGTTGGGTGTGCACTTTGACAGGGTCAGGGAAAAGATTCCCAGTTGGTTGTACAAGGCCAGCGCCTCCATGCGCCAGTCTTTCCGTGAGCATCTGCTGGCACTGGAGACATCCCGGCATGAGGTGCAAACGATCCTGTCGCAAATGCAGGGTGTCGATCAATTCTGTCGGCCACGTTTGCTTGCGGCGCTCGAACGGTACCTCAACACCGGCCTGGATGTGGACCACACCCAGTTCATCAGGGTCGATGCCACCTACCTGCTGAGTATCTTCGAGAGCAAACTCTATTCCTTCGTGCAGAGGCAGACTCTGCTGGGCGCCGCCCTGCAGAATTTCGAGGCCGATGAGACCGAACCGGGCGCGCTCCAGGGCAGGGGGATGATCAGGCTCCCTGGTCGTGAACCCGGCCGCCGGGTTGCGCTGGAGCCGGAAACTTTCGCCGGAATCTGTCGTGAACTGGACCTGGGAGGGGCTTATCAGGCGCACATCGACAGTGTTTTCAAGCCTGCCGAGTCGCTCTTGATCGAGGGCCGATCTTCGGTTGAGCGATGTTTTCGCGACTATGACAAGCGTGCGCTGACGATCACTTCCGATGTCGCCTGCATGAAAGGCGCGATTTCCCCCGCAGCCCATGATTTGCTCATGCGCCTGGTCAACGGTGGCACAGACCTGGAACTGGAGGGCGAGAGGGTTCATTGCAGCCGCATGAAACTGTTCGACATCGAGTCCAGCGGCTGGGTGGTGATCGGAGCGAAGCTCTCGAGCGACGCGGCCGCGTCCTGTATCGCCTATCTGCCAGGCGATCCGCTGACCCCGCTCAAACTCTACAGCAGCTTCTTCTCTCTGGAGCAGGACCTGGCTGTCAAACTGCAGGATCCGGGCTACAAGCGTTTCTTCAGTCGTTTCATTGCCGAAGAGGATCGCCTGCGTTTCCTGCAAACCATCGACGCTCGGGTTGCCCTCCGGCGCTATGGCCGGCCACCTCAGAGCGCGTTGCCTCGGCACGTCACGTTGAGCGAGATACCGATCGAAGGTGACCTGTTCGAGAGTCTCCATCGACAGCGCTATCAGCGGATCAAGGCGCATGCACGGCAATGGGTGGTGCCCACGGCCGATGTCGATGCCCGGGTGCGACAGGCCCGGCTGGACGCCTATCTGGAGGCCGGAATGAGCTTGCTGGGCCTGGCCCTGTCGTTCGTACCGTTGGTCGGTGAGGTCATCCTGGCGGCGACAGCGGTGCAATTGGTGTCCGATGTCTATAACGGCCTGGAATCCTGGCGCCTGGGGCAACGGCACGAAGCCCTTGGTTACCTGATGGACGTGGCGGAGAACGTTGCGCTGCTCGCCGGCGGAGCGTTGGTGACAAGTGCAGGTCACGCGCTGTTCAAGCCGATCAAGGTCGCCCCGGCGGTCGACGCGCTGATTCCGGTGAAGGTGGCTGGCAGCAGCCGTTTGTGGAACGCCGATCTGGCCCCCTATGAGCGAGGTATCCGCCTGCCGGAGGGGCTGACTCCCGATGAAACGGGGCTTCACCCCTTCGAGGGCAAGCACTACCTGCCGCTGGAGGGCAAGCTCTACGTGGTCGGTTATGATCGCAAGCGTCTGCGCTGGCGAATCGAGCATCCTGGCGGCAAGGCGCACCATGCTCCACCGCTGAAGCACAATGGCCTCGGCACCTGGCAAACGCTGCATGACCGACCGGCGCAGTGGTCTGTCATGCAGTTGTTCCGGCGTCTGGGCCGGCCGGTAGCGGGATTGGGCGAACGGGCGCTGCGACAGATTCGACAGTTGCAGGGGGCCGAGGTGGATGTCCTGCGTCGGGCTCTGGTGGACAATCGGCGCCCGCCGGCCCTGCTGCTCGACACCCTCAAGCGTTTCAGGATCGACCAGGCCATCGCGCAATTCATCGAAGAGGCCGCAGGCACGCGAATATGGACGCTGGAGCAAGGCGACCTGCGCCTGCGGATACTGACCTCGTTGCCAGGCTGGCCGGAAAACCGCGTCATCCACCTGTTCAGTCGCGAAGGGGAAATATTGCAGGAGTACGGTGCCCGAACTTCGCAGCGCTTTTCCTCGCTACAGATCAGTGAGTCGCAGCTCCGGGCGGGTGAGGCATTGCCCCTGTCGTTGAGCATGCTGAGCGAGCCGGAGCGCCTCGGGCTGTTGGGCAGCGACCTATCCGAACAGCCCGAGCGCGTTCACAGGTTGGATCAGCGCTTGCGGCAGTCGGCCGTGCAACGTCGGCAATGGTTATTCGATACGCTGTATGAAGCCAGCGAGAAAATCGACGATATCCGCCGGCAGCGTATTCTTGAGCGTTTTCCGGGGTTGCCCAGCAGTGTCGCCGAAGAACTGATTGCCCATGCCAGCAGTGCCGAACTGGAGCAATTGCAGGAGCGGGTTCCATTGCGCCTCGTCGAAGAGATCCGCTGGTACCTCAGGCAGCTCAGGCTCAACCGTGTCTGTGAAAGCTGGTACCTGTCCAGCAATGAGGAGGCCCAGGCCGATCGCCTGGCCCTGCATGCGCTCGAACTTCTGCCAGGTTGGCCGAAAGACGTGCGCCTGGAGTTGCGCAAGCAGCGGGTGATCAGCGACGCCGTGGAGTCGGTAGGGCCTGCGCAGGCCTCGACGCTGCGCGTTCTGCTCAAGGTCGGTCACCAATACACGGCTATCGATGATAGGGGAAATATCCTCGGGACTGCACGGGACATCTTTGATGCACTGATCATGGCTTTGCCGCCGCCGTTGCTTGAAACCCTTGGGCGTGGCGTGAAGGTCGACGGCGGCTGGCTCAGGGATGAGGTGGTTCATCGGATTACCCTCAATCCCGAGGCCGGCCAGCGAACCTTGGGGCTGGTCCCCTTCAATCACCGATTCAAGCCGCCGATGCGCCTGGCCTCGGGGGCCATTGGCTATCCGATGAGCGACGAGGGGGTGGTCATCGGCTATTCCGAACGCCTGGGCCAGCGGGTCAGGGGGTTGTACCCGGGGTTCTCCGTCGATGAGGCGAGGGCCTTCATTGCCTCGCTCGACCTGCCCGAGCCTGCTTGTCTGGCCGAGCTGGAACGGCGACGCGAAGAGTACGAAACCCTGTCTTCCACCCTCGAAAGCTGGGTTCAGCGCCAGACCTGGCGCAGGGTCCGCGGAACCCTGCAGGTCGCGCCGGTGGCCATGGACAACAAGCAGCGAGTGGCCGAGGCGATCCTGGCCTGCTGGCGTCGACAGTCACCGCGCAACCAGTTGGGAGGGCAGTATTTCCATGAGCTGGATCTGTTGGGGATGCGTATCGGTGACTTGCCACCGATCGCGGCCGATTTCAGTCATGTAGGCTTCCTGTTCATGAATGACATGGGGGTGAGCAGCAGCGAACTCTCGTTTCTTGCCCATTTCCGGCACTTGCGCTGGTTGTCGCTGGGGTTCAACCACCTGGACAGCCTGCCGGCGGCGTTGGGGCAGATGCGCGAGCTGCTCCACCTGCATCTGCCGGGTAACCGGATCGTAATGAACACCCAGGTCCGTGGGGTGCTGGCCCGCTTGACCAGGCTCCGGTTCCTCAATCTCTCGGATAATCCGCTGGTACTGCCGCCGGACCTCGGCAGCATGCCTGAACTCGAGCACCTGTTGTTGCGACATACCAACATCGAGCAATGGCCCATGGGTATAGCTTCGTTGCAGCGCCTGCAACTGATGGATCTGCGCGACAACCGGATCGCAACGATCCCCGAGTCCGTCTATACCAATCCGGTTGCGATCAACCGAGGAATTCACCTCCATGACAATCCGCCGTTACCGGCTGCGGAGCTGCAACGGTTGCAGCGTTACGAGCAGCAGACCGGGATCAACTTCGGTATCGATATGCCCGCGCGACGCCGCGTCCACGTCTTTCGCCGAACACCGTCGCTCAGGGAGTACGACCGCTGGAGCGAGGGACTGGCGCCTGGGGTGGAGATGCAGAGAGAACAACAGTGGCGGGCTCTGTTCCGCGAGCGCGGCGCCGAAGATTTTTTCCGCCTGCTGGGTGACCTGACCGCCACGGCCGAGTACCGCGAGGCGCGGGAAATCCTGGGGCGGCGTGTCTGGCAGGTGCTGGATTCGGCCAGTCAGTACACCGACCTGCGCGAAGAACTGTTCGTGGCCGCGTCCCAGCCGCAGACCTGTTCCGATGGGGCGGAACTGATCTTCAGTGACATGGAGGTCCGGACCCTGGTCTTCCAGGCCCGGGTGATGGCGGGCGACAATCCGCTGCGCACCGAGTCGAGCCTGTTGAAGCTGGCTCGTGGGCTATGGCGCCTCGATGAGGTGGAGGCCCTGGCACAGGCCGACATCGAGACACGCTTGAAGGTGGCGGGGGCGCATGTCGATCCGCTGGAGGTCCGCCTGGCCTACCGTATCGGTCTGGCCAGTCGTCTCGGGTTGCCGGGGCAGCCAACCCACATGACTTTCACCGAGTTGGCCAAGGTGGATGCCAAAACGCTGGATGCCGCCTTTACCACGGTGATCAATCGCGAGAAAACCCCGGCCTATATCCGGGCCCTGGTGGCCCGCGAGTTCTGGAGCGATCACCTCAAGAGCAGCTACCCCGAGCGCTTCGAGGCGATCAACCAGCGGCATCAGGCGGTAATGGAGGTGCTCGATGCCCGGCGCACGAGTCGTCAGGATCCGATCTGGCACGAGTTCATCGATGTCGAGCTGGAGGCGCAGATGGGGGACGCGCTCAAGGCCTGGCGTGAGGAGCAGGGCGAAGAACTGGAGAAATTGACCGGGGAGATATTACAGAGGGCGCCTGAGGCGCAGTGAAACCCGCTCCGGGACTCTGGCGAGCCCCGGAGCGGTCTACATCAGCGGCGACGGAACAGCGGCAGCGGTTCGTCGGTGGCGGCCTGGTAGGTCACCGAGAAGTCCTTGAGGCTTTCCAAGGCTTCATAGGGGTCCTTGTCCGCACGCAGGGCAAAGGCATCGAAACCGCAGCGGTGCAGGTAGAACAGCTGGTCGCGCAGCACGTCGCCGATCGCCCGCAGCTCACCCTTGAAACCATAGCGATCACGCAGCAGGCGGGCATTGGAGTAGTTGCGACCGTCGGTGAAGGCCGGGAAGTTCAGGGCGATCACCTGGAAATGCTGGATGTCATCACCGATCTCCTCGGCTTCCTCGTCCGCGTCCAGCCACACGCCCAGGCCGCCATCGCGGGCCTTGAGGGCATGGCCGTGGTCGCGCCACAGGGCCAACGGGACGATCAGGTCGTCACAGTTGGTGATACCGTCGAGGGTCGCGTCCTTGGGCAGCAGGTGCCAGGTCTCGTCGACCACCTCGTTGTTCTTAATGATTCGCTGCATAGACGCGTTCCTTGAAGAGGTCGATGCCGATACGTTGGTAGGTGTCGATGAAGCGTTCGTCTTCGGTACGTTGTTCAACGTACACGTCGATCAGCTTCGAGATCACGTCGGGCATGTCGTCCTGGGCGAAGGATGGGCCGAGGATCTTGCCCAGGCTGGCGTCGCGGCTGGCACTGCCACCGAGGGAAACCTGGTAGAACTCTTCACCTTTCTTGTCCACCCCGAGAATGCCGATGTGGCCGACGTGGTGGTGACCGCAGGCGTTCATGCAACCGGAGATGTTCAGGTCCAGCTCGCCGATGTCGAACAGGTAGTCCAGGTCGTCGAAGCGGCGCTGGATCGACTCGGCGATCGGGATCGACTTGGCGTTGGCCAGGGAGCAGAAGTCGCCGCCGGGGCAGCAGATGATGTCGGTCAGCAGGCCGATGTTCGGCGTGGCGAAACCGTTTTCACGCAGTTCGCCCCACAGTTCGAACAATTTGCTCTGCTCGACGTCGGCGAGAATGATGTTCTGCTCGTGGGAAGTGCGCAGCTGGCCGAAGCTGTAGCGGTCGGCGAGGTCGGAGATCGCGTCGAACTGCTTGTCGGTGACGTCGCCTGGAGCGATACCGGTCGGCTTGAGCGACAGGGTCACGGCAACATAACCCGGTTTCTTGTGAGCCAGGGTGTTGCGTACACGCCAGCGGGCAAAGCCCGGGTGCTGCTGGTCCAGAGCGGCCAGTTCGGCGGCCTGGTCTTGCAGTGCCTTGTAGTCGGGGCCGACGAAGTGCTTGGCGATCCGCTGCACTTCGGCCTCGGTCAGGGTGGTCTGGCCGCCACGCAGGTGGACCATCTCGGCCTCGACCTTCTCGGCGAAGACTTCCGGCGTCAGGGCCTTGACCAGGATCTTGATGCGCGCCTTGTACTTGTTGTCACGACGGCCATAGCGGTTGTACACACGCAGGATGGCGTCGAGGTAGCTCAACAGGTCCTGCCACGGCAGGAACTCGTTGATGAAGGCACCGACCACCGGGGTACGGCCCAGGCCGCCACCGACCAGAACGCGGAAACCCAGCTCGCCCGCGGCGTTGCGCACGGCTTCCAGGCCGATGTCATGGACTTCGATGGCTGCACGGTCGGAGCTCGAACCGTTGATGGCGATCTTGAATTTGCGCGGCAGGTAGGCGAATTCCGGGTGGAAGGTGGTCCACTGGCGGACGATTTCGCACCAGGGGCGCGGGTCGATCAGCTCGTCGGCGGCGACGCCGGCAAACTGGTCGGTGGTCACGTTGCGCAGGCAGTTGCCACTGGTCTGGATCGCGTGCATCTGCACGGTGGCGAGTTCCGCGAGGATGTCCGGAACATCTTCCAGGGCCGGCCAGTTGAACTGCACGTTCTGCCGGGTACTGATGTGGGCATAGCCCTTGTCGTAGTCGCGGGCGATCTTGGCCATCATTCGCGTCTGGCGCGAAGTCAGTTGGCCGTAAGGCACGGCGACCCGCAGCATCGGCGCAAAGCGCTGGATGTAGAGGCCATTTTGCAGGCGCAGGGGGCGGAACTCTTCTTCGCTCAGTTCGCCCGCCAGATAGCGTCGGGTCTGATCACGGAACTGCTTGACGCGGTCCTCGATGATTCGCTGATCGTACTCGTCGTATACGTACATATTGATCCTGTTTTCAGGCTTTATAGGTCTGCCGCAAGGCGGGTAGGGCCATCGCCAGACCTGAACAATTCCGCGCGCACGGCCGCGCACTCCCGTGGGGAGCCGGCGCAAGATAGCAGTTTGCGGTTATGTGCAAAAATGATGTTTTTGAATATGAACATAACCAAAATCGATATGCACCGGGAGGCGGCAAAGACCTTGGTTGTGATAGGGACAATTGTGGTCTTAACTATCGAGGCGTCTTCGAGCAATCACCGACAAAATCTACAAGAGGCGATGCGATGAGCAATCCAACCAAGACAAGGAAAAGCGACAGTGCGGTCGATGCCTGGGCCATCCTGTTCCTGATCATCCTGGTGGTGGTCACGGCGGTGTTCTGGGTCAGTCATCAGTGAACGGGCCGTTTGGCCTGTCCTGAACTGAACGTCGTTCCCGGGGCTGTGTGCAGTCGTCGTGGGGCTCAGGAATGACAGGGGTGTGGTAGATGCAGCAGTGCGCGGTTCCCCGAAGGAGCGGGGAGCCGCGAAGTCGCGTCAGGGGCTCAGACGCCAGCGAAGAGCAGCACCAGCTTGACGATACCGAGCAGGGTCAAGGCGAATACCGCAGTGAACAGGATACCCAGGATCACGAAGTGGCTGGGCTTGCCGTGGGTGAAGTCGCGTGCGCGGTTTTTCCCGCTTTGCACGCCGAAGGCGGCAGCCATGACGCTGTGCAGCATCTGCCAGAAGGTCGGCGGCTTGTTATCGATAGGATCGTCCATAGCATCCTCCACACGGGTCCCAGTGTGGAGAGCATAGACAATTTCCAGGGTGGGCGCAGAGCGCCTGGTGAGGCATTCCCACGCTGGAGCGTGGCAACGATCGGCTTCGGGCTCGTGGCTGACAGGCAATCACCGTGGCAGGTTTCAGGGGCGCCAGAGGCGCCCCAGCGCGGGCAAGCCCGCTTCCAGCAGGAGGTGATATCAGTTGTCGTAGCCCAGGTTCGGCGCCAGCCAGCGCTCGCTGACGGCCAGGTCCTGGCCCTTGCGCGCGGTGTAGCTTTCGATCTGGTCCTTGTCGACCTTGCCCACGGCGAAATACTGCGCCTGTGGATGGGCGAAGTACCAGCCGCTGACCGCCGCCGCCGGGAACATCGCGTAGTGCTCGGTGAGGAACACGCCGCTGCGACCGGCCTTGCCCTCGCTGGCCTCGGGATCCAGCAGGCTGAACAGGGTGGCTTTCTCGGTGTGGTCCGGGCAGGCCGGGTAGCCGGGGGCAGGGCGGATACCGCTGTACTGCTCCTTGATCAGCGCCTCGTTGTCCAGTTGTTCATCCTTGGCATAACCCCAGTGCTCCTTGCGCACCTGTTCGTGCAGCCATTCGGCGCAGGCTTCGGCCAGGCGGTCGGCGAGGGCCTTGACCATGATCGAGTTGTAGTCGTCGCCCTTGTCCTGGTAGGCCTTGGCCACTTCCTCGGCGCCGATGCCGGCGGTGGTGATGAAGCCACCGACGTAGTCGGTGACGCCGCTGCCTTGCGGGGCAACGAAGTCGGCCAGGGAGAAGTTCGGCTTGCCGTCGGTCTTGATGATCTGCTGACGCAGGTGATGCAGCCTGGCCAGTGGCTGGCCGTCTTCGCCATACAGCTGGATGTCGTCGTCCTGCACCTGGTTGGCCGGCCAGAAGCCGAACACCGCACGTGCGCTGATCAGCTTCTCGTCGATCAGCTTGTCGAGCATCTCCCGGGCATCCTTGTACAGCGCCGTGGCCGCTTCGCCGACCACGTCATCCTCGAGAATGCGCGGGAACTTGCCAGCCAGGTCCCAGGAAATGAAGAACGGCGTCCAGTCGATGTACTCGGCGAGGGTTCGCAGGTCGATGTTGTCCAGCACCCGGGTCCCGGTGAAGGTCGGCTTGACCGGCTGGTAGTCGCTCCAGTCGAACTGCGGCTTCTTCGCGATCGCGGCGGCGTAGCTCAGGCGCTCGGTGCGGGCGCTGCGGTTGGCAGTGCGCTCGCGCACTTCGACGTATTCTTCGCGGGTGCGCTGGACGAAACCGGCCTTGAGCTCCTCGGACAGCAGTTGGGTCGCCACGCCGACGGCGCGGGAGGCGTCGGTGACGTAGACCACGGCGTCATTGCTGTAGCGCGGTTCGATCTTCACCGCGGTGTGCGCCTTGGAGGTGGTCGCGCCGCCGATCATCAGTGGCAGATGGAAATCCTGGCGCTGCATTTCCCGGGCAACGTGAACCATCTCGTCCAGCGACGGAGTGATCAGCCCGGACAGGCCGATGATGTCGCATTTCTCTTCGCGGGCCACCTGCAGGATCTTCTCCGCCGGGACCATCACGCCGAGGTCGACAATGTCATAGCCGTTACAGCCCAGGACCACGCCGACGATGTTCTTGCCGATGTCGTGCACGTCGCCCTTGACCGTGGCCATCAGGATCTTGCCCTTGGCTTGCGGCTTGTCGCCTTTCTCCAGTTCGATGAACGGGATCAGGTGGGCTACGGCCTGTTTCATCACCCGGGCGGACTTCACCACCTGGGGCAGGAACATCTTGCCGGCGCCGAACAGGTCACCCACGATGTTCATGCCGGCCATCAGCGGGCCTTCGATCACCTCGATCGGGCGGGCGAAGGACAGCCGCGATTGCTCGGTGTCCTCGACGATATGGGTGGTGATGCCCTTGACCAGGGCATGCTCCAGGCGCTTGTTGACGTCCCAGCTGCGCCACTCCTCGGTTTCGGCTTCCTTGGTGGCACCGTCGCCCTTGTACTGGTCGGCGATGGCGAGGAGGGCGTCGGTGCCTTCCGGCGTGCGGTTGAGGATCACGTCCTCAACCGCGTCGCGCAGCTCCTGCGGGATCTGGTCGTAGATCTCCAGCTGGCCGGCGTTGACGATACCCATGGTCAGGCCGGCGCGGATCGCGTACAGCAGGAACACCGAGTGAATGGCCTCGCGCACCGGGTTGTTGCCGCGGAACGAGAACGACACGTTGGACACACCACCGCTGCTCAGGGCATGGGGCAGCTCGTCACGGATGTAGGCGCAGGCGTTGATGAAGTCGACCGCGTAGTTGTTGTGCTCCTCGATGCCGGTGGCCACGGCGAAGATGTTCGGGTCGAAGATGATGTCTTCCGGTGGGAAACCCACCTCGTTGACCAGGATATCGTAGGAGCGCTTGCAGATTTCCTTCTTGCGCGCCTCGGTGTCGGCCTGGCCGACCTCGTCGAAGGCCATCACCACCACGGCGGCGCCGTAGCGCTTGCACAGCCTGGCGTGATGGATGAACTGCTCGACACCTTCCTTCATGCTGATCGAGTTGACGATGCCCTTGCCCTGGATGCACTTAAGGCCGGCCTCGATCACCTCCCATTTGGAGGAGTCGATCATGATCGGTACACGGGAGATGTCCGGCTCGCTGGCGATCAGGTTGAGGAAGGTGACCATCGCCTTCTTCGAGTCGAGCATGCCCTCGTCCATGTTGATGTCGATTACCTGGGCGCCGGCTTCCACCTGCTGCAGGGCGACTTCGAGGGCCTCGGTGTAGTTTTCCTCGCGGATCAGGCGGGCAAACTTGGCGGAACCGGTGATGTTGGTCCGCTCGCCGACGTTGACGAACAACGACTGGCGATCGATGGTGAACGGCTCCAGGCCGGACAGGCGGCAGGCCTTGGGAATGTCCGGGATGACGCGTGGTGCATGGGCCGAGACGGCCTTGGCGATGGCGGCGATGTGCGCCGGGGTGGTGCCGCAGCAGCCACCGACGATGTTCAGGAAACCGCTCTGGGCGAATTCCTCGACCACCTTGGCCATTTCCTCGGGCAATTCGTCGTACTCGCCGAATTCGTTCGGCAGGCCGGCGTTGGGGTGCGCGGAGACGTGGGTACTGGCCTTGTCCGACAGCTCTTCCAGGTACGGGCGCAGCTCGCTGGCGCCGAGGGCGCAGTTCAGGCCGACGGAGATCGGCTTGGCATGCGCCACGGAGTTCCAGAACGCTTCGGTGGTCTGGCCCGACAGGGTGCGGCCGGAGGCATCGGTGATGGTGCCGGAGATCATGATCGGCAGTTCGAACCCCAGTTCCTCGAAAACGCCCTGCACGGCGAAGATCGCTGCCTTGGCATTGAGGGTGTCGAAGATGGTCTCGATCAGGATCAGGTCCGAGCCGCCTTCGATCAGGCCACGGGTGGCCTCGGTGTAGTTCTCGACCAGTTCATCGAAGGTGACGTTGCGATAGCCAGGGTTGTTCACGTCCGGCGACAGCGAGCAGGTACGGCTGGTCGGGCCGAGGACGCCGGCGACGAAACGTGGCCGGTCCGGGGTTTCCAGGGTCTTGGCGTCAGCTACCTGGCGCGCCAGGCGTGCGCCCTCGACGTTCAGTTCGTAGACCAGTTCCTCCATGCCGTAGTCGGCCTGGGAGACGCGGGTGGCATTGAAGGTGTTGGTTTCCAGGATGTCGGCACCCGCGTCCAGGTAGGCCTTTTCGATCGAGCCGATGACATCCGGGCGAGTGATGACCAGCAGGTCGTTGTTGCCCTTCACGTCGCTTGGCCAATCGGCGAAGCGTTTGCCGCGATAGTCCTGCTCCTCGAGCTTGTAGCTCTGGATCATGGTGCCCATGCCGCCATCAAGAATCAGGATGCGTTCTTTGAGGGCCTGCTGGAGAGCGTTGAGGCGAGCACTGCGGTCGGACATGGGACTACCTGGAAAGACGGACACAGAAAGAGCCGGAATGATATCAAAGCTGTGCGTCTTGAGAGCATGTCGGGGTTTTTCATGAAAATCACTCATGTTGAAACGTCGGCGACAGGGTAGAATCAGCGCGTTTTTTTACTTTCAGGACCAGGGATATGTCGCGTCGCTTTGTCAGCGTTTTCTTACTGCTGTTGTTCAGCGGTGTCACTCAGGCGCAAAGCCCGGCCCCTGCGATCTCCTATACCCAAGATGTCCAGCCGATCTTCACCGAGAAATGCGTGGCCTGTCATGCCTGCTACGACTCGGCCTGCCAGCTCAACCTGGGCAGTGCCGAAGGTGCTGCACGGGGCGCCTCGAAGCTGCCGGTCTACGACGGTGACCGCAGCAAGGCGCTCGAGCCGACTCGGCTGTACATCGATGCCCATACCCCACTGCAATGGCGACAGAAGACGTTCTACTCGGTGCTCGATGCCCAGGGCAGCCAGGCGGCACTGATGGCGCGCATGCTGGAGTTGGGCCATCGCACGCCGCTGGAGCCCAATGCCAAGCTGCCGGATAACATCGTGCTGGGCCTGAACCGGCAGAACATGTGCCCGCTGCCCGAAGAGTTCGACGGTTATGCCGGTGCCCATCCGAAGGAGGGCATGCCATTGGCGGTGACCGGGCTGACCGATAGTCAGTATGCGATCCTGCGACACTGGCTGGCCATCGGCGCGCCGATGGATGCCAAGCCGCTGGCGCCGACGGCCCGCGAGGCGCAGCAGATCACCCAGTGGGAGAGCCTGCTCAATGCGCCGGGTGCCCGGGAAAGCCTGGTGGCACGCTGGCTGTACGAGCACTGGTTCCTGGCCCATGTCTATTTTGACGGCGGCGAGTCCGGGCATTTCTTCCAGTGGGTGCGTTCGCGCACGCCCAGCGGCCAGCCGATCGACCTGATCAACACCCGGCGGCCCAACGACGATCCCGGTACCCAGGTCTACTACCGTCTATGGCCGGTACAGGGCGCGATCGTCCACAAGACTCACATCACCTATGCCCTGAGCGCGGCGAAAATGGCGCGGATCAAGACCCTCTTCTATAGCGGCGACTGGCAGGTCAGTGCCTTGCCGGGCTACGGGCCGCAACGCCGGGCCAACCCGTTTGAAACCTTCGAGGCGATTCCGGCGGCCGCGCGCTACCAGTTCATGCTCGACAACGCCGAATATTTCGTCGACACCTTCATCCGTGGGCCGGTCTGCCGCGGACAGATTGCGACCGATGTGATTCGTGACAACTTCTGGGCGTTCTTCCAGGCCCCGGAGCATGACCTGTACATCACCGACCCGAGTTATCGCGGCAAGGCCACGCCGCTGCTGGCGATGCCCGGGCAGAACGACGATGTTGGCAGTGTGTTGAGCCTGTGGTTGGCCTACCGCGACAAGCGCAACGAGTACGAGTCGCTGCGCTCGAAGGCCTATGCCCGGGTGCCGGCGCCCAGCTGGTCGACCCTGTGGGCTGGCAACGACAACGCCTTGCTGAGCATTTTCCGCCATTTTGACAGCGCCACGGTGACCAAGGGGCTGATCGGCGAGGTGCCGCAGACCATGTGGCTGTTCGACTACCCGCTGCTGGAGCGCACCTACTACCAGTTGGCGGTGAACTTCGACGTGTTCGGCAACGTCTCGCACCAGGCCCAGACCCGGCTGTACTTCGACCTGATCCGCAACGGTGCCGAGCAGAACTTCCTGCGCCTGATGCCAGCCGATTCGCGCGATGCCTACCTCGACGACTGGTACCAGAACAGCGGCAAGATCAAGATGTGGATGGATTACGAGCGTATCGACGACAGCAAGCCGACGGCGCTGAAGCTCGACGAGAAGGACCCCAAGCGGGACTTCGCCAAGCAGTTGCTGGCGCGCTATGGCGAGCTCAACGCCCATCCGGACCCGATCAACCGCTGCGATGGGGCCTACTGTTCGCGGCCCAATATCGTCCCGGCGTTGCAGGAGGCCGAACAGTCGCTGAGTCGCCTGACTTCACGTCCGGCGGCAGGTCTCAGGGTGATCGACCAACTGCCTGAAGCCACGATGCTGCGCATCGAGACCCGTGAGGGTAAACGCGCGATCTACAGCCTGCTACGCAACCGTGCCCACAGCAACGTGGCGTTCATGCTCGGCGAGGCCTACCGCTATCAGCCGGGCCTGGATACCGTGACCATCTACCCGGGGGTGCTGACCAGCTACCCGAACTTCATGTTCAACGTACCTGCCGAGCAGGTGCCGGCGTTCGTCGATGCCATGGAGCAGGCCAAGGATGCCGCGGCGTTCGAGCAGATCGTCCGGCGTTGGGGGATACGCCGTAGCCATCCGCAGTTCTGGTTCTATTTCCATGACCTGACGACCTATCTCAAGGAAACCGATCCGGTGAATGCGGGCGTGCTGGACATGAACCGTTACGAGAACCTGTGAAGAGAACGGCTTGTGGCGAGCGGGCCTGCCCGCGCTCGGCTGCAAGGCAGCCGCAAACCAGCAATCGCGATATTCCTGACACGTTGAGTTGCCTGGTTTTGGGGCCGCTTTGCGGCCCAGCGCGGGCAGGCCCGCTCGCCACAAGCCTGGCATCAGTTGCTGTGTTATTCCGACAAAAATACTAGGACTTTGTCCGGCGGCCTGATTTGGCGTAGACTGGTAGCAATCTGTGAGGAGATTCCATGAGCGCCATAACCATTACCGATGCCGCACACGATTATCTGGCGGACCTGCTGTCGAAGCAGAACACTCCAGGGATCGGTATCCGCATCTTCATCACCCAGCCGGGCACCCAGTATGCCGAGACTTGCATCGCCTACTGCAAGCCGGGCGAGGAAAAGCCTGAAGACACCGCGCTGGGCCTGAAAAGCTTCACTGCCTGGATCGACTCGTTCAGCGAGGCGTTCCTCGACGACGCGGTGGTCGACTATGCCACGGACCGCATGGGTGGTCAGCTGACCATCAAGGCGCCGAACGCCAAGGTGCCGATGGTCAGTGCCGACAGCCCGATCAACGAGCGCATCAACTACTACCTGCAAACCGAGATCAACCCCGGTTTGGCCAGCCATGGCGGCCAGGTCAGCCTGATCGACGTGGTCGAGGACGGCATCGCCGTACTGCAGTTCGGTGGTGGTTGCCAGGGCTGTGGCCAGGCCGACGTGACCTTGAAGGAAGGCATCGAGCGCACCCTGCTCGAGCGTATCCCCGAACTCAAGGGCGTGCGTGACGTCACCGACCATACGCAGAAAGAAAACGCCTACTACTAAGGGTGTTCGCTGCATTGAGTCGCAAAAAACGGTGCCCGTGAGCACCGTTTTTTTTGGGGCGAGCAGTTGTGGTGGCTGAATTGGTGTATTCGCGGGCAAGCCCGGCTCCTACAGTGCTCGGGCGCTCATGAATCTTGTGCGCGACGCAATCCTGTAGGGGCCGGGCTTGCCCGCGAATGCGTCCTGGTGGCCACTACCTATCCTGCAGGTAATCGCGCAGCCGCTCCTGCAGGTACGGCACCCCCAGTGGGTGCGCCAGGTACTCGGCAATCGGCATCATCCGCCAATACTGTCCCTCGTCGCCAAAGCGGATCGCCGCGATTTCCACCTGGCTCAGTTGCCCCACCAGAAACCATGAATGGCTGCCCGGCTGGGTGACGCTGGGGTAGCGTCGCGTCCACTCGATGCGCTCGGCGCCGAGACGCAGGGAAAACTCCTCGTCCAGCTCGCGCAAGGCGCATTCGCTCGGGGTTTCCTCGCCTTCGCGGCCGCCACCGGCAAAGTCCCAGTGGCCGGGGTAGGGAATACTCTCCTTCATGTCGCGCAGGTAGGTCAGCAACTGGTCGCCACAGATCAGTGCCAGCTTGGCACCGGAGAACGCTTGCTCGGACATTGCTTTGCCTCCGCCAGGTCAGGGTCGGTACAGGTGGGCATGGCCAGCCCGGTACAAGGATGACTCGCTGAAGTGGTCGCTGCCCAGTACGCGCCCCACCAGGATCAGCGCGGTACGCCGAAAACCCTTGGCTTCGACCTTGGCCTGGATGTCCGCCAACGTGCCCTGGACCCAGTCCTGGTCGGGCCAGGTGGCGCGGTGGATCACAGCGATCGGGCAGTCTTCGCCGTAGTGGGGTAGCAGCTCGGCGACGATCTTCGCCAGGTGATTGACGCCCAGGTGAATCGCCATCGTCGCCTGGTGCTGGGCCAGGTCCGCCAGTTCTTCGCCAGCGGGCATCCGGGTCTTGTCGGCATAACGGGTCAGGATCACGCTTTGGGAAATGTCCGGCAGCGTCAGTTCGGCGCCGAGCAAGGCCGCGCAGGCGGCCGTGGCGGTGACGCCGGGGACGATTTCATAGGCGATGCCCCGCTCACGCAGATGACGGATCTGCTCGCCAATGGCGCCGTACAGGGAGGGGTCTCCGGAATGCACCCGGGCTACATCCTGTCCGGCGGCGTCGGCGGCCTGGATCAGGTCGATGATCTGTTCCAGGTGCAGTTCGGCGCTGTTGATCACCTGGCTGGCGCGGTGTCCCTCCAGCACGGCCTCGGGTACCAGCGAGCCTGCGTAGATGATCACCGGGCAACTGCGGATCAGGCGTTGACCCTTGACGGTAATGAGTTCCGGGTCGCCGGGGCCGGCACCGATGAAGTAGACGGTCATAAGTTTCTCTGTACGGGCTTTGCCATGAACCTCGCGTTGAGTGCACCCAGGTTTGCTGGCTGGGTCGCGACGCGAATTCTGGGGCCGACATGAATAGCGCTCATGCAGGAGGAGGGGGTTATCAGGGGTTTTGCCCGGTCCAGGCCAGCGCAAAGGTAGCCTGCGGGTGCTTTTGGCGTGAAATCAGCAGACTGGCCGGGGCCTGGCCCAGCTGTTCGGCCAGGGCCAGCGCGGCACTTTCGGCCACGCCGTGGCAGCCGGTGCGGGCAAAAGCCAGGCTCGAACGATGGCTCAGGCGAGGCTCATACGGCTGCAGGGCCGCGGCCTCGAAGAACACCAATGGCAGTTGCAGGTGCCGGGCCAGTTCAATCAGTCCCGGCTCGTGGCGTTTCCCGTCGATGCTGGCCAGGCCTGCGATGCTGGCCAGGTCGATTCGCCGGGCCAGCAGCGATTGTTCCAGCAACTGCAGCAGCACCGGGGCTTCGCAACCTTGTCGGCAACCGAAACCAACCGCCAAGGTCGGTTTCGCGTCGGGAGTTGTCATGCCGGGTACTGATCGTCGTTCTTGCGACGGAACAGCCACGCACTGACCAGGCCCAGGGCCAGCCAGAAGACGGCGTTGGTCAATTGCGAGGCGATCTTGAACTGCGCTTCCAGTGCGGGCGGCGCAAGGCTCGAATGTACTTCCGGCTGTGGTGCGCCAATCACGTGAGGAACCACGATAATGGCCACGCCGAGCAACTTGAGTGCCCAATGCCGACCGAACACAAGCAGGGCGATGGCCACGGCGGTGGACGCTGCGGTGCTGGCCCACCAGATCTGCCGTTGCAGCAGGTCCGCGGCGGCCGTGCCGGGCAGCTCTGGCGGCAGCCCCAGGGTGGGCGCCAGGCAGAAGGTGGCATAGCCGGCCAGGCCCCAGAGCAGTCCCTGGGACGTGCGATTGGGTGCGCGCAGGGTATAGAGGCCGGCGAGCATCAGGGCGAAGCCGACGGCAACTACCAGGTTGCCACCTGTGGTCGACAGCACGCGCTGCCAGCCATCTTCAGGCTCCCAGGCTTCTGCATCGTGTTCATGGCTGTGGCCGGCCAGGGCGGCATCGGTGTGTTCATGGGCTTCGCTGGCAGGCGCCTTCTCGTAGGTTTCCGCCTCGAGAATCAGTGGCGCGACCCAGAAGCTCTGTAGCAGGGTCAGCAGCAGGGCGGCCAGCAGTCCGCTGAAACCGGCGGTTCGGGCAATGCGCTGGATCATGTCGGTTGTCTCAATGGCACGGGAAGGCGGCGCTATGGCGCGTGTCATGGGCCGCATTGTGGACGGCATCGATATGCGAGAAACCGGCGAAGTAAACCAGCAGCACGCCGAGCACACTGGCACCGATGGCGGCAACCAGGCGTTGAGTGCGAGTCGATGTAGTCGTGCCGCTATGGCTGGCGGTAGTAATGGACATGGCGCTTCCCTCTGCGATTTTCAGCGGGCGGCCAAGCGCAAGAAAACCTGTCGGAACGGGTCCGCAGGTTTCAACAGCGCCTGCCCACCGCAGGTTTGTCATTCGATTTTTCCGGGCCGGTCTCCGGGCTCGCGAGGGGTTCGAGCGTGGCTTGAACCTTCCAGCATCACCTTCCCATGCCGAGTGGCACAGTGGATCCGACGCTTCTCTCGCTTACCGTTGCGGGGGCAGCACCGGACTTGCCTGGCGTGATGAATCATCATCCGCCGACGCACCGGTTTCCCGTTTCACCCTGTGAAGGGCACCCAGAACAGGCGGCTAGGAAACCATGCCGTGTGTCCGTGCGTCAACTGAACCGAGCGCGGTCAAGGCGTCATGGATGCGCAGGCATGAATGAGGGGTGGGCTGAACTTAAAGTGAATTCTAGAATAAAAAAATCAATAAAAACAAAAAGTTATATTATGCTTTTGATCTTGTCCCTTAACTGGTCGATGGAGAAGGGCTTGCCGATCACCTGCATGCCGGCGGGCACCTCGATGCTTTCGGCGTAGCCGCTAGCGAACAGAACCGACAGTTCGGGGCGAGCCTGGCGCGCCGTGCTCGCCAGTTCGCGGCCATCCATGTCGGGTAGGCCGACGTCGGTCATCAGCAGGTCGATCGGCATGGCCGGGTCGTTGAGGATTTCCAGGGCCTCGTCACTGCTGCCGGCCTCCAGTACCTTGAATTCCAGTTCCTCCAGCACATCGACAATCAGCATGCGGACAATGGTGTCGTCTTCGACGACGAGGATGGTGGAGCTGGCTGCACACATGGCGGTTTTCCCGAAAAGTGAAAGCGGGAACAGGAGGCTGCCTGTCCCTTGTCTTGTATTGGTAAGCGGCGAATCGGTACAAGTTCTATTTCTTGTACAAAAAAACATTGGCTGTATAAGTGTGGCAGGATAGCCGGTCTGGTTGATGCTGTGCAGTGCGAGGCGAGAAAATGCCTTCTACGCTGTGAGAAAAATGGATCCTTTTTTCAGAATTACGGCAAACTCCTTAATTTTCAAGACTTCCTCCGGGGCCCGAAATGAATTCACCGTCTTCGGTTGATGAGAGCAGTTTTCGCAAACTCTTGAGCCGCAACATCAGCCTGCCATTGGGGGTGGGCGTACTCAGTGCCGTTTTCTTCGTGGCCCTGATCACCTATCTGCTCTCGGTGATCCAGTGGGTGCAGCACACCGACCGGGTGATCAACAACGTCAACGAGGCGATGACGCTGTCGGTCGACCTGGAGACCGGCATGCGCGGGTTCCTGATCACGGGCGACGAGCATTTCCTCGATCCCTATGAGGTCGCCAAGCCGAAGATCATTGCCGAACTGCGTAGCCTGCAGCAGCTGGTGGGGGATAATCCGCAGCAGGTCGATCGCTTCAGGCGTATCGAGGCCCTGCAGGGGGCCTGGACCGAATACGCGCAGTCGATGATCGATCTGCAGCGTAGCAAGGGCGACTATCGCGAGGCGATCAAGGCTGGCCGGGGCAAGCGCCTGACCGACGAGATTCGCAACGAGTACACCAACGCCATCGACACCGAGCAGCAACTGCGCCTGGCTCGCAATGAGGATGTCAGGCATACCACCATCTGGATCATTGGTGTCTACCTGGTCTTCGTACTGGGCCTGAGCGCGCTGCTGGCCTATGTTGGAAGAAAAAATTTACTAGATCTTTCAAATAGTTATGGGAAAACCCTCGAGTCGCAACGCAAGAGTTCGGAGCGGCTCGAGAAGCAGGCCTGGCTGCGTGGCGGACAGAATGAGTTGGGCTCGCAGATGCTGGGGCAACTGGGGTTGGGCCCACTGGGGCGCAACATCCTGCAGTTCTGCTCCCAATACCTGGATTGTGCCGTGGGGGCCCTGTATGTTCGTGAGGAGCATGGTGGTTTCCGGCGTATCGGTACCTACGGCCTATCCCGCGAGCAGGAGCAGCAGCGGGTGGAGATTTTCACCGACGAAGGCATTGTCGGCCAGGTCGCGACCCAGGGGCGGCTGATTCGCCTGGATGCAGTCCCGGAGGATTACTTCAAGGTCAGTTCCGGCCTTGGTGAGGGCTTGCCGCGCCATGTGGTGGTGGTGCCGACCAGCGATGACGGGCGTGTCAACGGCGTGATCGAACTGGGCTTTCTGCGTGAGCTCTGCGAGCGCGATATCGAGCTGCTGGAACTGATCGCCGGCAGCATCGGCACCTCCATCGAAGCGGCTCGTTATCGCCAGCGCCTGCAAGAGGTGTTGGCCGAGACGCAGCAGCTCAACGAGGAACTGCAGGTCCAGCAGGAGGAACTCAAGACCGCCAACGAGGAACTGGAAGAACAGTCCCGGGTGCTCAAGGAGTCCCAGGTACATCTGGAGACCCAGCAGACCGAATTGGAGCAGAGCAACGAGCAACTGGCCGAACAGGCCAACGCGCTCTCCGAGCAACGTGATGCCCTGGACCGCAAGAACGGCGAACTGAATCTGGCCCAGGCCGAGCTCGAGGAGCGCGCCGAGCAACTGCAGCGCTCGAGCAAGTACAAGTCCGAGTTCCTCGCCAACATGTCCCATGAGCTGCGCACGCCGCTCAACAGCTCGCTGATCCTGGCCAAGCTGCTGGCGGAAAACCCTCAGGAGAACCTCACCGACGAGCAGGTCAAGTTCGCCGAATCGATCTATTCCGCCGGCAACGATCTGCTGAACCTGATCAACGACATTCTCGATATCGCCAAGGTCGAGGCCGGCAAGCTTGAAGTGCGTCCGGAGAACACCAGCGTGGCGCGGTTGGTCGAAGGCCTGGACAACCTGTTCCTGCCGCTGGCGAACGACAAGGGGCTGGGTTTCAGCGTGGTGATCGAGGACGGCGCGCCCGAGATGCTGTTCACCGACCGTCAGCGCCTGGAACAGGTGCTCAAGAACCTGCTGTCGAACGCGCTGAAGTTCACCGAGAAGGGTCACGTCAACCTGACCGTCTCCAGCCGGCCAGGCGTGGGTATCGTCTTCAGTGTTCGTGATACCGGAATCGGCATCGCCGCCGAGCAGCACGAAAGCATCTTCGAGGCGTTCCACCAGGCCGACGGCACCACCAACCGGCGGTATGGCGGTACCGGCCTCGGCCTGTCGATTTCCCGCGACCTGGCGACCCTGCTGGGCGGTTCGATCAGCGTCGCCAGCGTGCCGGGGCAGGGCAGCGTGTTCACCCTGGCCCTGCCACGTGAGTACACCATGGCCAGCGGCGATGTGCCGGTCGCGACGGCGCCGGTGCATGCCGATTCGATCATGCCGGCCCGCCCCCGTGTCGAGCCGCCGGTGGTGGTCGATACACCCGTTGAGCGTTTCGCCGACGACCGTGACAAGGCTCCCTTCACCACCCGCAGTATCCTGGTGGTCGAGGACGAACCAAGCTTTGCCCAGATTCTCTACGACCTGGCCCATGAGTTGGGTTACCAGTGCCTGGTCGCCCACGGTGCCGATGAGGGGTTCGGCCTGGCGGCACAGTTCATCCCGGATGCGATCCTGCTGGACATGCGCCTGCCTGACCATTCCGGCCTGACCGTGTTGCAGCGCCTCAAGGAACAGGCATCGACCCGGCATATCCCGGTGCATGTGATTTCCGTGGAAGACCGTGTCGAGACCGCCATGCACATGGGCGCCATGGGTTATGCGGTCAAGCCGACGACCCGCGAGGAGCTCAAGGAGGTCTTCTCCCGGCTCGAGGCCAAGCTGACCCAGAAGGTCAAGCGCGTCCTGCTGGTCGAGGACGACGACCTGCAGCGCGACAGCATTGCCCGGCTGATTGGCGATGATGACATCCAGATCACGGCGGTAGGTCTGGCCCAGGATGCCCTGGACCTGCTACGCGAAAACGTCTACGACTGCATGATCATCGACCTCAAGCTGCCGGACATGCTCGGCAATGAGCTGCTCAAGCGCATGTCCACCGACGAGATCCGCTCGTTCCCGCCGGTGATCGTCTACACCGGGCGCAACCTGACCCGTGATGAAGAGGCTGACCTGCGCAAGTATTCACGCTCGATCATCATCAAGGGGGCGCGTTCGCCGGAGCGCCTGCTCGACGAAGTGACATTGTTTCTGCACAAAGTCGAATCGCAGTTGTCCCATGAACGTCAGCGCATGCTCAAGACCGCTCGTAGTCGTGACAAGGTTTTCGAAGGTCGCCGGATCCTGCTGGTGGACGACGACGTACGCAACATCTTCGCCCTGACCAGTGCCCTGGAACACAAGGGGGCGGTCGTCGAGATCGGTCGTAACGGCCGCGAAGCGATAGAGCGGCTCAACGAAGTCGACGACATCGATCTGGTACTGATGGATGTGATGATGCCGGAGATGGACGGCTATGAAGCCACGGTCGAGATCCGCAAGGATCCGCGTTGGCGCAAGCTGCCGATCATCGCGGTGACGGCCAAGGCGATGAAGGATGACCAGGAGCGTTGCCTGCAGGCGGGCGCCAATGATTACCTGGCCAAGCCCATCGACCTGGATCGCCTGTTCTCGCTGATTCGCGTGTGGTTGCCGAAAATGGAAAGGATCTAGTGCAGCAGAATATCGACATTGAAATACGCCTGTTGATCGAGGCGATCTACCTCAAGTACAGCTACGATTTCCGCGATTACTCCGGCGCGTCGATCAAGCGCCGGGTCGTCCACGCCCTGCGCCAGTTCGACTGCGCGACGATTTCCGCGCTGCAGGAGCGGGTGCTGCATGACCCGACGGCGTTCATGCAGTTGCTGCAGTTCCTGACCATTCCGGTCAGCGAAATGTTTCGTGACCCCAGCCATTTCCTGGCGATTCGCCAGGAGGTGGTGCCGCTGCTGCGGACCTATCCCTCGATCAAGATCTGGGTCGCCGGTTGCAGCACCGGTGAAGAGGTCTACTCGATGGCGATCCTGTTGCGCGAAGAAGGCTTGCTGGAGCGCACGATCATCTATGCCACCGATATCAACCCCAGCTCCCTGGAAAAGGCCAAGCAGGGAATCTTTTCCCTGGACAGCATGCGTCTCTATACCCGCAACTATCAGCAGGCCGGTGGCCAGCGGGAGTTTTCCGAGTACTACACGGCGGCCTATGGTTATGCGATTTTCGACAAGACGTTGCGCGAGAACGTGACCTTTGCCGATCACAGCCTGGCTACGGATAGCGTGTTCTCGGAAACTCAGTTAATTTCATGTCGTAATGTATTGATTTATTTCAATAAAAAGCTTCAAGATCGAGCCTTTGGTCTGTTTCATGAGTCGCTCTGCCACCGCGGTTTCCTGGCACTGGGCAACAAGGAAACGCTGGAATTTTCCTCCTTCGGCAAGCAGTTCGAGACCTTGGTCAAGCAAGAGCGGATCTATCGCAAGCTATGAACAGACTGGCCCTTGAGTTCACCCAGCGACAGCGTGTCGAGGCCATCGCCATGGGCGCCTCGGCGGGCGGCGTCGAGGCATTGCTGACGGTATTCGGCGAGTTGCCGAGCGGGTTCAGCCTGCCGATCATCGTCGTGCTGCACATGCCCGAGGAACGCAAGAGTCACCTGGCCGAGGTCTTCGCCCGGCGCGTGTCGATGCCGGTCAAGGAGCCGGCCGACAAAGAGTCGATCAACCCTGGCACCCTGTATTTCGCTGCACCCGGCTATCACTTGTCGGTGGAGCAGGACCGCAGTTTTTCCTTCAGTTGCGAGGCGCGCCTGCACTATTCGCGTCCCTCCATCGACTACCTGTTCGAATCATCCGCCGACACCTACGGTTCACGCCTGCTGGCAGTGCTGTTGACCGGCGCCAACCATGACGGTGCCAACGGGCTGGCGCAGGTCAAGGCCCATGGCGGCCTGACGGTGGTCCAGGATCCCCGTGAGGCGCGGGTGGCGACCATGCCCGAGGCGGCCCTGGCGCTGCATACCCCCGACTACATACTTCCCCTTCGCGGCATCGGCCGCCTGCTTGCCGAGTTGGAACGAATCGCATGTTAAGTACTATCCAGGCCAAACTGCTGATCGTTGACGATCTGCCGGAAAATCTGCTGGCGCTGGAAGCGCTGATCACACGTGAGGATCGCGTCGTCTACAAGGCCTATTCCGCGGATGAGGCCCTGTCCCTGCTGCTGCAACACGAGTTCGCCATGGCCATTCTCGACGTGCAGATGCCGGGCATGAATGGTTTTGAACTGGCCGAGCTGATGCGCGGCACGGAGAAAACCAAGCATATTCCCATCGTGTTCGTCAGTGCCGGCGGGCGCGAGCTCAACTATGCCTTCAAGGGGTATGAAAGCGGGGCGGTGGACTTTCTCTACAAGCCGCTGGATACCCACGCGGTGAAGAGCAAGGTCAATGTCTTCGTCGAACTCTATCGCCAGAGCAAGGCCATGAAGCAGCAGGTCGAGGCCCTGGAGCAGAGCCGGCGTGAGCAGGAGGCGTTGCTGCGCGAGTTGCAGGCGACCCAGGAGGAGCTGCAACGTGCGGTGCGCATGCGTGACGACTTCATGTCGATCGTCTCCCACGAAGTGCGCACGCCGCTCAACGGACTGATTCTCGAGACCCAACTGCGCAAGATGCATTTGGCCCGCAACAACGCGGCGGCCTTCACGCTCGACAAGATGAATGCGATGGTCGAGCGTGATGAACGGCAGATCCAGAGCCTGATCCGGCTGATCGAGGACATGCTCGACGTGTCGCGTATCCGCACCGGCAAGCTGTCGATCCGGCCCAGCCGGTTCGACCTGTCGCAACTGGTGGCCAAGCTGCTGGAGGGTTTTGCCCCTCAGGTACAGGCTGCCGATTCGACGCTCGAATACGAGGCTGCTGGGCCGGTGGAGGGGAACTGGGATGAGTTCCGCATCGAGCAGGTGGTTTCCAACCTGCTGACCAACGCCGTTCGCTATGGGGCCAAGAGCCCGATCGGTGTGCGTGTGTACACCAGGGACGGCCAGGCCTGTATCGAGGTCAGCGATCGCGGCATTGGTATCAGCGAAGAGAACCAGAAGCGCATCTTCCAGCAGTTCGAGCGTGTCTCGGCAGGCCATGCGGTGGCAGGACTCGGATTGGGCCTGTTCATTTCCGAGCAGATTGTTGCCGCCCATGGCGGTACAATCACGGTCAGCAGCCGGCTGGGCGAGGGCTCGACTTTCTGCGTCCGCCTGCCGCTACAGGAAAACCGGTAACCCGACGCAACCTCCGGCGCAGCCGGTGGTCGTATTGGCAGAATTTAGAAAATGAAGGTTTTCCATGAGTGAAGATGCACAAGACGTCGTCCTGATCGTCGAGGACGACCCGTCGATCCTGATGGTGTTGTCGGCCTATCTGTCCAGCGAGGGCTATCGGGTGCTGCAGGCCGAAAACGGCGAACAGGCCTTCGAGATCCTGGCGACCAAGCCGAACCTGGACCTGATGGTCACGGACTTCCGGCTGCCCGGCGGGATTTCCGGGGTCGACATTGCAGAGCCGGCGATCAAGTTGCGTCCGGACCTGAAGGTGATCTTCATCAGCGGTTACCCGGCGGAAATTCTCGAGACGGACAGCCCGATCACTCGCAAGGCGCCGATCCTCGCCAAGCCTTTCGATCTCGACACGCTGCAGGAGCAGATCCAGCGCCTGCTGTCCTGACTCAGGCGTTGATCATTTCCCGTACCCTGGCCGTCAGCAGGTCCAGGTTGAAGGGCTTGGTGATCATCTGCATGCCCGGGTCGAGGAAGCCGCCGCGAACCGCCGCATGTTCGGCATAGCCGGTGATGAACAGGACCTTGAGCCCGGGGCGCAACTGGCGACCGATCTCTGCCAGTTGCCGTCCGTTCATGCCTGGCAGGCCAACATCGCTGATCAGCAGGTCGATGCGCTGCTCGGATTCGAGCACCGGGATCGCCGCGTTGGCGTCTCCGGCCTCGACGAACTGGTAGCCCAGCTCGCTCAATACGTCGCGCACCAGCACACGTACCGCCGGATCATCCTCGACGATCAGCACGGTTTCGCCTTCGGTGGCATGGGAGGCGGGCAGCAACTGCAGCGAATCATCCTGGAGCACGGTTTCGCCCTTGTAGCGCGGCAGATAGAGATTGACCGAGGTGCCCCGGCCCACATGGCTGTCGATGGACACATGACCGCGCGACTGTTTACTGAAGCCATAGATCATCGACAGGCCGAGGCCGGTGCCCTGGCCGATGGGCTTGGTGGTGAAGAAGGGATCGAACACGCGGCTGATGATGTTTTCCGGCATGCCGCAGCCATTGTCCCGGACCTGAAGCAGGACATAATCGCCAGGCTCCAGGTGGCCCTGGGGCTGGGTGAAGGCCAGGTCCAGCCGCTGGTTGGAGGTGCTGACCAGCAGCTGTCCGCCATCAGGCATCGCGTCGCGTGCATTGATCACCAGGTTGAGCAGGGCACTTTCCAGTTGATTGGGGTCGGCCTCGGCGATCCACAACGTTTCGGCAAGGTCCATGCGCAGCTCGATGCTTTCATTGAGGCTGCGACGCAGCAGCTCGCTCATGGACCTGACCAGTTCGTTCATCTCCACCGGTTTGGAGTCCAGTGACTGACGACGGGAAAAGGCCAGCAGCCGATGGGTCAGGCCGGCGGCGCGGTTGGCCGAAGTGACGCCCAGGTCGATCAGGTTTTCCAGGTCGTCCAGGCGGCCGCGGGCCAGCCGGCGCTTGAGCAGTTCCAGGCTGCCGATAATACCGGTCAGCATGTTGTTGAAGTCGTGGGCGATGCCGCCGGTCAACTGGCCGACCGCTTCCATCTTTTGTGACTGGCGCAGTGCTTCCTCGTTGTGGCGCAGTTGCGTCGTGCGTTCCTCGACCTGCTGCTCCAGGGTTTCCAGCGTCTCCTTGAGCCGCTGCTCGCTCTGGCTCAGGTCAACCAGGCGATCGCGGGCCTCGTACTGGCGCCTGCGCCCGCGTATGGCCGACGTCACCTGGCTGATCAGCGTGACCGGATGGAAAGGGCGCTCGAGAAAGGTGACATTGCCCAGTTGGTGACCCAGGTCGGAGGAGGCTGGCTGTACCGGCCCGCCGTGATGGGTCAGCAGGATGATCGGCAGGTCCGACCAGGCCGGCTGTTCGCGTAGCTGCCGCAGCAGCGGTTCGAGGTCGATGGCCTGCAGGGCTTCGACAGCGATGACCAGCAGACCGGCGCCGAGTTCGAGCTCATCGCACAGAGACTGCAGGCTCGTGCTCACCACCCCCCTGAGGCTGGCCTCTTCGAGGAGCCGGCGTGCGATCTGGCTGTCGCGCCCCCAGGGCGCGAGAATGATCGCCCGTTCGGAGACCTCGTCCGGCAGGTTCAAGAGGCTTCGTCCTGTAGCAGGGGCAGGTCTTCGCCCAGGTAGGTCGGTACGCCGCGCAGCACGCCCTGGAAGGCCTCCAGTGGCTCGCCGATGGTCATGCCGCGTGAGTTGATGCGGTATTCGCGAATCGTCGACTCATGGGAGCCGGTGCGTTTCTTGATGATCGAAATGGCTCGGCGAACCTTGCCCAGGGCCTCGAAGTAGCGCAGCAGGATGACCGTATCGGCGAGGTAGGTGATCTCCACGGGAGCCTGCATGTCGCCGACCAGCCCGTGCTGGGCGACGGTCATGAACGTCGCGGCACCCCGGCGGTTGAGGTACAGCAACAGTTCGTGCATGTGCAGGATCAGCGCGTTTTCTTCCGGCATCGCCGCCTGGTAGCCGTTGATGCTGTCGATCACCACGGTCTTGATATTACCCTCATCCACGCAGCGGCGGACCCGATGGGAGAATTCCCCGGGTGACAACTCGGCGGCGTCGAGCTGTTCGATCCACAGGTTGCCGGTGGCCCGCAGGGCTGCCAGGTCGATGCCGATGTTTTTCATGCGCTCGTAGAGCAGCCCCAGTTCTTCGTCGAAGATGAACAGGGCGGCCTTTTCGCCGCGCGCGACCGCCGCAGCGGCGAAAATCATCGCGATCAGCGTCTTGCCGGTACCGGCAGGGCCCAGGATCAGGGTGCTGGAGCCGGTTTCGATGCCGCCACCGAGCAGGGCGTCCATCTCGGGGATGCCGCTGCTCAATTGCAGGCGCAGATACTCGCCACGGTGTTCGGCCGCCACCAGGCGGGGGAACACATGCACGCCGTCGTTGCTGATGGTGAAGTCATGGTAGCCACCGCGGTACTTCTGGCCGCGGTACTTGACCACCCGGACCCGACGGCGCTCGGCACCATAGTTGGGCGCCAGTTCCTCAAGCCGTATCACACCATGGGCAATGCTGTGCACGGTCTTGTCGAGGGATTCGTTGGTCAGGTCGTCGAGCAGCAGGACCGTGGTGTCGTAGCGCACGAAGTAGTGCTTGATCGCCAGGATCTGCCGGCGGTAGCGCAGCGAGCTCTGGGCCAGCAGGCGAATCTCGGAGAGACTGTCGAGTACTACGCGGGTCGGCTTGACGCGCTCGATCACTTCGAAGATCTGTCGGGTCGCTTCACCCAGCTCCAGGTCCGAGGAATACAGCAGGCTTTGCTGATGCTCGGTATCGAGCAGGTTCTCCGGGGGCGTCAGCTCGAAGATGTCGATTTTTTCGTCCAGGGTCCAACCATGGGAGCTGGCCCCCTGACGCAGTTCCTCCTCGGTTTCCGAAAGCGTGATGTACAGTGAGCGTTCGCCGACGGCGGCACCGGCCAGTAGAAACTGCAGGGCAACGGTGGTCTTGCCGGTGCCTGGCTCGCCTTCGAGCAGGAAGACGTGACCACGGGACAGGCCGCCGGAGAGGATATCGTCCAGGCCTTCGATACCGGTGGCGGCCTTGGCAGTGTTAGGGAGAGGTGGTGTAGTCAATTCTGCGGCTCTTTTGACTGGAGTATTGCAGTACTGGACCTTGTGCATCAGCAGCAGTTCCCAACTTCGGCCAGCGCAGCACCCTGGCTGCCGAGGTTACAAGCCCTGCTGCAACGCCGGATCATCCGGATTCTGCTGTTCCAGCTGTGCCAGCAGGATCTGCACGTTCTGCAACTGACCGCTCTCCTTCCAGTAGGCGATCAGCAGCACCCGGGCCTTGCGGTTCGCCGGGTGGCGCTGGACCAGTTCTTCCAACTGGCGCTGGGCGGCTTCGAGTTGATCGAGGTCGTGCAAGGTGGTGGCGAGCTTGTAGCGGTATTCGGTGTTGTCCGGTTCCAGCTCGACTGCCTTGGCCAGGCTCAGCAGGGCGTATTCGCTCTGGCCGTGGTGCAGCAGCCAGACACCCAGCGCATGCTGCAGGTACGCGGACTGCGGTTGTACCTCCAGTTGCTTGGCCAGCAGCTGTCGGGCCTGGTCCGGCTGGTTGCGCTTGTCGAGCAGTTCGACCTGGGCAACCACCGCCTTGAGGTTGTTCGGCTCCAGTTGCGAGATGCGCTCGAGGGATTGCTGGGCATTGTCCAGCTGGCCTTCGTGCAGGTACAGGCGGGCCAGCTGGAACTGTGCCTCGGCGCTTTCCGGCTGGGCCTTGAGGGTGCGCTCGTACTCCTCGACCACCTGCTGCAGCGGAGCGAAATACAGCCCCTGGTCATCGGGTGAGAGACCGAGCATGGCGTTGGCCGCGGCAAAGCGTACTTCCTGCTCGCCATCTTCCAGTACCGGTCCCAGCAGCAGGCTGCGCTGGGCACCCGGCACCAGCCCGACGATGCTCTGGATCGCCGCTTCGCGCACCAGTGCCGAAGGGCTCTGCAGATCCGCATCGGCCAGTTTCAGGGCGCGGGGGCTGGGGTAGTTGGGCAGCTCGGCGTGCAGGGCGGCCCGGCGGATATCCGACAGGTCGGTGCGCGCCAGTTGCTGGTAGAGCACGCGGGCGGCACCCGGCTGGCCGTTGTGCGCCTGCTTGAGTGCCTGGCCGTAGTTGACGTGCGGTGCCTGCGGAGCGGCCATCTTGCCGGGCAGCTTGTGCCAGATGAATCCGAGGGCGAGCAGGAGCAACAGGCTGATCAGCAGGTAGCGGCGAGGCTTCGTCATGCAGGGTCCGTGAGCTGGCGAGCTTTTCGTAAGGTTGCCAGCTTCGGTCAGCCGCGCTCCGGAGTCAAACCCTGGCCTCAGTTGAGTACGTAATCCACCGGCTCCAGCGGCGGCGGCAGGTCGGCATGGCCGAGGCTCGCGAGCACTTCCCGTTCCACGGTGCGCAGGATCGCGCTGCAGGGCAGGTCGTTCTCATCGAAACCGAAGGGATCCTCGAGATCGTCACCGATCTCGTCCAAGCCCAGGAAGGTATAGCTGACGATGGCGGTGAAGATCGGCGTCAGCCAGCCCAGCGGCTCGGCCATGGCGAAGGGCAGGAGGATGCAGAACAGGTAGATGGTCCGGTGCAGCAGCAGGTTGTAGGGGAAGGGCAGCGGCGTGAGCTTGATCCGCTCGCAACTGGCCTGGACCTGGCTGAGGCTGACCAGCAGCCCGGAAAACACGGTATAGCGCCATTCGCTGAGCACGCCCTGGTCGACCAGGCCCTGGACACGGGCGCCAATGCGTTGCAGCAGTTGATCGGTCGTGTTCGGATGGCCGGGTGCAGGGATGTCCTGCTGCCAGGGGCTGATGGCCTGACTCTCATTCTCCCGGCGCAGGCGGGCGATCAGGCCATGGGCAAAGCCGCAGAGCTCGCGCAGCAGCAAGGTTCGTTGCGGGCTGTCGCCGAGCACCTGGCTTTCGCGAATCAGTGAGCGGATATCGATGATCATCTGGCCCAACTGCTTGCGGCCTTCCCACCAGCGGTCATAACAGGCGTTGTTGCGAAAGCTCATGAAGATCGACAGTGACAGGCCGAGCAGGGTGAACGGCGTGGCGTTGACCTTGGAAAAGAACTCCGGGTGAGCGGTTTCCACCAGCACGATGACTGCGGCGAGCAGGGTCACTACCAGGCAGCGCAGGGCGATGCGACGGGCGATGGAGCCCTTGAGGGAAAACAGGATGGCGATCAGGTTCGGCTTGGGGCGGACAATCATGGGAAGGGACTGCTTGCAGCGTGGGGTCTATGCAGGCGTAGGCTAGAAGTCTGGAACGGGCTTGTCCAATCGCTTTATCCGACAGTGTGATCGATGAGATCTATCAAGAGGCGGCCTCTTGATGTGCAGGGTTATCAAGCTGCCGGTGGCGGCAAGGCTGCTGACCTATTCGTGGGCAAGCCCTGCTCCTGCACGTTTGTGCCGTACGCAGGTTCCGGGCTTGACGCCCACTTGTAGGAGCAGGGCTTGCCCGCGAACAGAACCAACGCCAGACAAAAAAAGCCCCGCGACCAAAGGCAGCGGGGCACAAGAGGATCGGAGGGGCATCCAATCCGGGAGAGCTCGATCAGTTGCTGGCGACGGCCTGCGGTGTGAAACCGCCACCCAGGGCCTTGTAGATCGCGACGATGCCGCGATACAGGTCGACTTCGGCCTGGGCCTGGCTGTCTTCGGCGGCCAACCGTTCACGCTGGGCGTCGAGCAGCACGAGGAAGTCCACGCTGCCCTCGCGATAGCGGATGGCGGCCAGGTCGGCGGCGGCACGGCTCGATTCGCTCTGGCGAATCAGCGAGATCAGCCGCTGCTGGCGCTTGCCATAGTCGGTAAAGGCATTCTGCGACTCTTCCAGTGCCAGCAGCACCTGCTGCTCGTAGGTCGCCAGCGCGCCTTCCGCCTCGGCATTGGCGCCGCGCAGGCGGGCCCGCACGCTGCCCAGGTTGAACGCCGGCCAGGTGATGCTCGGGCCCAGGGCCCAGGCGTTGGCCGCCGACGAGCCGATCTGCGAACCACGCCCGGCGGTGAAGCCGAGGAAGCCGCTGAGGCTGACCCGTGGGAACAGGTCGGCCTTGGCCACGCCGATCCGCGCGGTGGCAGCAGCCAGCTTGCGTTCGGCACTGAGGATGTCCGGGCGGCGTTGCAGCAGGTCACCCGGGTTGCCAATCGACAGCGCCTTGGAAATCGCCGGCAGGTCCTTGGGGCTCAGGTCAATCGACAGACTGTCCGGACGCTCCCCGAGCAGGGTGGCGATACGGTTCTTGTCTCGCGCCTGTTCGGCCTGCAGCTGTGGCACGCTGGCTTCGACCGCCGCCAGGCGGGCGTCGGCGCGGACCACGTCGAGCTGGTCGCCCACACCGGCATCACGCAGGCTTTCGGTAATGCCCTTGGACTCCTGCTGGTTCTTCAGGTTGGCCAGGGCGATCTTTTCCCGCAGTTGCGCGCCGCGCAGCTGTCCGTAGGCATCCACCAGCTCGGCGATCATGGTCACCTGCAACTGGTACAAGTCGGCGGCAGCCGCTTGTTCGTCGGCATCGGCAGCTTCCAGGCTACGCTGGATGCGGCCGAACAGGTCGACTTCCCAAGCCATGTCCAGGCCCAGGTCATAGCGTTCGCTGTTGACCCGGCTTTCGGTCTGGCCCGGCACCTGGCCCTTGCCCAGGTTGGCGCTGGCGCGACTGGTGATGGTCGGCATCGCGTCATCGCTGACGTCGTCGCGGATCGCCCGCGCCGCTTTCAGGCGGGCGAAGGCGACGCGCAGATCGCGGTTGCCGCTCAGCGACTGGGTGACCAGCTGGTTGAGGGTCGGATCGTCGAACTGTTGCCACCAGACACCCTCGAAGCGCGCACGGTCGAAGTTCTTGCGATCGGCGCTGTCATCGCTGGCGGCGCTGATCTTCGCTGCCGGAGTGTCGGGTGTCTTGTAGTCCGGGCCGACGGCACAGGCGCTCAGCGCCAGTACCAGCAGGCTCGGGAGAAAGGCCTTCATACTGCTCATTGTTGCGCCTCCAGCTTGAGGGCCCGGGCAGCCTTGCGAGCTTCACCACGCTCGACAAAGCGGCGGATCAATACATAGAACACAGGGGTCAGCAGCAGACCGAAGAAGGTCACGCCGAGCATCCCGGAGAACACCGCCACACCCATGGCATGACGCATCTCGGCACCGGCACCGCTGGAGAACACCAGGGGTACCACACCCATGATGAACGCTACCGAGGTCATCAGGATCGGCCGCAGACGCAGGCGGCAGGCTTCCAGTACCGCGCTCAACGGGTCGAGACCTTCTTCCTGCTTGTCCTTGGCGAATTCGACGATCAGGATCGCGTTCTTGCACGCCAGGCCGACCAGTACGATCAGGCCGATCTGGGTGAAGATGTTGTTGTCGCCACCGGACAGAATCACCCCGGCAATCGCCGACAGCAGGGTCATCGGTACGATCAGGATCACCGCCAGCGGCAGGCTCCAGCTTTCATACAGTGCCGCCAGGACCAGGAACGCCAGCAGGACGCAGAGCGGGAACACCAGCAACGCGGTGTTGCCCGAGAGGATCTGCTGGTAGGTCAGGTCGGTCCACTCGTAGGTCATGCCGTTGGGCAGTTCTTCCTTGAGCAGCTTCTCGATCGCCGCCTGGGCCTGGCCGGAGCTGTAGCCCGGGGCCGCGGCACCGTTGATTTCGGCGGTGATGAAGCCATTGTAGTGCATGACGCGGTCCGGTCCCGAGGTATCGCTGACCTTGATGAAGGTCGCCAGCGGGATCATCTCGCCCTTGTTGTTGCGCACTTTCAGCTGGCCGATCTGGTCGGACTCGAGGCGGAACTGCTGTTCGGCCTGGACGTTGACCTGATAGGTACGACCGAAGCGGTTGAAGTCGTTGGCATACAGCGAACCCAGGTAGATCTGCAGGGTGTCGAAGATGTCACTGACGGCCACGCCGTGGGTCTTGGCCTTCTCGCGATCGATGGCGGCATCGACTTGCGGCACGTTGACGGTGTAGCTGGTGAACAGGTTCGCCAGTTCCGGCACGCTGCGGCTCTTGCCGATGATGTTCATGGTTTCCTTGTACAGCTCGTCGTAGCCCAGGTTGCCCCGGTCCTCGATCTGCAGGCGGAAACCGCCAATGGTGCCCAGGCCTTGTACCGGCGGTGGCGGGAAGATCGCCATGTAGGCTTCCTGGATGCCGGCGAACTTGCCGTTCAGGGCGCCGGCGATGGCACCGGCCGACTCACTCGGGTCCTTGCGCTCGTCGAACGGCTTGAGGGTGACGAACACGATGCCGGCGTTCGGACTGTTGGTGAAACCGTTGATCGACAGGCCAGGGAAGGCCACCGCACTTTCCACGCCAGGCTGTTTCAGGGCCAGGTCGGACATGCGCTTGATCACGTCTTCGGTACGGTCCAGGCTCGCCGCGTCCGGCAGTTGGGCGAAGGCCACCAGGTATTGCTTGTCCTGGCCGGGTACGAAACCGGTCGGGGTGGTCGAGAAGCCGAGCCAGGTCAGTACGATCAGGCCGGCGTAGAGGATCAGGGCCACGCCGCTGACGCGGATGACACGGGCCACACCGCCGACGTAACCATGGCTGGCACGATCGAAGAAACGGTTGAACGGACGGAACAACCAGCCGCCGAGCAGCGCGTCGAGGAACTTGGAGAAAGCGTCCTTCGGTGCGTGGTGGTCCTTGAGCAGTACCGCGGCCAGGGCCGGCGACAGGGTCAGCGAGTTGAACGCCGAAATCACGGTCGAGATGGCGATGGTCAGGGCGAACTGCTTGTAGAACTGGCCGGTCAGGCCGGAGATGAACGCCGCCGGGACGAACACCGCACACAGTACCAGGGCCGTGGCGATGATCGGGCCGGTCACTTCACGCATGGCGCGCTTGGTGGCTTCGACCGGGCTCAGGCCCAGGCCGATGTTGCGCTCGACGTTTTCCACCACCACGATGGCGTCGTCCACCACGATACCGATCGCCAGTACCAGGCCGAACAGCGACAGGGCGTTGAACGAGAAGCCGAACACATGCATGACCGCAAAGGTACCGATCAGCGACACCGGTACGGCCACCAGCGGGATGATCGAGGCACGCCAGGTCTGCAGGAACAGGATCACGACCAGGACCACCAGCACCAGGGCTTCGAACAGGGTATGGATCACCGCTTCGATGGAGCCACGGACGAAGATGGTCGGGTCATAGACGATGCTGTAGTCCATGCCCTGGGGGAAGTCCTTCTTCAGTTCTTCCATTTTTGCCCGGACTTCGTTGGAAATCTCGATGGCGTTGGAGCCTGGACGCTGGAAGATCGGGATCGCCACTGCCGGCTGGTTGTTCAGCAGCGAGCGCAGGGCATACTGGCTGGAGCCGAGCTCGACCCGGGCGATGTCCTTCAGACGAGTGATCTCGCCATCGTCGCCGGCACGGATGACGATGTTCTCGAACTCTTCCTCGGTGACCAGGCGGCCCTGGGCGTTGATCGACATCTGGAAGCTGGTGGCGTTCGGTGCCGGTGGGGCGCCCAACTGGCCGGCCGCGACCTGGCGGTTCTGTTCACGGATGGCGTTGACCACGTCAGTGGCAGTCAGGTTGCGCGAAGCGGTCTTGTTCGGGTCGAGCCAGACGCGCAGCGAGTAGTCGCCCATGCCGAACAGTTGCACGTCACCCACGCCGCCCAGGCGCGCCAGCTCATCCTTGATGTTGAGCAGGGCGTAGTTGGACAGGTAGAGCATGTCGTAGCGCTGGTCCGGCGAGGTCAGGTGCACGACCATGGTCAGGTCGGGCGAGGCCTTGTCGACGGTGATACCGATGCGGGTCACCTCGGCCGGCAGCTTGGGCTCGGTCCGGGTCACGCGGTTCTGCACCTGTACCTGCGCGTTGTCCAGGTCGGTGCCCAGGGCGAAGGTGATGGTCAGGGTCAGCTTGCCGTCAGCAGTGGACTGCGAGGACATGTAGAGCATGTTTTCGACGCCGGTGATCGCCTGTTCCAGCGGTGCGGCCACGGTTTCGCCGATCACCTTGGGGTTGGCGCCGGGGAAGTTGGCGCGTACGACCACGGTCGGCGGTACCACTTCCGGGTATTCACTGATCGGCAACTGGAACAGCGAGATCGCACCGGCGATCAGGATCAACAGCGACAGTACGGCCGCGAAGATCGGTCTTGATATGAAGAACTGGGAAAAATTCATCGTGTGTATCCCTTAACCGCGTGGAGTCGCTGCGGCCAGCTTGTTTGCCTGGGTCGGCGCGGCCTTGGCCGGGGCGACCTGGGACAGGTTGCTGGCTTCCAGGGCTTGTCGTTGTTGCGCCAGGGCGGCGAGGGTTTCCTTGCTTGCCATCGGGATCACTTCAGGATCGACCGGTGAACCAGGACGCACGCGCTGCAGGCCCTTGACGATGACGGTGTCATCCTTGTTCAGGCCGCTGCGTACGATGCGCAGGCCTTCGATCTTCGGACCCAGCTCGACGGTGCGATAGGCGGTTTTCTTCTCGGCGTCCATCACCAGCACGAACTTCTTGCCAAGGTCAGTGCCGACCGCTTCGTCGTTGATCAGCACGGCGTCGTAGGTGCCGCTGCCGACCAGCTTCAGACGAGCATAAAGACCTGGGGTGAAGCTGCCGTCGCTGTTGTCGAACACGGCGCGCCCGCGAATGGTGCCGGTGCGTGGGTTGACCTGGTTGTCGACGAAGTTCATCTGGCCCAGGTGCGGGTTGCCGGTTTCGTTGGACAGGCCCAGGTAGACCGGAGTGGTCTGGCCGCGCTTGCCCTGGCGAGCCAGCTGGGTGTATTTGAGGTAGACCCGCTCGTCAGCGTCGAAGTAGGCGTAGACCTTGTCGGTGGAGACCACGCTGGTCAACGGCGTGACATCGGCGGTCACGATGTTGCCGGCGGTGATTTCGGCACGGCTGACGCGGCCGGTGATCGGTGCAGTGACGCGGGTGAAGCTCAGGTTCAGGCGCGCGAGGTCCAGTTGTGCCTGGGTCGCGTCGACCGCGGCCTTGGCTTCCTGGGCGGTGCTGGTACGGGTATCGGCCAGCTCGGTGGAAATCGCATTGCTGGTCAGCAGGCGCTTGCCGCGTTCGGCTTCGTTGGCGGTACGGTTGGCCGTGGCGCGGGCTTGTTGCAGCTGGGCTTCGAGGCGATGGACTTCCGCCTGGTAGGGGCGTGGGTCGATCTGGAACAGCAGGTCACCTTTCTTGACCAGCGCACCTTCGGTGAAGGCCACCTGGTCGATCTGGCCGGAGACGCGCGGACGGATTTCCACGGTTTCCGGGGCTTCGAGACGGCCGGTGAATTCGTCCCATTCGTTGACGGGTTGCTCGATGACCTTGGCCACGCTGACCTTGGCTGCCGGCATCGCACCGCCTGCCGCCACTGGTGCCTTACCGCAGGCGCTCATCACCACGACCGCCAGGGCCGCGAGAGGGAAGCGCAAAAGTTTAAGTGACTGTTCCATGGGGATGTCCGCCAATCTATTGAGATGGGCGGATCATGCGGTGGGCGCTGATCGCACACGAATCGAATGAAGCGAAGGTAACTATCATTCGGAATGATATGAGGGCCGAGCCAGCCCTCTAGCATGCACCTTTCGTTAGCAGCCTATCAATCTCTTTTGGTGCAAATCACTGTTGTCGGATATGTAAAAGGCGGGGTTCTTCCGCGGGTGCCGGGGTCGGTTTTTCGCCTTTTGTTGATCTGGGTCAATCAGTTCATATATGGATCGTGATAGCGATTGAAGAGTAACTAACTATTTATTTCAATAAGGGTGATGGCACTTCGATATATCCCGTAAGATGCGCGCCGCGCACAGGGGGACAAGAACAAGAAACTTCATAGCGCTCAAACTTTACCGGTTCAACTAGAGGCTTGAAGTCACATGTTCAGAAACCTGCCCCTGCGCATGAAATTAATGCTGATCCTGATGTTGCCCTTGTTGGGTTTCCTGATTCTGGCCGGGGTCTTCGTCGTGGATAACTACAAGACCCTCAGCGACATGAATACGACAGTGAGTGCCAGCGCCACGGCACAGAAACTCAGTCGATTGATCACCACCCTGCAGCGGGAGCGCGGTGCCAGCGGGGTGTTCATCGGCAGTCGTGGTGCCGCGATGGGCGATCGTCTGATGCAGATGCGCAAGGATTCCGACGATTCGATCGAGGCTGTGCGCAGACTGTCGGTCACCACCGGTGAAAACCTCGATGCAGTCCTCAATACACTGGATGGGCTGCCTCAAGTTCGTGGGCAAGTTGACAAGCTGGCAATAACCGCGACCGATTCCGGCCAGCGTTATACTGGAACCATCAAAGAGTTGATTGGTTACACCCAGTCGCTGGAGGCCCGTGTCAATAATGCAACGATTGTCTACGCACTGGGGGCGCTCAATCAGTTCATCGAGATGAAAGAGCGGGCAGGGCGGGAACGGGTGATATTGGGCCTGGTATTCAACCAGGACCATTTCGACGAAACCCTGCTGTCCGGCTTCAGCCGCAACCTGGGTGAGTTCGCCGCCTATTCCGATGCTTTCCGCCGCAAGGCCCCCGAGGTCTCGCTGCAGCAGTTCGATCGGGAAATGCAGGCCCCGGCGGCGCTTGAGGTCGCCAGGCTGCAACGCCTGGGTTTTGAAGTCCCGATGGGGCAACCGCTGGGCATCAAGCCGCAGGTCTGGTTCGAAACCGCCACGCAGCGTATCGACCTGATGAGCCGGGTCGAAGAAGCCCTGGGGCAGAGTGTCAGTGCATTGGCCGCGCAGCGCCGGGATGAGGCTCGCCGGGCACTGTGGTTGACGATCGGTGGCGCCATCGCGGCCCTGCTGGCTGTTTCGCTGCTGTCCTGCCTGATCATCCGCAATATCGACGAGGCGGTGGCCGAGGTGAACCGCGTACTGGCTGGCCTGGCTCAACGTGACCTGACGGCCAGGACCACCTATGACGGCCGGGATGAGTTCGGCCAGATCTCGCGCAACCTCAATGGCATGGCGCAGGAGATCCGCGATATCGTCCAGGAAATCGGCAGTGCCACGGCGCAGGTGGCCACCGCCGCCGAAGAGTCCTCGCAAGTCACGGTGCAGACCAGCCAGAGTGTCGAACAGCAACGTCAGGGCACCGAGCTGGTCGCCACGGCCATCAACGAAATGAGCGCCACCGTGCGTGACGTGGCGCGCAGTACCAGTGATGCCGCGCAACTCTCGCAACAGGTCAACGTCAGCACCTCCCAGGGCCGTGGCGAGATCGAGGGTACTATCGAACTGATTCGCCAGGTGTCGATGCAGGCTGGCGAAACCGCTTCGATCATTGGCGACCTCAAGTACGAAAGCGATGCGATTTCCTCGGTGATCGATGTCATCCGGGACATTGCCGAGCAGACCAACCTGCTGGCCTTGAACGCGGCCATCGAGGCGGCGAGGGCGGGTGATCATGGCCGTGGCTTCGCCGTGGTGGCCTCGGAGGTACGGACCCTGGCGCAGAAAACCCAGGAGTCGACCGGCAACATCCAGCAGATGATCGTCAATCTGCAGAACGGCTCGGATCGCGCCAGCAGCTCCATGCAGGAGACCCTGGAAACGGCGAGGGCGGGGGCTAGCCGGATCGAGCGGGCGGGTGAGCTGCTGGGCCAGATTTCCGAAGGGGTCGCCAGCATCAATGACCGCAACATCCAGATCGCCTCCGCCGCGGAAGAGCAGAGTGCCGTTTCCGAAGACATCAGTCGCAACGTGAACGAGATCAACGATCTGGTGGTGCAGGTCAGCGCCGGAGCCGAACAGACCGCTGTCACCAGCCGCGAACTCGCCCGCCTGGCCGAACAGCAACAGCAACTGGTCAGCCGCTTCAAGGTCGCCTGATCCCGGCGATTTCCCCTCGGCATGAGGTGGCCGTTGGGCTGCCTCGCCGCCTTTAAAATAATTAATGAGAATCAGTATCAAAAAACAATGATATGGCATACCATGCGCCGGCTTTTTTTGGCGTCTATACCCTCTCATTTGGCTCTTTTACTAGGATTCATTGTTAATGCGTCGCACCCTGATTTCGATTTGCGTGCTACAGGCGTTTGTTCCGTCCGTATGGGCAGAGCAAACCGCTGCGGAAAAGACCACCCTGGAGCTGCAGGCCACCGACATCGTCGGTACCGCGGACTACGAAACGGCGCAGGGACCGGTCAAGGGCTATCGCGCCACCCGTTCCGCCAGTGCGACGCGCACCGATACTGCGATTCATGAGACGCCACAGTCGATCAGCGTGGTGCCCAAGGATGCCGTGGAGGATATCGGCGCCACCCGCCTGCAGGACGCCCTCGACTATGCCGGCGGTGTGGGCCGGGCCAACAATTTCGGCGGTCAGGGCCTGACCACCTTCACCGTGCGCGGCTTCACCACGGGAGAGTTCTATCGCAACGGTTTCCCGATCAACCGCGGCTACCCGAACATGCCCGATGCCAACACCATCGAGCGCCTGGAAGTGCTGCGTGGCCCGGCCACCACGCTCTATGGCCGTGGCGACCCTGGCGGTACCTTCAACGTGGTCTCCAAGCAGCCTACGGCCGAGCGGACTGTCACCCTGGGTAGTCAACTCGATGACCAGGGCATGAAGCGCGGAACACTGGACGCTTCCGGCCCGCTGGATGACGAAGGGCGCCTGGCCTATCGGCTGAACGTGATCGGCGAGGGCGGTGATACCTTCCGTGACCACGTCGAGACTGAACGCTACGGCGTGACACCGGTCATCTCCTGGCAGGCCACGGATGACACCAGGATCACCTTCGAAGGTGATTTCATGCGCAACAACCATCCGCTGGATCGTGGTGTGACGCGTTATGCCAACCAGGTCGGCACGGCTTCACGCGACACCTTCTTCGGCGAGAAGGATGTCGGCAAGCTGCACAACGACAACAACATGGCACAGGTGCGTTTCGAGCATCTGCTCAATGAGAACTGGACGTTGGGCGGTGGTTTTCAGTGGCTTGACGGCACGCTGAAGGGCAACGCAATCGAGGCCAATGGCGTCGGCGCAGACGGTCGCACACTCGGCCGTAACTTCAACTATCGCAAGCTGGAGTGGACGGACAAGGACGCCCAGTTGAACCTGACCGGGCATTTCTCTACCTGGGGCCTGGAGCACACGCTGCTGACCGGCGTCGAATACGAGGATTACGACTACAAGTCGATCATTCAGCGCTCCAGCGGGGCAGTGGGTTCCTACGCGGTCGACATCTTCAATCCGGTCTATGGCCAGGCGCGCCCGGCTCTGACCCGCACGCCGACCCATGACAAGGAAAACCTCAAGACCTACGCGACCTTCGTGCAGGATCAGGTGGCCTTGACCTCGCGCCTGAAGGTGCTTGCCGGCGCCCGCTTCGAGCGTTTCGAGGATGACTACGAGTCGTATGTTGCCGGCGTGAAAAGCTGGACGAAGAGCGAAAACGGCGTTACTCCGCGTCTCGGAGTGATCTATGACCTCACTGACACGCTGGCGGTCTATGCCGACACTGCGCGTTCGTTCAAGCCGAACAGCGGTGCCAGTCGCCAGGGCGGTGGTTTCGAGCCGGAAAAGGGCAAGTCCTATGAGATGGGGATCAAGTGGGAAGCACTGGATCGTCAGTTGAGCGTCGATGCGGCGATCTACCAGATCGACAAGCGCAACGTTCTGACCGCCGACCCGGTTGACCCGATCAACTTCAAGGTTGCCGCCGGCGAAGTACGTAGTCGTGGCTTCGACCTGAACGTGACTGGCAACCTGACGCCGCAATGGCGTGTGATCGGCGGCTATGCCTACGTCGATGCCGAGGTGACCAAGGACAACACGATTCCCAAGGGCACCCGCCTGATGAACATCCCACGTAACAGCTTCAGCCTGCTCAACGTCTATGAGTTCCAGGATGGCGCACTCAAGGGACTGGGGCTGGGCGTCGGTGGCAAGTATGTGGCCGACCGTGCCGGCCAGACTGCCGCGACAGGCTTCTCCATGGGCAGCTACACGGTGGTCGACCTGCTCGGCTTCTATAAGGTCAACGAGAAGGTTCGGCTCAACCTGGACGTGAAGAACCTGTTCGACCGCGATTATGAGGAAGGCGCGTTTGGCAACGTCTACGCCTACCCGGGTGCGCCTCGCACTGTCCAGGTCGGGGTTTCGTACACGCTGTAAGGGCTGTAACGCCTGCTCCTGCAGGAGCAGGCGATCCGGCCGCCCGGCTTGCCCGCGAATGGGCAACGGGTCTCACTCCGGGCCTCCTCATCCATTTCCCTATCTCTTATCAGGCATACACTCTATTTCTCGGCAGGCCTTCAGCCATACTCCGACAGGCCGATAACCATTAAAGGCCCCCGTCCCTTTGCCGAGGTGTGTCATGTTCAACAAAAAACTCAAAGATGAACTGGCGGCCAGGACGGCCGAGGTGGAAAGCTGCAAGGGACTGATTGCCGCGCTTGATCGATCCATGGCAGTGGTGGAATTCAGCCTGGATGGCAAGGTCATCCGGGCCAACGAGAATTTTTCGAAAACCATGGGCTACCGCGCGGATCAGCTGCCGGGCAAGGCCCACAAGGACTTCTGCGACCCCGAACTGGTCCGCAGTCGCGAGTACAGCGAGTTCTGGAGCCAGTTGCGCGCCGGCAACTTCGTCTCCGGGACCTTCAAGCGCGTCAACGCCCAGGGGCAGAACGTCTGGCTGGAGGCCAGTTACAATCCGGTGCTGGACGAGCGTGGCCAGGTTTGCAAGGTCGTCAAATATGCCCTCGACGTCACCAGCCAGGTGGTCAGGGAAGCGGATACCGGCGGCAAGCTGGCGGCACTCGATCGGGCCATGGCGGTGATCGAGTTCGATCTCGCCGGTAATATCCTTTGGGCCAACGACAATTTCCTCAACACCATGGGTTACTCCCTGGCGGACCTGAAGGGCAAGCACCACCGGTTGTTCTGCGAGTCCAGCCTGGTCAACAGCAGCGAGTACAGCGATTTCTGGCGCCGGCTCAACGCGGGCGAGTTCTTCAGCGGCCAGTTCAAGCGCATCGCCAAGCACGGTCGTACCGTCTGGCTGGAGGCGACCTATAACCCGGTCTTCGATGCCGCCGGCAAACTGAGCAAGATCGTCAAGTTCGCCAGCGACATCACCGAGCGCGTCGAGAAGTTCGAAGCCGACTCCCTGGGGACGGCGCGGGCCTACCACATCTCCGCCGAGACGGAGCGCGTGGCGGAGCAGGGCGAGCAGGTGATCCAGCAGACGGCCCAGGAGATGCGCCTGATAGCCGACAACATCGGCAATTCGTCGCGCCTGGTCGGACAGTTGGGCGGTCGCTCCGAGGAAATCACGGCGATCGTCAATACCATTCGTGGCATCGCCGAACAGACCAACCTGCTGGCCCTCAACGCCGCCATCGAGGCGGCGCGGGCAGGCGACCAGGGCCGCGGATTTGCCGTGGTGGCCGATGAAGTGCGGCAGTTGGCCGGGCGAACCAGCCGTTCGACCACGGAGATTGCCGATGTGATCGGCAAGATCCTCTCGGAAACCCGCGATGCGGTAGCCAGCATGCATGTCACCCAGGAAGGCGCGCAGCGCGGCGTCACCCTGGCCGACCAGGCCGGCTCGGTCATTTCACAAATCCGCTGCGGCACCAGCGATGCGGTGGAGGCGGTGAGCATGTTCGCGTCCAAGATGCAGGAATCCGACATCATTCCCAAGACAGCGGTCGGCTGGGTCGGGTAAGGGCTGGTCCTGCCGGAGGTCGCGTTTTCGTACACGGTTTGAACGACGCGGCTTCTGGCAGGTGGCTCGACACTCATGGGCGAGCCAGGGTGTCGGACCGTCTGCTCCTACAGCAAATATGTCAGACGTCTCGACCCGGTGGGAGCCGGCTTGCCGGCGATAGCGTCGCCCAGGCATCCGGCACTGGCCCAGGCGCGCCTGGAACGGTATCTAGAGCTTTCCGGCTTGACGCAACAACTCAATCTCATGGTCAGGCACCAGCGTGCGCAAGGTTTTGTACAGCGCCCGCGTCTCCAGCAGGTTCCACACCCGCAGCATGGTCTCCAGGGCATCCAGGGGCTTGCTGATGAAGTCCTTCGCGCCCAGTGCCAATGCCCGCAGGCGGGTTTCGCGGGTCGCGTCGGCGGTCAGCACGAGAATCGGCAGGTATTCTCCCGCTCGAATGCGCCGGCTCAGTTGCTCGAGAATGGCGAAACCATCGAACTCCGGCATGTGCAGGTCGAGAATCACCAGGTCCGGTTCGAAGCTGTTGAACAGGTCCAGGGTGCGCAACGGCTGGGTGCTGCTCAGCACATTGCTCAGGCCTTCACGCACCAGCAGTTGCTCCATCAGGTCGAGGTTGGGACGTTGATCGTCGATGATCAGGATACGCAGGTCAGTGTTCACACGGGCTCCGCAAGGTACTGGTCGAGATAGGCGAGAAACGACGGGATGTGGATCGGCTTGCCCAGCACGGCCGTGGCGCCGGCCTCGCACAAGGCCTGGCGGGTCGCCTCGCTGGCGTCCGCGGTCATCATCAGCACCGGGGTGGCGCTGGTGATGGGGGACTGGCGCAGCAGCCGCAGGATGGCCAGCCCGTCCATGTCCGGCAGGGTGACGTCGAGCAGGACCAGTTGCGGCGCATGCTGCGCAGCCAGGTCGAGCCCCAGTTGACCCTGCATGCTCGACAGCAGCCTGATGCCGGGGCGCCGCTGCAACAGCGTTTCGATCAGTGCCAGGCTGGCCAGGTGATCCTCGATGTACAGCACCTGGCCGCGCCAGCTGGGGAGGGTGGGCGCAGGGAGTTCGGGAAGTGGATCGATCGGTTCGACGCCAGGCCCTGTGCCTTCCTCAAGCCGCACGAAGGGCAACTCGAGCGTGAAGCGCGAGCCCCGGCCGGGTTGGCTGTGCACCACCAGGCTGCCTTGCATCATTTCCAGCAGGTTCCTGCTCAGCGCCAGGCCCAGGCCGCTGCCTTCGATGTTCGGATCGATGTCCAGGCGCTCGAACGGCTTGAACAGCTGCCCCAGGCGTTCCGCGGCAATCCCTTTGCCGGTGTCGCTGACCGACACGGCGACACGCTGCCGGTCGACCGTGACCTCGATGCTGACCTGGCCCCGGGGCAGGTTGTACTTGATGGCGTTGGACAGCAGATTGAGCAGGACCTGGGTCAGGCGCTGCCGGTCGGCGACGATACCGCTGTCTGCCGGTAGCGAAGGCAGGGGCAGTAGGCGAATGCCCGCGCTGGCGGCCATCGGCGAGACCAGCGCGAGGGCTTCCTGCAGGGCGGGCACCAACGGCACCGGTTCGAGGTTCAACTGCAGATGCCCGGCTTCGATGCGGGCGATGTCCAGCACCTCGTTGATCAGCCCCAGCAGGTGCTTGCCGCCCCGAAGGATGTGCCCGACGTTGGCTTGCTGTCCGGGTTGCGCGTCCATCTCCAGCAGTTGCGCAAACCCCAGGATCGAGTTGAGCGGGGTACGCAGCTCGTGGCTCATGCGTGAGAGAAACTCGCTCTTGGCCCGGCTGGCGCGCTCGGCTTCCTCGCGGGCGGTGCGCAGCGCAATCTCCGCGGTGCGCCGGTCAGTGATGTCGCGGGTAATCTTGGAGAACCCGCGCAATGCCCCACGGCTGTCGTACTGGGCGGTGATGACCACGCTGGCCCAGAAACGGCTGCCGTTCTTGCGAATACGCCAGGCCTCTTCCATGTAGTGACCGTCGCGGGTCGCCTCCCTCAGCGCCCGCTGCGGATGCTCGGGGCATTCCTGCGGCAGGTAGAACAGCGAGAAATGCTGGCCGATGATTTCCTGTTCCGTGTAGCCCTTGATCCGCTCGGCTCCAGCATTCCAGCTAGTGACGAAACCCTCGGTGTCGAGGGCGAAGATGCCATAGTCCTTGACGCCGTCGATGATCAGTCTCAACCGCTCCTCGTTGTCGCGCAGTGCCCGTTCGCGCTCGGCCAGCAGCAGCCCGGCTTCGACCAGGCGGGTGCCGAGCTGGCCGATTTCGTCGTTTTCCGGTGGTTGCGGCTGCAGCGGTTGTCCTAGCGCCAGGCGTTGGGCGTTGCCCTTGACCTGCTGGACCCGGGCCACGATGCCCCTGGACAGGAACAGTACGGCGACGATGGCACCGAACAGGCCACAGAAGGCCGCCAGCAGCGTCGAGAACAACAGTCTCTGGCGAGTCGCGGCGGCGGCGGCGGTGCGCTCGGCCAGCAAGGTGTCCTCGAGGGTCAGGATGGTGCCGATGTGTTCGCGCAACTCATCGAGGATGTGCTTGTTGCTGATCAGGATCGAGGTGATCGCCTCAGGGTTGGCGTGGTGCTCGGCGAGCATTTCCTCGAGACCGGCGACCTTGCTGTTGATCAGTGGCGCGATGGCCGCCAACTGCCGGCGCACGCGCTCGTCGCGCACGTTGCGGTTCAGCCGTTGCAGGGCTGCGTCGATCTGCGGCCTGGCTTTGAGGTAGCCCGGCAGGAAATCCTCGCGCTCGGTCAACAGGTAGCCGCGTACGCTGGCGGCCGCCTCGGCGAGCAGCGTGTGCACGGTCTGGATATCGCCCTGCACGCGCAGCACCCGCCGCACATCCTCTTCGGCATGGGCGGTCTGGCGTTCGGTGATGTAGATCAGCACCAGCGACATGAGCAGGATCACCAGGGGCAGGGAAATCGCCACCAAGGCCTTGCCGCGTAGCGGCAGGTCGATCCAGCGCCGGGCGGAAAACAGCCTCATGACTGCGTCACCAGGCCCAGGGCGATGCCGCGAACGGCCGCCTGGGTACGGTCTGCCGCGCCCAACTTGCCGATGACCCGTTCGACATGGGCCTTGGCGGTTCCGGTGGTAATACCCAGTTTTTCACCGATCTCACGGTTGCCCAGGCCAGCGGCCACCAGGGCGAGCACCTGGCGTTCACGGGCGGTCAGGTTCTCGCTGGCGGGCGCGCCCTGGCTATGGCGCTCGGTCATGCGCCGTAGCAGGCGGGCACTGACCGCATTGTTCAAGGCTTCCTCGCCGCGCGCGACGCGTTGCAGGGCGTCGATCACCTCGTCGCGGCGGGCATCCTTGAGCAGATAGCCCACGGCACCGGCCTGCATGGCCGCTTCCAGGTGGTCCGGGCTGTCGTCCATGGTGAAGATCACCACTTTCACGGCCGGCTGCTTCTGCTGGAGAATCCGCGCCGCGCCCAAACCGTTCAGCACTGGCATGCGGATATCGAGAATGACGATGTCTGGCTGCAATCGCTCGCACAGCTCCACGGCCTCCTGGCCGTCGCAGGCCTGGCCGACCACATCGAATTGAGGATGCCCGGCGAGCAGGGCGACGAAGCCGGTACGGGTGACTTCATGGTCGTCAGCCAGGACCAGGCGCAGAACGGCGGTCATAGGGCAGTTTCCTCCAGGGGGCAGGGCACGTCGATCTTCAGTTGCGTGCCTTGCTGCACGGCACTGAGGCAGATGAATGTTCCACCCAGCAGGCTCGTGCGCTCCTGCATGGTTGCCAGCCCCAGGTGCTGGGCGTCGTGGCTGTCGGGCGGCTGCCCGGGGACAAAGCCCTTGCCATTGTCGGTCACCCGCAGCGAGGCCTGACCGTCGTGGAGCGCCAGGGCCATCTGTACCTGGCTGGCCCGGGCATGCTTGAGAATGTTGTTGATGCCCTCCTGGGCGATCCGGAACAGGGCGATTTCCACGGCGCCGGGCAGGCGTGCCTGGCAGCGTGTCGTCCATTGCACCTGGATACCGGCATCACGCAGGCGGTCTGCCTCCTTGTCCAGTGCGGTCAGCAGGCCGAAGTCATCGAGTACGCTCGGGCGTAGGCCGGCGATCAACTGGCGACCCTCGACCACGCAGTGCTGGGCCAGCGTCAGGATCGCCTGCAGATCCGCATCCAGCGTTTCGGGCAGCGTGGGGCAACGGCCGGCAAACCCTTGCAACCGCTGGTGCAGTCCGGCCAGGGTCTGGGCCAGGCCGTCGTGCAGGTCGTAGGCCACGCGCCTGCGCTCGTCCTCCTGGGCCCGGAACAGCCGGCTGACCAGGTCCGACAGCGTGCGGTCGCGCACGATCAGTGTGCTCAGCAGGCGGTCGTTCTCAAGGTGCGCGGCCAATAAAGTGGCCAGCAGTTGCAGTGATTCGAGGTCTTCGTTGTCCGGGGCGGCAATGCCGGTGCTGTTGGCCAGCACCAGGATCCCGAAGGTCTGGTCATCGCCCCCACGCAGGGGGACCTGCAGCCTCTGCGGCAGCAGCGTGCCGGGCTGCTCCTGCCAGCAGGGCAGGCGCAGCGAGGTGTCGACCTGGAGCTCCAGGCTGCCCAGGCGTTCCCGACTGCCCAGGCTGGCAGTACGGGTGACCTGGCCCCCGGCATCACGTTCCAGCAGCATTCCATGATCCATGGCGAGAAACGCACAGGCCCGGGCGAGGACCCGCTCGCGCATGGCGGCCGGTGCCAGGCGGGTCAATTCCTGGCCGGTGTCGACCAGCAGGCGCAGGCGTGCCGCGCGGCTTTGTGACTGTCGGTACTGGGTCCGAATCGCCAGGGCGCTGCCCGGGTCATGAGGCAGGTTTTGCATGGTCGGGCTCCGACGCGTCGATAGGCGTGCCCGTGCGGGCGAGGGCGCTATTAAACCGTGGAACCGGGGCAGGGGCCATCTGCCGAATGGCATAGGCAAAAGACTCCGGTTGGCCGATGGCGGGCGCTGTCCTGCTTGGCAAAGTGCAGCCATCGGACACCACTGGAGAGTTGCAATGAAAATGAAGACCTCGGCCCTTGTTCTGCTGGCAGCCCTCAGCGCGCCGTTCGCCCAGGCGGCGCAAACGGCCCCCTATGTGTACAGCAGCGTCGCTGCGCAGCCGGAAAACCAGAAGGACCGCGAGATTGCCGGCCTGTTCGACCGCTGGAACGCGGCCCTGAAAACCGGCGATGCCCAGTCCGTGGTGGACCTCTATGCGCCCGACGCCATGTTGCAGCCGACGGTTTCCAACCAGGTGCGCACCACGCCGGCACAGATCAAGGACTATTTCGATCACTTCCTGGCGCTCAAGCCGGTAGGCCAGATCAACTACCGCGACATTCACCGCCTGGGCAACGACGTGGCCATCGACAGCGGTGTGTACACCTTCACCCTGACCGGGACCGATGGTTCGACCCGCCAGGTCCAGGCTCGCTACACCTTCGTCTACGAACAGTTGAACGGCCAGTGGAAGATCCTCAACCACCACTCTTCGGCGATGCCGGAGGCGCAGGCCAAGCACGCCGCGAAGTGATCGCGGCGCAGGGAGATGAGCGATTGTGAAGCCTTGTGTCCAGCCGGACAGGGAAGTCAAACGGGGCTCGCCTGGCGTAGCCCCGTCGGAACAAGTGAAGGCCTACCCGCCGGTGGGCCCCGGGATCACGGCAAGGCGTAGGCCAGCACGTAGTCGCCACGGTCGGTCGATTGCCGCGCGCCACCGGCGGTAATCACCACGTACTGCTTGCCGGTCTTCGGCGATACGTAGGTCATCGGGCCGCCCTGGCTGCCGACTGGCAGGCGGGATTTCCAGATTTCCTTGCCGTTGCCGCTGTCGAAGGCACGCAGGTAGAAGTCCTGGGTGCCGGCGATGAACACCAGGCCGCCCTGGGTCGACAGGGTACCGCCGAGGGTCGGCAGGCCGATCGGCAGCGGCAGGTGCATGCGGATGCCCAGTGGACCGGTGTCCTCGACGGTACCGACCGGAACCTGCCAGGCGATCTGGCGGGTCTTCATGTCGATGGCGGTCAGGGTGCCGTAGGGCGGGGCCTGGCAGGGAATGCCGGCGACCGACAGGAAGCGGTTCTTGTTCACCGCATACGGCGTGCCCTTGAGTGGTACCGCGCCCATGCCGGTGTTCAGCGCTTCACCACCGCCAGCGGCAGCCCCCTTGTTGGCCGAGGGAATCATCTGGATCCACAGGCCCAGGCGCATGTCGTTGACGAAGATGAAGCCATTGACCGGGTCGGTGGACAGGCTGCCCCAGTTCATGCCGCCCAGGGAGCCCGGGAAGCTCAGCGACAGGTCGGTACCCGGCGCGGTGTAGAGGCCGTCATAACGCATCTTCTTGAAGTCGATACGGCACAGCAACTGGTCTAACGGGGTCGCGCCCCACATGTCCGATTCGGTCAGGGTCTGCGCACCGATCTGTGGCATGCCCACCGATTTCGGCTGGGTGGGCGAGTAGGGTTCGTTGGGGATGTTGGAGGCCTTGACCGGCACTTCCTCGACCTTGGTCAGCGGCTTGCCGGTGGCACGGTCGAGCACGTAGATCTGCCCGGCCTTGGTGCCGATGACCACTGCCGGTACCTGCTTGCCGTCATCCCTGGTGAAGTCGATCAGGCTCGGCTGCATGGGCAGGTCGAAGTCCCAGAGGTCGTTGTGCACGGTCTGGTAGACCCACTTCTCGGCACCGGTGCTGGCGTCCAGGGCGACGACCGAGGCGCCGTACTTGTGGTTCAGGTCGGTGCGCTCGACACCATAGATGTCGGTGGACGAACTGCCCATCGGCAGGAACACGGTGTTCATCGCCGGATCGTAGGACATTGGCGCCCAGCTGTTCGGGGTGCTGCGTACGTAGGTCTTGCCGTCGACAGGAGCCTGCTTGTCTTGCGGGTTGCCCGGGTCGAACGCCCAGCGCATGGCGCCGGTGATCACGTCGAAACCACGGATCACGCCGCCTGGCATGTCGGTCTGGACGTTGTCCGCGACGCGACCGCCGACCACCACGGTGGTACCGGCCATCAGCGGTGCGGAGGTCAGCTGGTAGTAGGAGTCCGGCACGTCGCCGAGGCCGGCCTTCAGGTCGACCTGGCCGTGGTTGCCGAAATCCTCGCAGAAGGCGCCGGTGTCGGCGTCCACCGCGATCAGGCGGGCGTCGATGGTGTTGGTCAGCAGGCGACGCTGGCAGCTCGCACCGGCTGGCACGCTGGCGGCGATCACCGGGATGCTGTTCGGCTGGGTCGGTTGAACCGCCGGTTGGGTGGCGTCGAAGTACGCCATGCCACGGCAACGCTGCCAGACCTTGGCCTGGGCGTTGATTTCGTTCTTCCAGAGTTGCTTGCCGGTGTCGGCATCCAGCGCGATCAGGTTGTTGTGCGGGGTGCAGATGAACACCTTGTCGCCCACCTGCAGCGGGGTCAGCTGGTCTTCGGCACCGTTGCCGTCGCTGATCGCCACGTCACCGGTGTGGTAGGTCCAGGCCACCTTGAGCTTGTCGATGTTGCCGCGGTTGATCTGGTCCAGCGCCGCGAATCGGCTGCCACCCTCGGTGTTGCCGTAGTGGGCCCAATCCTTCTGCGCCTTGGCCGGGTCGACCGGCGTCAATGCCGGGCCGTTACCGCTGGCTGCCACGGTCGGGTGGGCGACGAACATGTTGCCGACTGCCCAGACCAGCGCAATCGCCAGCACGCCGGCCAGGCCGTAGGCACCGCGTCCCGCCGTGCGGCCGGAAGCCCGCATCAGCGTCGGATAGACCAGTGCGACGACCAGGCCGATGGCGCTGAACATGAACAGGCGGGAGAACATCGGCCAGAAGCTGCGGTCGGTGTCGACCAGTGCCCAGATCGCGGTACCGACCAGGAACGCGGCGAACAGCCAGGCACCACCGGGCTTGCGGCGGGCGATCAGGATACCGGCGATGGCCATGGCCAGGCCGCCGATCAGGAAGTACCAGCTGCCACCGAGGGTGGCCAGGCGTACACCGCCTGCGGCCAAGGCCAGGCCGAGCAGGGCGATGATCACGCCCAGCCCGGTGAGGATGAGTCTGCTGAGGCCGGAGGCCTGAGAAGGTTGTGTCATACAAAAGGTCTCGCTGTGTGAATGCGGGCGACTATACCCTTAGCTTGCTAATTAACTAAATAGTTAATTTGAAAAAATGCGACAAATTTTCGCAAGCGTTTGCCTTGACAAACTCAGATTAGCTTGGCCGTGCATGCTGTGCTGTGGCGAGCGACTGATTTCCCTTACGGGTCATTCAGCGAGAAAAGAGGCTTGGATAATCCTGCAAAAATTTATACAAAACTTGTACATGGATATATGCTTGTACAATATTCGTCGTTTCCGGTGTTCCGCACATGGCCCGCAGACCCTCGTCGCTCAGCCTGTTCGTTCTGATCGTACTGATCACGATGACGCCACCGGCCTGGTCGGACTGGCGTCCGGCGCTGGACGGTGCACGCCTGATCGGCACGGGTGAGTTCAGCTGGTTCGGCCTGCGGTTGTACACCGCCCGGGTCTGGAGTGCCGGTGCGGTGCAGGACTGGCAGCAGCCTTTCGCGCTGGAGCTGATCTACCACCGCGCGTTGTCCCGGGACACCCTGGTGCAGGCCAGCCTGGACGAGATACATCGCCTGGCCGCACAGCCCCTGGCAGCCGATACCGAGGCGCGCTGGACGAAGACGATGCAGGAGGCATTCGTCGATGTTCGCCCGGGCATGCGCATCACCGGGTTGTACCTGCCGGGTCGTGGCTGTCGCTTCTATGTCGATGGGCAATTGAGTCGCGAGATCGCCGATCCGGCGTTCGCCCAGGCGTTCTTCGCCATCTGGCTCGATCCGCGGGCCCGGGACCCGCAACTGCGCCAGCAACTGCTCGGCCTGGCCGGGAACCCGTGAGGAGCTTGAGCATGTACAGAAGCCTGCTGCTGTTCTGCTGCCTGATGCTGGGCAGCTGCGGCAATGTCGAGGTCGATCATTACGTCGGGGAGCAGCCGCCACTGGATCTGCCGGAGTTCTTCTCGCGACCGGTACAGGCCTGGGGCATGTTCCAGAAGCGCTCGGGCGAGGTGGTCAAGCGCTTCCACGTGCGCATCGACAGTCATCGTGACGGCGAGCGGCTGATCCTCGACGAACATTTCATCTACAGCGATGGCACTCGCCAGCAACGGACCTGGACGCTCACCCCCGACGGCCCCGAGCGCTGGCGTGGTACTGCCGGCGACGTGATCGGTGAAGCCCGGGGGCAGGTGGCCGGCAATGCCTTGCGTTGGCGTTATCGCCTGGATCTGCCGGTCGATGGCCGGCACTGGGAGGTCGACCTGGACGACTGGATGTACCGCATGGATGACGACACCCTCATCAACCGCTCGAGCATGAGCAAACTCGGTGTGGAGATCGGGCAGATCACCCTGTTCTTCCGCCGCCTGCCGGAGGGCACACCATGAACCTGCGTCACCTTGGCGAGTTGGCTGCCACAGGCGCCATCAGTGAACTTGAACTGCTGTCACTCGAAGGCGGCTTCTACGTGCTGCGCGCCTTGACCGAGGCCGGGCCGCAAACCTTGTGTGATGCACGAGGTGAAGTCCTGCACCTGCGCTCGACCACCGAGTTGCGACAGTTGCTGGCCGATGTGCCGCCGCTGCGCTGCACGTTGGTACAGCAGGTGGTGCACGATGAAATGTGCGGGCAGCGTGATGGCCCGGTCGAGCCACTGCGGGTACCGGTATCACTGGCCAGCCAGTGGTAGTGCAAGCGATGCGGCTGGGGCTGGTGCTCGGTGACCAACTGTCGTTCGACCTCGCGACGCTGCGTGCCCTGGAGCCGGAGCGCGATGTATTGCTGATGGCCGAGGTCGAAGGGGAGGCGCGCTACGTACCGCACCATCCGCAGAAGATCGTGCTGATTTTCAGCGCCATGCGTCATTTCGCCGAGGCCCTGCGCGAGCGGGGCTGGCGCGTGCACTACGTGCGGCTGGATGAGCCGGGCAACAGCGGCAGTATCGCCGCGGAACTGTGTCGCTGGCAGGCCCGGCTGGGCGTGGACGAGGTGCACGTTACCGAGTGTGGCGAGTGGCGTCTGGAACAGGCGCTGCGCGAGGCCGGACTGCCGCTGGTGTGGCACCGCGACACGCGCTTCCTGTGCTCGCGTGAGGCCTTTGCCCGCTGGGCCGCGGATCGCAAGCAGTTGCGCATGGAGCACTTCTACCGTGGCATGCGCAAGCGCTGCAATCTGCTGCTGGAGCCTGATGGCAGTCCGGCCGGCGGCGCCTGGAACTTCGATGCCGACAACCGCAAGCCCTTGCCCCGTGGCTTGCGGGGCCCATTTGCAGCGTATTTTGCCCAGGACGCGACAACAGCGGCGGTGATCACCCTGGTCCGTGAGCGCTTTTCGCAGCATTACGGCACGCTCGACGCCTTTGACTATCCGGTGACCCATGAGCAGGCCAGGACGCTCTGGGAGCATTTTCTCGAGTTCGGCCTGGCGGCGTTCGGTGACTACCAGGATGCAATGGCCGAAGGCGAGCCGTATCTGTTCCATTCCCGTATCAGTGCCGCCCTGAACATCGGCCTGCTGGATGTCCGTGAACTGTGCGAGGACGTCGAGATGGCCTGGCGGGAGCGGCGGGTACCGCTCAACGCCGCCGAGGGGTTCATTCGCCAACTGATCGGTTGGCGCGAGTACGTACGGGGTATCTACTGGTTGCGCATGCCCGACTACGCCGGGCTCAACTACCTGGGCAACGAGCGTGCGCTCCCCGAATTCTACTGGACGGGGCAGACCCGCATGCGCTGCATGGCCCAGGTCATCGGCCAGACCCTGGAGCTGGGCTACGCCCACCATATCCAGCGACTGATGGTGACCGGCAATTTTGCGCTGCTGGCCGGCATCGCTCCCCCGGCGATCTGCGAGTGGTACCTGGCCGTGTACCTGGATGCCTTCGACTGGGTCGAATTGCCCAATACCCTGGGCATGGTCATGCATGCCGATGGTGGTTACCTGGGTTCCAAGCCCTATTGCGCCAGTGGTCGCTATATCCAGCGCATGTCCGATCACTGCAAGTCGTGCAGCTACAAGGTCGACCGGGCGGTGGAGGAGGATGCCTGCCCGTTCAACGCGTTGTACTGGCACTTCCTCATTCGTCATCGCCAACCGCTTGCGCATAACCCGCGACTGGCACTGGTCTACCGCAGCCTCGACGGCCTGCCGCAGGCCCGACGCGAGGCCTTGTGGCAGCGTGGTCAGACGCTGCTGGCGCGGCTGGACGCGGCAGAGGCATTGTGAAAACCTGCCGCCGATTGCGGTCGGGTTTCCGGCAGTGCGAGCAATACCAGCAGGAACGCCGCTGCGGCGATGGCCGCCAGGGTCAGGAATGCGGCATCGTAGCCGGCCGTCTGGACCACCAGACCGGCCAGCCCCGGACTCAGCGCCGCGCCCAGGCCGAAGACTGCGCTCAACGCCCCCAGGCTGACATTGAAGCGCCCGCTGCCCTCGGTGAGGTCCTTGACCACGATCGGGAACAGCGCTCCGAAGATGCCGGCGCCGATGCCGTCGAGCAGTTGCACGCTGACCAGCCAGAACGGATTGTCGGACAGCACATACAGTGCACCACGCAGTGGCAGGATGAAAAATCCGGCGAGCAGGAACGGCTTGCGCCCCCACTGTTCGGCCTTGGCGCCCACCAGCAGGGCCATGGGCACCATCACCAGTTGCGCCGCGACGATACAGGCGGACGTGAGGGGCGTGGCCAGGCGCAGGTCGACCTGCGACAACTTCTGGCTCACCAACGGCAGCATCGCCGCATTGGCCAGGTGGAAGAGGGCACAGCACACGGCGAACAGCAGCAGGGTGCGGTTGTGCAACAGCAGGCCAGGACCGGCCGGCTGGCTGTCGTCCGACGGCACATGCGCCAGGCCGCGGGCCAGTTGATGATCAATCGCGGCCCCGGGGACACGACTGACCGCGAGGATGCTGGCCACGGTCATGACCGCCATCAGGTAGAACACCACCACCGGTCCGAACAGATAGGCCAGGCCGCCTGCCAGCAGGGCCGAGAACGCATTGCCGGCATGGTTGAAGGTTTCGTTGCGTCCCACGCGCCGGGTAAAGGCCCTGGGCCCGGTCAGGCCCAGGGAGATGCCGGCAATGGCCGGGGCGAATACCGAGCCGGCCAGTGCACTGAGGGTCTGCGTCAGCGCCACCAGCCCGAACGACGAGATCAGTGGCAGCAGCAGGCAACTGCCGGTGACCAGCAAGGCGGCGATCACCACCACTGCGCGCTTGGCCGGTGTCCTGTCGATCAAGGCGCCGGCCGGGGTTTGGGCGAGCAATGCCGCGATGCCGGCCAGGGTCATCACCAGGCCGATGCTCGCCGGTTGCCACTGGTGCACCGCCAGCAGATAGATCGCCAGGTAAGGGCCCAGGCCGTCGCGCACGTCGGCCAGGAAGAAGTTCAGCCAGTCGAGCGCGCGCTGAGGTGCAGCGGTGTGCCGGGAGTCGTTCAAGTGTGCAGCCTCAATCAGCCAGGGGAAGGCACTTGCGTCAGTGTTTACAGCGAGGCGGGCTCAGTCGACATGCAGGCGATTGCGACCGGACTGCTTGGCGACATAGAGAGCCTGGTCGGCGCGCTCGAGCAATGACTGCCAACAGTCCAGCTCGGATCCGCTCGCGCAGGCAATACCCATACTGACGGTCACCTGTGCAAAAGGACTGCTCCGGTGGGCGATAGGTTCCAGGGCCAGGCGTTCGAGCATCATGTGCGCAACGACGACGGCTCCGGCACGGTCGGTGTCGGGCAGGATGACGGCCATCTCTTCGCCGCCGTAGCGTGCCAGCAGGTCGGGCGGTCGGCGCAGGCAGCCGGAAAGCCGCGCGGCGACCTGTTGCAGGCAGGCGTCGCCTGCGGGATGGCCGTAGGTGTCGTTGTAGCGTTTGAAATGATCGATATCGATCATCAGCAGCGCCAGTGACGTACCGCTGCGCCGGGTCCTGCTGGTCTCCTGGAGCAGCGTCTCGTCGAAGCTGCGCCGATTGGCCAGGCCGGTCAGTGCGTCGTGCATGGCCAGGCGCTCCAGTTGCTGGTTGCTGTCGAGCAATTGCCGCTGGGTCTGCCGCAGCTGGTTTTCCACGGCGATACGACGGCGGATGTTGCGTATCAGCATCCAGCCGATGGCGCCGGTGACCACCAGCAATGCGCTGACCACCAATGCCGACAGCAATGCCTCAAGCTGCCAGGCCGCCAGCGCTTCGCGCTTGCCCAGCGCAACCGTCGTTACCAGGGGCAACTTGTCGCTCTTGCGAAAGGCATAGAGGCGTTCCACGCCGTCCAGGCTGGAGGTGAACGAGGCGGTTCCCACCGACTTGTCGACCAGATACTTGGCGTAGATCGGCGATTTGGAAAAGTTTCGTCCCATGTCCTGTTCCCGGAACGGGTAGCGCACCAGCATCGAACCGTCGGTATAGGACAGGCCGATGGCACCTTCCTGGCCCACGTCGATCTGGCCGAACAGGCGCAGGAAGTTCTCCACCCCGAGCGTGACGGCGACCACGCCGGCGAATTCGCCCTGGGCATCGTTGAACCGCCGACTGATGGTGATCACCCATTCCTGATTGGTGCGGCTGCGAATCGGCAGGCCGATGAACGGCTCGCGAGAAGGGTCATCGCGGTGGTGGATGAAATAGGCCCGGTCGCTGCTGTTGGCGCCAACGGGGACTGGCCGGTTGGAGGACATCAGCCAGCGTCCGTCCCTGGCGTAAACGGTGATGCCGCTCATCTGCGGCATCAGTGGCTGCTGGCGGCTGACCAACTGGCTGAGGCGTTCGATCTGTGCCGGTCCGCTGCCCTCGGTCTCCAGGCGTTCGACCAGGCCGAGCAACAACAGCGAGCTTTGCCTCACGATGCCTTCGGAGTAGGTGGAGAGGGCCTGGGTCAGGTTCAGGCCATGGATATTGATTTCTTCCAATGCCCGCTCACGGGAGGCCATCACTTTCCAGAGTGTCAACGACGCGAGTGAACAACCAATGACCGAGAGCAGAAGGATAACGAGGTGGATGTCACGTTTCACGTCAATACCTGATGGAGTCCGAATCCCTGAGCCGGCAACCCTTTCTGGAGGGTGCGTGGCAGAAAGCCATTCCTGGCCGCGGGCAAGGATACAGGGAGTTGGGGTAGGAAACAGTAGCCGATATACACTGCTGTCACTTATTTAGTTTGGCGCGAACCTTCTAATTGCGTCACATGCATGTCAATTTGCGTCAGTAGGGATGACAGTCTTGAGGGTTTTTTAATGGTTCGGCTGTTTGGTAAATAATTAGCTTGATCATGAATCGGTGACGTTCAATTCCACAACTCATGTGGGGTGAAAAATACCGTTGACCCTTCTTAAAAGCTTCGATTATTCTGCGCCCACAAATTGTAGACAAAAGGTATACATGAGGCCCTGGCCGCAGAAATCCTGCTGAAACCTGCTGGTTTCCTTGCTGGTCTCATCCCCGCTGACTAAAAAACGTCCCTGCCAAACGAGCCTTGCCGAAGTTCGGCTATTGCCCGTACACGCCGTTATTTTGCCTTGAATTTATCAGCTAAGTTCCGCGCCGTCGTGCGCGAAAGGTTTACGGCTATTCAGGTCCGTGGTGGGGAAAGTCAACAATTGATCGACTGTCTTTAAACGCTAAAAACAATGAACGCAGGAGACACATCGCGGTGACTAGAAGTGCTATTTCCATCGAAGACGTACCGATCAACAACTTTCACCAGTTGATGACGGTTCGTGCGGGCGGTGGCTGGATTCTGGATGGTTACATCCTGAGCATCATCGGCGTGGTGATCGTCCAGTTTTCCGAATATCTGAAGCTTGACTCCTTCTGGCAGGGCCTGGTCGCCGCCTCGGCGATGCTGGGAACGTTCTGCAGCGGTTTCCTCGGTGGCTGGCTGACTGACAGGATCGGCCGGCGCCGCCTGTTCTTCGTCGGTCCTGTTCTTTTCATCGTGGGCTCGGTGGGGTCCTTCTGGGTCGAGTCGGGCGTGGCATTGTTCATCCTGAGGTTCCTCGTCGGTGTCGGCGTGGGGCTCGAATATCCCGTGGCGGGCTCGCTGCTGACCGAGTTCCTGCCGCAGAAACATCGTGGCCGTCGCCTGGCGGCACTGACCATCCTGTGGTTTGCCGGTGCTGCGCTGGCGTACATGGTCGGCAACTTCATCCTGGCTCGTGGCGGCGACGATGCCTGGCGCTGGGTGCTGGCCAGCTCCGCCGTGCTCGGTGTGCTGCTGTTCATCGTGCGCCTGGGGACGCCTGAGTCGCCACGCTGGCTCATGAGCAAGGGCCGTCTCCAGGAAGCCGAGGACATCATCAAAAAGGTCTACGGATCGTCCTTTTCCCTGGCCAACATGCCTGAACAGGAGGTGGAGCAAAAGGTCTCCCTGACCGACCTGATGCGCTCGGGGTATGGCAAGCGCATGCTGTTCGTCGCGGTGTTCTGGAGCGCGGCAGTGGTGCCGATGTTTGCCGTCTACTCGTTTGCCCCGGTCGTGCTGCAGGCGCTGAACCTCAAGGGTGAGTGGGCGTCCTTCGGCTCGGTGCTGATCACACTGCTGTTCGTGGTCGGCTGCATTGTCGCCACCCGGCTGATCGATTCCCTGGGGCGACGCCCGCTGATCATCCACAGTTTCCTGTGGTCGACCCTGGCCCTGCTGGGTCTGGGCGTGTTCTCCACGGGCTCCGAGGTGCTGGTCCTGGTGCTGTTCGGCGCCTATGCGCTGTTCATCGGCGGTGCGCAGGTGCTGGAGCTGGTATATCCCAATGAGCTGTTCCCCACGGAGATCCGCGCATTTGCGGTCGGCATGGGCTCATCCATGTCCCGCATCGGTTCTGCCGCTGGCACCTGGTTGGTACCGATCTCGCTGCAGAGCATCGGTATCGGCAACACCATGCTCATTGCCGCCCTGGTTTCGCTCGTTGGCCTGATCGTCTCGGTCTGGCTGGCACCGGAAACCCGCGGCATGAGCCTGGAAATGGCTGCATCGCTGGAACGCTGATTGAAAAGGCCGCCGCAGTCCACACTGCGGCGGCCTTTTCATCCCGGAATCGCCTCATGTGCTCTTCAGGCTGTCGTTGCGCTCGCGGTCGCCCTGTTCGAGTGCCACCAGCGCCGGCATGTCGAGAATCTCCACGAGTCGCCCACGCAGGTTGACGATGCCCTGCGCCCGCAAACGGGTGACCGACCGGCAGACGGTTTCAAGACGCAGTCCCAGGTACGAGGCCATGTCCTCACGAGACATGCGCAACATGAAACCGTGGGCAGAGTATCCCCGGTTGACGAAGCGCCGGGACAGTCCGATAAGGAAGTTGGCCAGGCGCTCCTCGGCGGTGAGGTTGCAGAGCATCAGCACGCGCTGATGCTCGCGCACGATTTCCCTGCTCATCAGTCGATTCAGGCTTTGCTGCAGGAACGGGAACTCGCGAGCCAGGGTTTGCAGCCGCTGATAGGGGACAGGGCAGACCTCGCTATCCTCGAGGGCGATGGCGTCGCACACATGTCGCTCGGTGGCGATGGCGTCGAGTCCCAGCACCTCGCCCGGCATCCAGAAATTGATCACCACTCCCTGGCCCTCCGCAGTGTTAAGGCTGGTCTTGAAACTGCCGCAGCGCACGGCGTAGAGAGTGGTCAGCGGATCGTTGGCATTGAACAGCGCGGCACCTTTGCGGATGCGCATGCGCGGTCCGATCAGCGCCCCCAGGCAACTGTTGTCCTGCACCGGCAGCCCCGTTGGCAGGCACAGGCTATTGACGCGGCACTCCTGGCAGGCGTTCGACAAGGGTTTCAGGTGAATGGGAGGCGCTGCGCAGGGCGCCGTCGGGGGATCGAGCAGGGTGACGCTCAACGGTCCGGGCATGGCTCAGGCCTCCTTTGCACATTGGCGGTCGGATTGAGCCGCAAGACCAGCGCGGGCCTTGCCGGCATCGGCCGGACCCCGGTATGGCGAGCCGCCTGCCAGCCGCTCGAAGGAATGGGGCGCGTTAAGCCGGGTGGTCAGCCGCTCCACGAATTGTTCGGCTTCAGTGGAGGTATTGAAGTCCACTCGCCAGTCATCCATGTAGACCCACCAGCGGTTGTATTCGGCATTTTTCTCGACGTAGACGTTCATGGGGGCCTCCGGAGCCTGCATGAGCCAGGCAACTGCCTATCGATGCGAAGCGAAAGCGTCCCTGCCGACAGCCCAACGTGTTTCAGGGTGTGATGAGTAGCGTGCGCCGCACACACGACGAAGCGTTGATCCGCGTCAATTTATTCGATGGTGATCCCGGACCGTCTGTCCGAGAACCGCTGTTCTTGATAAACATCAAGCCCGGCGGGTGCGTGAGGTGGATGATCAGGGCTCGATCTCCTGCCGCAGAGGTGTGCCATGACTCATCCGCAAAGACTTCTTCTCGTGGCATCGCCGCTGATGCGCCGCACATCGGTCTATGATCGTGCTGCCGCGCTGGCCAAGGCCAAGGGCATGGCCCTGCACATCGCGGCCTTCGATTACCTGGAAGGGCTCGCCACGGCAGGCCTGGTCAACGAACAGGCCCTGGCGGTCATGCGCGAGGGGTATGTGCAGCAACACCGCGACTGGCTGGAAAGCCAGGCCGTGTCGATGCGACGTAACGGCCTGACGGTCACGACCGAGGTGGTGTGGGTGCAGCATCCGCTGGACGAGATCCTGGTGCACTTGCGCGAACAGCCGTTCGCCATGCTGATCAAGGAGTTCGAGCATGAGCCCTGGTGGATGCGCGCCATGTTCACCTCGCTCGACATTCAGTTGCTGCGTGAGGCCCGGACTCCCGTGCACCTGGTGCGAAAGGCCAGCCAGGCCCTGCCGCGCAAGATTCTGGCGGCCGTGGACCTGTCCCGGCCCGAAGACCAGGTCGAGGGGCTCAACGACCTGATCATCGGCGAGGCACTCAAGCTGGCACTGCAATGCAATGCCCAGATCGACCTGTTGTTCGCCTACGACCTGGGAGCCATGTACCAGGACCTGGAGGGTGGCGACCATGCGTTTCTGTTCGAATCCGGCCTGGCCCGAACGCTTCACCAGGCCCAGAGCGAGGCCTTTCAGACACTGGCCGAACGTAACGGGATCGCCATCGAGCATCGTCACATGCGGGTAGGGGATCCGGCCAAGGTGCTGGCGTTGTTCATGGAGAACAACGACATCGACGTACTGGTCATGGGCAGCTACCACCATCACGGTATCGGCTGGTTCATCGGCAGCACCGCCGAGCGGGTCCTGTATCGGTTGAACAGCAGCGTCCTGGTGATCTCGCCCGAGCATTCGCGGGGGTGAAAGGCCAGGTTCGAACGGGCCTGGTCGTTCAGGCCCGCAGGTTCAGTTCGTGAAAGATCTGTCTGGAGGTTTGCCATGGGTCAGTATCGACAACTGCTGGTGTTGCTCGACGAGCTCGATCCGCATTCGGTTGCACTCCGTCGGGGCCTGGCCCTGGCGCAGGCCAGTGGCGCCAGTGTGCACGTACTGGGGGTATTCAAGCCTGGCGTGCAGTATCTGCTGCGCGAATCACGGCTGGAGGAGATAGAAATTACGCTTCAACGGGCGCGCTATCAGGAACAGCTCAAGGGGCTGGTCGAGCGAAACCGTCGCAGTGGCGTGCGCTTGACGGCCGACAGCGTCGAGAGCAGCGAGCAGGTCGTCGACTACCTCGCCGAGGTCCAACCTGACATGGTGATCAAGGAAAGCGAGGAGCCATCGGCCCTGGCGCGCCTGTTCGGCACGCCCACCGATTGCGCGCTGATGCGCGGGTTCCAGGGCATCAAGCATTTCGTACCCGCCCGGGCGGTCGCGCTGCCCCGGCGCATACTGGTCGCCGTGGACACCGAGCCAGGCGAATCGCCTGAGGCCCAGGGACTGTTCAACCAGGCGCTCATCAGGGCAGCCCAGGCGTTGGCCCTGCAATGCAATGGGCAACTGCACCTGCTGTCGGCCTACAGCCTGGCTGCGGTATTCGCTGCGGACATGGCGGTTACCCAGGCCTGGATCGAGGAAATGCGTGACACCCTCAAGGCTCCTTTCGATGCCTTGGCAACTGCCGAAGGCGTCCCGCCCGAATGTCGGCATTTCGAGGAAGGAACACCTGTCCAGGTGATTCGTGAGCAGGTCGCTGCGCTGGATATCGATGTAGTGGTCATGGGGGTTGTACAACCCCGGGGGCTGGACAAGTTGCTGGGCGACACCACTGAACGCATCGTCGGCCAGCCGCCCTGCAGCGTGCTGGCGGTATCACCCCGGGTGATTGAAACCTGGGCACCACAGCCATGAGCGTGCGGGCGACATCGTGATCTGGTCGGCGGGGGTTACGGCATTGCAAGTGATCCGGGGCGAGCCGCCACGCGGCCCCTCAAGGTCATGCCAGACTATCGGGGTCCCCGCAGAACATCTGGATCCGCGAGCGCAACCAGCGCTCGCCCGGATCGTTGTCCTGGGAGCCGCGCCAGGCCATGTGCAGTTCGAAACTCTGCACCGGCAGTGGCGGGTCCTCGGCCCGTACGCCGCCGGCGGCGGTCAGGGCATCGGCGGTGTAGTCGGGTACGGTGGCGATGATATCGGTGCCGCTGATCAGCGTACCCAGGCCGTTGAACTGGGGAACCGCCAGCACGACGTGGCGCTTGCGCCCAAGTTTTTCCAACTCCGTGTCGATGAAACCGCTCAAGTCGCCGGCAAAGGACACCAGTGCATGGGGACGGGCGCAGAAGTCATCCAGACTCAGCGGGCCTGGCACGGTGTCGGCCCGCAGCAGCTTGGGCGAACTGCGGCGCAGCACCTTGCGCTTGGCGTTGGCGGGCAGGTCGGCGGTGTAGCACACGCCGATGGAAATCTCGCCGGAGCTGAGCTTGGCCGGGATCAGCAGGTAGTTGACCCGGCGCACCACCAGCACGATGCCGGGTGCCTCGGCCCGAAGGCGCTTGAGCAATTGTGGCAGCAGGGCGAACTCGACGTCGTCGGACAGGCCGATACGAAACACCTGGGTGCTGGTCGCCGGATCGAACTCGGCCGCGCGACTCACGGCGGTGGAAATCGAATCCAGCGCCGGCGAGAGCAGGGCAAAGATCTCTTCGGCGCGTGCCGAAGGCTCCATGCTGCGCCCGGTGCGCACGAACAGCGGGTCATCGAACAGATTACGCAGGCGCGACAGCGCCGCACTGATCGCCGGTTGGCCGAGAAACAGCTTTTCCGCGGCCCGGGTCACGCTGCGCTCATGCATCAGGGTTTCGAACACGATCAACAGGTTCAGATCGACGCGACGCAGGTCGTTACGGTTCATCGGGCTCGCTTCACAGGACGGTCAATAACGTGAGGGATGAATCTTAAGGGCAAAACCGCCTGATTCGCACTGGAAAAATGAACTTTCCTATCTATCTGCGGAATGATGCCACTTGGACTCGGGTTTTCGGGCGTTTCTGTCGCATCAAGGAGGCTTTTCTCACAGCCAAGGCCCGATGCGGCTGACATTGTGTACAATGCCCCCGAATCAATGACAGGCATGTCGACTATTAACGGGCACGGATAGTGTTCAAGACAAAGCCCGGATAGAGTTCGTGTCATTAGAAGTTCATTTGGCGAGGTTTGCGATGTCCCGCACGATCCGTTTTCACAAGTTTGGTTCGGCCGAGGTGCTCAAGTGCGAAGAGCATGCGACGTCCTTGCCTGCACCGGGCGAAGTGCAGGTACGTGTCGAAGCGATTGGCATCAGCTGGTATGACGTGCTTTGGCGGCAGAACCTGGCGTCTTCCCATGCCCGCCTGCCGGCCGGTATCGGCCACGAGATGGCCGGCGTGGTCACCGCCGTCGGCGATGGCGTGGACGACTTGGCCGTGGGCGACAAGGTTGCCAGCTTCCCGGCCCAGAGCCCCAACGACTATCCCGTGTATGGCGAAGTGATCATCCTGCCGCGCTCGTCCCTGACGCGTTACCCGGATGTGCTGACGCCGGTCCAGGCCAGTGTCCACTACACGCCGCTGTTGATTGCCTATTTCGCGTATGTCGACCTGGCGCGCGTCAAGCCCGGGCAGTTCGCCCTGATCACCGACGCCAGCCACTGCGCCGGCCCGGCCTTCGTGCAACTGGGCAAGGCCCTGGGCGTGAAGGTGATCGCCGCGACCAAGACCGCCGAGGAGCGCGATTGCCTGCTGGCCCTGGGCGCCGAGAAGGTCGTGGTCACCGAGGAACAGGATCTGCTGATGCAGATCAACAAATACACCGATGGTCGGGGTGTCGACATGGTCTTCGACGGCCTGGGCGGGCCGCAGATGTCGATGCTCGGCGATGTGCTCGCGCCCCGGGGCAGCCTGGTGCTCTATGGCCTGCAGGGTGGCAACCAGACGCCATTCCCGGCTTGTGCGGCGTTCCAGAAGAACATCCAGTTCTTCGTGCACTGCATCGGCAACTTCACCGGCAAGCCGGAGCTGGGCATCGTCCAGGACCAGGCGGCGGTACAACGGGCACTGCGCGATATCAACCAGTTGACGGCCGATCGCGTGTTGCCGCCAATGGAGATTCGCTCATTTCCTTTCGAGGCGTTCGTCGAGGCTCATCGGTTCATGGATGCCTGTCCATGCCGCGGTCGCGTGGCCTTGCAGATCGAGAACGCCTGACGCCATCACGCGTTTCATCCAGCCTCGTATCGGTCGACTGATACGGGGCTTTTTATTTTGTCCAATATTTTAGCGGGCATGCGGCCGAAACTTGTCGCTGATCGGCTTGCCTGGCTGTAACTGAACTGGTTTTTCCAGAAATTCTGTATCTGTTAATCGTTTTCTGGGCGCTGATAATTAACCGGTAACTTTCAGCTCAAGGAATGAGTCATGAACCAAATTCAGTTGTTGTACCGCACCGGGCCACTTGCACAAGCTTTGGGCGCCGAGTTTGCCGAGGCAGGAAGAACAGGCCGGGCCCATGCAGCGGGGCTTGGCCGTCTGCGCTTCAGGTAATCGAAACTTGTAAGTTGATGTAAGAATATTCCTAGGAAGTTGTTTTGCTCCAGGTATTTCCAACGCTAACCGGCAATCAGTAATCAGGGCACGCTCGTATATCCGGCTATGGATGTTACAGGCTCGGGGTAATACTCTTGTTGTTGCCCGACATGTTCCGGTGGCGCACGCTTATTAGGCACCTGAACATGGCACGACCTGGCAAGCGCGGATAATACGAGCGCCGTTGGCCCGACACTGAACCCAATCCAGGTGTAAAGGCTATGAGCTCTATTCATGAGCAGGCAATGAACTATGTGTATCAACAGGTCCTACAACGGTTGATGAGTTACTTCAGCCGTGCCGAACGTATCGCCCTGCAGTTGTTGATCCAGCGCCTGATCGTCGCTGCCGGCGGTATCGAGCGTATCGGCGAGTTCAAGGTCATGGTGGGCCACGGCGGTGGCAAGGACAGCAGCTACACGCTGGCCTTCCTGCGGGCCGCGCAGTTGAGTATTGCCGGCCGCTCGCCGGCGACCTTCAACCTGCGTATCGCGACCTCGCGTCATGCGGGTCTCACCTCCATGGTGATGAACAACATCCATCACGCCTATTGCGCCCTGTTCGTCTACGACGACCCGCGGGTGGAGTTGTTGATGGTCGACAACAAGCATGTGCGGCCGTTCAACCACCGTACGCCGATGTCCGAGATGGCCCGTGAGTTCAATCGGCGCGATCTGCTCATGAATGGCCATCTGACGGCGGGTGACAGCCGCACCACGTTCTGCAACAACTGTTACCTGTCGATGGCCGACTTCTATGAGCGGGCCAGTGCCTGGGACCAGGGAATCGATGCGTTGATCCTGGGTGATCCGCCCCGTGAGCAGAAGCAATACCTGACCTGGTTGCTGCGCTCGACCGAGAAGCCCGAGCACGGCCGCACGACTGAAGGCCCCCTGGAGTTCGAGGAAGCGGTCAGGACCTGCAACGAGCTGAGCCTTGAGTATTACCGCGAGCTCTATGGTGACGCCTCTCTGCAGCCGCAGGGACCGGCCATCAGTCGCTCCAGTCGCAGGCAGGGACCGATGATCCTCGGCGTGCATGACCTAGTGGGCAGCGACATCGAACAGCGCTGGCCACTGCTGACCGAGTTCCTTGGCTTTCGTTTCGATGACCTGGCGTTTCACTTCAGTGAATCCGACTGCGCCAACCCATTGTTGATGGCTCATATGCGTGGCCTGCAGGCCCAGTATGTCCGGGGGCTGAACTACCAGGCCGGCATTACCGAATACCTGCAACTGGCCGTGGTGATGATGCGCAAGAAACGCATGTCGGCCCCGCTGATCGAACAGGCGATGATGGCCTACGACACGCCGGAGAAGCTCCTGGGCCGCAGGGCGCTGGCCCGGGCCTATGCGCAGGAAGCCTATGGCCTGAGCGAGGGGCAGCTCATCTGCCTGTTGTTCGCACCATTCGTCAACCAGGGACGGGGGCTCGAGCTTTTCCTGCGCCGTTGCCATCCGGGCATGCTGGTGGCCTTGCCGGACCTGCACAAGGCACTGTCGGCCAAGCCGGCCGGGGAGCAGGTCGAGCAGTGGCTGAAGGAGGTCAGCGGCTTGCCACTCGAGCGCCTGCAGGACCTCTACCAGAAAAAACAGGTCGACTTCAGCGCTGCCGCGTCGCTGATTGCCCGGGTACGGGCTAGCGATCCGGACAAGCACCGTGTCGATATCATCAATCCCGACAATGGCGAAGTCCGCCAGGAAGTCCTGTCGGGACGCTGAAGGGTTTGCGATTGACTGTTTCAAGATCCCCCAAGCCCGGACTGTCCCAGGCCGGGCCGAACGGCCGTCCGCCTGGGACAGTCCGGGAGCGCAAGCACTCGGGTTTTGCCTACCAGGCGGTCTATCGGTACCTGGTCAGCCTCATCAACGAGGTCGAAACCGAAGCCCGGGTCAAGTTGCCCTCGTTGCGGCAACTGGCCGAGCGCCTGAACGTGTCGATCTCGACCATCCAGTACGCCTACTCCCTGCTGGAGAAGGAGGGGCGGGTCTATTCCCAGGCCAAGTCCGGCTACTACGCGCTGCCGGTGCCCGGCGGCTCGTTCGTCAGCGGTGGCGCCGACCTGCTGGAACGGATCTACGTGCACTCGCGCCGGCCCGGCACCCTGGTGCTGGGTAATGACGAGCCGGCCTTGCTGCTGTCGCTGGACAATCCGTTGCTGCTGCTCGAGCGTGAGCTGGTGCGCCAGTACCCCCGGCAACAGCAGCCGCAGTTGCAGCCTTTTGGCGAGATGGAACTGCGTGCCGCGTTGGCGGTGCGCTATACCACCTCGGCCCGGCGCTATTGGCATGCCGACGACGTCTACATCGGCGCCGATGTGCGCAGCGTGCTGGAAACACTGATGGCGGCGCTGTCGTTGAAACACACCACGGTACTTGTCGAGTCACCCTGTGACTGGGTGATTCTGCGCCTGTTGCAGGCCGGCGGGGTCGACGTGGTCGAGCTGCCGCTGGACCCGAACGGGCTCTTCGACCTGAAGCGGCTCGAACAGGTGTTGCAGGCACAGCCGGTCAAGCTGCTGCTGATGTCGTCCGGGGTCAACATGCCCCGCGGCAGCCTGATGCCATTGGAGCATCGTCGGCAGGTCGCCCGGCTGATGGAGCGCTTTGGCGTCTGGCTGTTGGAGAACGACAGCCACGGCGAGCTGGCCTACCAGCCCGACGCAGTGCACATGCGTGACCTGGTCGACCCGGAGCGCCTGCTGGTACTGGCGGGTTTCGAACGGTTCATGGGCTGCGAGGCACCGTTCGGTTACCTGTTGTCACGCCACTTCGGGGTGGAACTGCAGCGGCATTTCCTGCTGCGTTCATTCCGCATGTCGCCGACCCGACAGAAGGCGATTGCCCGGTTGTACAGCAGCGGGCGTATCGACCAGCACCTGGGTACCCTGCGTCGGTTGCTGCAGGAGCGCATGCTGCAGATGACCCAACTGCTGCAGGAGCGGTTGTCCGATAGCCTGGACTTCGTCCCGCCCCAGGGCGGCGCGACGGTCTGGGCACGGGCCAGGCGCGCGGTGGATATGCGCCAGGTCTTCGAACAGTTGCTGGAGCAGAAGATCGTCATCGCCCCTGGCGAACTGTTCAGCCTGCAGGGTTTGCATCGCGACTGCCTGCGCCTGAGCGGTACGTCCAACAGCCACCGCCATCTGGACCTGGCCCTGGGGCCGCTGGGCAACACCTTGCGCCTGGAGTTCGGCGCCTGAAACCACAGGCCGGGGGGCCCTTTGTCCAATTGTGTTTGCCAGACGCGGGGAGGACTGTTATCTGTATGCATAACCAGCACTCGACAACTGTGGTCCTGCCTACCCGTGACAACTGCGCCCCTCGACGATCCCTTCTACTACCTGAACAACTTCCAGTGCGTACTCGATTGGCTGACGCAGCGTTATGCCGACCTGCTGGATGCGCAGGAGCGGGCGTTCATCGACGATTTCGTCCGATTGCCCAGGGCTTCGCGAGCCTTGCTGGTGCGGATGGTGATGCGCAAGGGCGAGCACTTTCGTCGCAGCAAGCTGAACTACGGCGAGATCGGCGACACCGAGACCGCCGTGCAGCCGTTGCTGGAGCGTGGCTGGGTCCGGGACGACCTGCCCCTGACCTTGGAAAGCGTCTTCGGGGTATTGCAGAAGGCCGAGATCGTCCAGGCGTTCCAGGCCGAGATCGTGCAGCCCAAGCTGAAGAAAGCCGAGCTGTACGAGCAACTGGCCCTGCTGTTCGTCGAGCCGCGTCCATTCGACCAGTGGTGCCCCCAGGTGCCAGACCGGCTCTACAGCCTGGAGGTCATGGCGCTGTGTGATCGCCTGCGGCTGATGTTCTTTGGCAACCTCTACCAGGACTGGTCGGAGTTCGTGCTGGCTGACCTGGGCATCTTCAGCTACGAAAAGGTCGAGTTCCATGCCGATTCCCGCGGCCTGCGCAGTCGTGCGGACGTGGACGGCTACCTGCACCTGCACGCGGCCCGGCAGGCGTTGGAGGTCGGGGAGGAGGTGGCCTGGGTGCTGGAACAGGTCAACCGGCTGGAAATCGACAACCCCTGGCTGGAGCGCCGCCGTGGCAAGCTGCTGTTTCAACTGGGCCAGTACCGTGAGCGCGAGGAAGACCTCGCCGGCGCGCTGGCGATCTACCAGAGCTGCCTGTACCCCGGCGCCCGTCTGCGCCGTATCCGCGTGCTGGAGCGCCTGGGTGAGCACGAGGCCGCCATGGCCCTGGCCAGCGAGGCCCAGGCGGCACCCGATACGGCCGAGGAAGAACAGCACCTGCAGCGTATCCTGCCGCGCCTGAGGCGCCGGCTCGGCCTGCCGGCCGTGGCGCGCAGCGCGCCGACACCCGTGACGCGGCTGGATTTCAACCTTAGCTTCGAACCGGACGAGTCAGTCGAGCAACGCGTCGCCCGGCACCTGCAGGAAGAGCAGGCACCGGTGCATTATGTCGAGAACACCCTGGTCAACTCGCTGTTCGGCCTGTTGTGCTGGCCGGCGATCTTCGCGCCGTTGCCGGGTGCATTTTTCCACCCCTTCCAGAGCGGGCCGGCAGACCTGCACAGCGAGGATTTCCATGCCCGGCGTGCCGAACTGTTCGAGGATTGCCTGCGGCAGCTGTCGGACCAGCGCTACAAGCAGACCATTCGGCAGAACTTCGTCGCCAAATGGGGGGTGCAGTCGCCGTTCGTGTTCTGGAACGTACTGACCGAGGAACTGCTCGAACAGGCGCTTGCCTGCCTGCCGGCTGAACACCTGAAACACTGGTTCGAGCGACTGTTGCTGGATATCAAGGCCAACCGCGCCGGCATGCCGGACCTGATCCAGTTCTGGCCGGCGCAGAAAACCTACCGAATGATCGAGGTCAAGGGCCCCGGCGATCGCCTGCAGGACAACCAGCTGCGCTGGCTGGAGTTCTGCCACCGGCACCAGATGCCGGTGACCGTCTGCTACGTGCAATGGGCGGAGCCGGGCGCTTGATCTACAGCGTTGCCGTGCGGGCCCTGTGCGAGTTCACTGCCAAGGTGGGCGACCTGGACCTGCGCTTCACCCCGTCACCGACCGCCCTGGAGGGCATCACCGGTCACCGCACCGTGGCCGCGCGCCGCAGTGAGGGGTATCGCGCGGAGCTGGCCCTGGAGGGGTATCACCGGCAACTGCGGGTCCGGGGCAGGGCCGATGGCTATGACCCGGTGCAGAACCAGCTGGAGGAGATCAAGACCTACCGCGGCGACCTCGCCAACCAGCCGGACAACCATCGCCAGTTGCACTGGGCCCAGGCGCGTATTTATGGCTGGCTGGCCTGCGAGCACCTGCAACTGCCCGAGATCAACCTGGCGCTGGTGTACTTCGACATCGTCAGCGAGAAGGAAACCCTGCTGCGCGAAACCTGGCGCGCCGAGGATCTCAGGGGCTTTTTCGAACAACAGTGCACGCTGTTCCTGCATTGGGCCGAGCAGGAAATGGCCCATCGCAGCGCCCGTGACCAGGCCGCCCGCGAGCTGGCGTTCCCCCATGGCGAATTCCGGCCTGGCCAGCGGTCCCTGGCCGAGACCGTGTACAAGGCGGTCAGTACCGGCCGCTGCCTGATGGCCCAGGCGCCCACCGGGATTGGCAAGACGCTCGGTACGCTGTTTCCGATGCTCAAGGCCCTGGCCCCGCAGCAGTTGGACAAGGTGTTCTTCCTTACCGCCAAGACCCCGGGGCGCCAGTTGGCCCTGGATGCGGCGCAGGTGTTGCACGCCCGCCAGGATGGCTTGCCGCTGCGGGTGCTGGAATTGGTGGCGCGGGACAAGGCTTGCGAGCATCCGGACAAGGCCTGCCACGGCGAGGCCTGTCCACTGGCACGAGGGTTCTATGATCGCCTGCCGGCCGCGCGCCAGGCGGCAAGCGCAGTGGCCGTGCTGGATCGCCAGGCCCTGCGCGAAGTGGCCCTGGCCCACGACATCTGCCCGTACTACCTGAGCCAGGAAATGGCCCGCTGGGCCGACTGGGTGGTTGCCGACTACAACTATTACTTCGATTTCAGCGCGCTGCTGTTCGGCCTGGCCCAGGCCAACCAGTGGCGGGTCGCAACCCTGGTGGACGAGGCGCACAACCTGGTGGAGCGTGGGCGCCAGATGTACAGCGCCAGTCTCGACCAGCAGGCCCTCGCGCAGGTTCGCAAGCATGCGCCGGTACCGTTGCAGAAGTCGCTGCAACGCCTGAACCGCGAGTGGAATGCCTTGCACAAGGAGCAGGTGGCCAGCTACCAGGCCTATGAGCAGGCGCCAGGCAAGCTGCTGCTGTCCGTTACCTCGTGCATATCGGCCATTGGCGACTACCTCAACGAGCATCCGCAAGGACTGGACGGCGAGCTGCAGGCCTTCTACTTCGAGCTGCTGCAGTTCGCCCGGGTCGGCGAGTTGTTCGATGAGCACTTCCTGTTCGATATCAGCGTGCGCGAACTCGGGCGTCGGCGCCTGTCACAGCTATGCCTGCGGAATGTGGTGCCGGCGGCGTTCCTGCGTCCTCGCCTGACGGCTGCCCGTAGCAGCGTGCTGTTTTCCGCGACCCTCAGCCCTCGGCACTACTACGCTGACCTGCTGGGGCTGCCAGCCGACACGGCCTGGATCGATGTCGAATCGCCGTTTCGGCGTGAACAGCTGGACCTGCGCATCGTTAGCCAGGTGTCTACCCGCTACGTGCACCGCCAGGCGTCACTGGCGCCCATTGTCGAGCTGATGGCCGAGCAGTTCAGCCAACGCCCTGGCAACTACCTGGCCTTTTTCAGCAGTTTCGACTATCTGCAGCAGGTGGCCCAACTGATGGCCGAGACCCACCCGGGTATTGCGTTGTGGCTGCAATCACGGCGCATGGAGGAAAGCCAGCGCCAGGCTTTTCTCGACCAGTTCACCGAGCACAGCCAGGGGATCGGTTTCGCGGTGCTGGGCGGAGCCTTTGGCGAGGGCATCGACCTGCCTGGGCAGCGCCTGATCGGCGCCTTCATTGCCACCCTGGGCCTGCCGCAACTGAACCCGCTCAATGAGCAGATCAAGCAGCGCATGGCCGCGCTGTTCGGCTCCGGTTACGACTACACCTACCTCTACCCGGGGCTGCAGAAGGTGGTGCAGGCCGCGGGGAGGGTGATTCGCAGCCAGCACGATCATGGAGTGGTGGTGTTGATCGACGATCGTTTTGCCGAGGCCAGGGTCCGGCAGTTGTTGCCACGCTGGTGGCAGGTCTGACCGCTCGGGAATGCGGCGGATGGCGCTACGCTTACCGTGGCGCATGACGAGAGGCCGGGTGTAGGACCATTTCGTACCAACGCTGCAGTTCGGCGAGGGGATATAGTTCGAAGATCCTGCAAAACCACACGGTATAGCTTTCCGGCTCGGCGGCAATGCAGCGGGGGATATCCGACAGCGGCAGCCAACGCCAGTCCATGGCCTCGTCGGGATTGGCCTGCGGTGGCGTGCCGCCGAGCCCCACGAACAGGTGATCGAATTCATGTTCGATCAGTTGGTTGGAGACCTGTTCCCGATAGAGCAGGGAGGCCACCTTGCTCAGCGGGCAGGTCAGTCCCATTTCCTCGAACAGGCGCCGCTGCGCAGCCGCATGGGTCTGCTCGCCCAGGCGGGGGTGACCACAACAGGTGTTGGTCCACAAGCCTTGCGAATGGTACTTGCCCATGGCTCGCCGTTGCATGAGCAGGCGACCCTGTTCGTCGAAGATGAAGATCGAGAAGGCCCGGTGTCGCAGGCCCTGTTGATGGACGAACAGTTTCTGCGCGCTACCGGTCTCGCAATCATGCTCATCGACCAGGATGAGAGTTTCCTCCATGATTCGGACTCCGCTGCAATCAATAACTATAAATGCACAAGGGATTAGCATGTTTCACGTCGCAACGCCAAAAAGCTCCGTTCTTTCACCCGCCTTTTTCTTCAGAAGGTTGCCTGTCGCCCTGCTCGGGGCCTTGTCGCTGGTTCAGGCAGCGCCATCCTTCGCGGACAATGCCAACGGAAAGAACATCTATCTGCAGCGCTGCGCCATGTGCCATGGTCCCGATATCAAGGGTACGGGTCCGCTGGCGCGGAAAAGCAACCCGCCCACGCCGGACCTGACAACGCCTGCCTTCAAGAAACGGCTTAACGATTATCCGGGCGTCATTGTTTCATCGGTCATTCTTCGTCCCAATGGCGACCTGATCCCGAGAACCCTGAAAGAGAATGGTGTGAAAGTACCGCCGTTCACCTGGAGGGTTCAGGATTTCCGGGACTTGCACCAATACATGGCTGGCGTGATTGCAAACAGCCGCTGACCCGGCGGTCCGCAGTACACGACGGCGGACCGTGCCCGTCCATCAGACCAGGCGGGACACCCAGGACAGCGTGGCGCTCATCCAGAGCCTGGGCGGTGGCTGGCAGGAAAAATGAGCCGCCAGCGGTGGTCGCGTTGAGGTAATATCGCTCCTCGAAACGGTGCTCGAACGCGCCCGACAAAGGACTGTATGCCCGCCACGTCGTACCTTCGCCGCCTGTGTGCCTGCCTTGCGCTGGGCCTGCTGGTCGGCTGCCGGCCTGAACCGGCCAAGCCCCTCGATCAGCAACTCTATGTCTGGCAACGCCAATGGCGACCGGCCCATGAACAGGCCCTGGCCGAAAGCCGGGCGGACTTCTCGACCTTGCGCGTGCTGGCGTTGCAGGCCCAGCCCCAGGCGGGGTGGAGCAGGGCGCTGGTCGACTTGTCACGGCTCAAGGCCGATGGCCGGCCCGTGATCGCGGTCGTACGTCTCGACGGCCAGCTCCCCGCGCTGGACCTGGATGTGGCCCGTACCCAGATCGGACAGATGCTGGCCGATTGGCAGGCCGCAGGCCTGAATCCGAGCGGATTGGAAATCGATCACGACAGCGCCAGTGCCCGCCTGGCGGGCTACACGGATTTCCTGTTGAAGTTGCGCGAGCAACTGCCGCCGGGCTTGAAACTGAGCATCACCGCCTTGCCGGCCTGGCTCGATAGCCCGCAATTGCCGGCCCTGTTGCGGGCCGTGGACAGCAGCGTGTTGCAGGTTCACGCAGTAAGCAATCCGCGACTGGGCCTGTTCGATCCGGTGCAGGCCCGAAAATGGGCCGAACGCTGGAGCCACGTTACCGAAAGACCGTTCTACCTTGCGTTGCCAGCCTACGGCATGGCGTTGCTGCCAGACACTGGCGGGGTTCCACTGGTCGAGAGTGAAACACCGTTGAACCGTGGCGGTGAACGGCGTGAGTTACTGGCCGATCCACAACAACTGGCGGACCTCGGCCATCAATTGCGGGACAAACCGCCTGCGCACCTGGCCGGCTTGATCTGGTTCCGCCTGCCATTGCCGGGCGATCGCCGGGCGTGGAGCCTGACGACCCTGGCTGCGGTGGCGCGTGGCGATGCACTGTCCGGCCGGTGGCTGGTCGAACTGTCATCCCAGGACGGACTCTATGACATCAGCCTGGTCAACGTCGGCAATCTCGACCAGGCGTTGCCCCCGCGAGTAGAACTGAGCGCCGAGCAATGCGATGGTGTCGACGGACTCAGTGGCTATACCTTGCAAGCATTACCGCAACATCTCGTCTTCAATCGCCAGTCCAGCGCCCGCGTGGCGGCTGGTGGCCGGCGTGCCCTCGGTTGGGCACGCTGCATCCGAATCGATCAAGGAGCGTGGCATGTCTACCCGTAACTGGCCCCGGCACCTGTTGTGCCTGTCCCTCAGCCTGCCACTCGGCTCGGCACTGGCCTGCGGACCGGACTTTCCGTTGCGGCTGCTGGACAACCGTGAGCAATCGCTGGCCGATTTGCCGGAGACCAACTTCGCCTTTGAGGTGAGTCGTCTCGGCCAGGCGATCGCCGGTCTCAAGCCTGCCACTGACGCGACCCTGAGAATGTACTGGTACAGCGATGACACCTCCAGCGCCTACCGCAAGCAACGCGATGAGGTCGAGGCCAGCGAGCTGCCGGAAAACCTGCGGGCGAAAGTGGCGCAACTGCGCACATTGCAGGACCCGCAGCAGGTGGAGCAGCAGGGCGCCGAGCTGCCCGAGGAAATGAGACTGTATATCGCCGGTGCGGTGGCCTTCGACGCTGGTAACCAGGCCCAGGCGGCCGAGTACTTCCGCAAGGTTCTGGCCTTGCCCGCCGAGCAGCGCAAGTTGCGCAGTACCTGGGCGGCCTATTCCCTGGGACGCGCGTTGGTGGCGCTGAGCGCCGAGGCCAGCGATGATCCGCAGCAGACGCCCGCTGCCCTGCAAGCACAGGCTCGATTGGCCTTCCAGCAGGTGCGGGAGCTCAGCGCCGGCGATTTCAGCGATCCCCTGGAGCTGGGCATCGCCAGCCTGGGTGAGGAGGCTCGTCTGGCCAAGCTCAATGGCGACTGGGAGACGGCCGTGCAGCTGTATGCCAGCCAGAGTCGGCTCGGCTCCAGCACGGGCTACAGCTCGCTGCAGCAGGTTGCCGGTGAACTGCATCAGTTGCCGGATGAGTCGTTGCGCGAGCAACTGCAGCATCCTACCGTTCAGAAGCTGCTGACCGCCTATCTGTTGAGTCGGGTCGGCTGGTCTTTCGACGAGCAACCCGCCTATACGCAGCGCCTGACCCAGATGGTGCTCGACAGCGCCGCCGGCAGCCTGGAGTACGCCGACCGGCTGGCAGCGCTGAGCTATCAGAAGGGTGACTTCACCATGGCCAAGGCCTTCCTCGAGCATGCCGGCGATGGCGGCCTGGCCTGGTGGGTACGGGCCAAGCTGGCGCTGCGTGATGGCGACAAGGTGCAGGCGGCTGCCGCCTATGCCAAGGCCGCCGCTGCGTTTCCCAAGGATGAAAGCTGGGGCTCGCGGCGTACGCCGGATTGGGCTTACGAAAGCGTCCAGCCCGGCTGCCGGGTCGAGGGCGAAAGTGCAATCCTGGCACTGGACCGTGGCGACTACCTGCAGGCGTTCGACCAGCTCTACCGCAGCCAGGACATCTACTGGCCGGATGCGGCAACCGTTGCCGAGCGGGTACTGACCCTCGATGAGCTCAAGGGTTATGTCGATGCCCATGTCACCGCGCCGCCGCCAGCCACCCAGCAAGACAAGGACAACTACGTGCGTCGTCCCGTGGCGGCGCAATTGCGCGAGTTGCTGGGCCGCCGGTTGTTGCGCGAAGGTCGCTACGATGAGGCGCCAGCCTACTTCGATACCCCCGAACTGCAGGCTACCGCCCAGGCCTATGGTCAGGACCGCAAGGATGCCGCCTCGCGCTGGACCGCTACGGGGCGCGCCGAGGCGCTGTACGCGGCAGGCAAGCTGGCGCGCAAGAGCGGCATGGAGATCCTCGGCTACGAGATGGCGCCGGATTATCGCTGGCTCGGTGGCAACTACAGCCTGGAAAGCCCGGAACTCAAGCCTGCACCGTTCCTCGAAGAGGCGGAGATCAAGCGCCAACAGGGTACCGAGGCCAAGCCCAACCAGCGTTATCACTACCGTTACGTCGCCGCCGACCTGGCCAGTCAGGCTGCCAATCAGTTGCCCCACAGCAGCCAGGCGTTTGCCGCGGTACTGTGCAAGGCCGCCGGTTGGGTCGCCGGTACCGATCAGGAAATCGCGTTGTACCAGCGCTATGTCGAGCAGGGGCCCTATGTCGAATGGGCCGGGAATTTCGGCCAGCAGTGCCAGGAACCTCGGTTCGACCAGGCCAATCGGCGTTATCTGACCCAACCGATCCACACCGTGCGTTCAGCCTTGCGCCCCTACAAGGCGCTGGTGTTGACCGTTGCCGTGGCGCTGCTGGGCGGTATCGGCTGGCTGTGGATTCGCCGCCGCAAGGTAAAGCAGTGAGGCAATCGGCGGCCGGGCGTGCTATTGATAGGAGGTAACTCCCTGAACAGCCATCGGTTTCCAGATTTACGAGGTGAAGATATGCCAGTTAAGCACGACTTGTTCGCAGATTTGCATTTGACCCGGGAGCAGGTCACTGAGCGCAGTGCCCAGGACAGCAAGCTCAACCATCTGCTCAACGAGTACGACGAGATCGACAAACAGGTACTGGCCGCTGAAGCCGCGCTGGCAGAGGATGACGATGTGAGGAAACTCAAGGAGAAGCGTCTGCTGGTCAAGGACAAGATCGTCCGCCAGCTCGAACAGCCGCATTGATTCGGCAAGCCGCTTGAGCCGTGCTGCGGGCAGCAGAGCCCGCGGCACTTTGAATGGAGTTTCCATGTCTTCGTTGATGCCGTCCACGGCCGGGGAGCCGATCCGGCCCAAGGTCGTGCTGATCACCATGTTCGCGCCCGAAGCCCAGGCCTGGATCGAGCGCCTGGCTTTCAATCGTGAAATCCCGTTGCCGGGATTGAGTGCCGACTACCCGAACATTCTCTGTAACGAGCAGGGTGTCTGCCTGCTGGTCACCGGCATGGGCCAGACCAATGCGGCGACCTCGACCCTGGCCTTGGCCTTGTCGACACAGTTCGACCTGCGCCAGTCCTATTTCCTGATTGCCGGCATCGCCGGGATCAATCCGCACCGCGGTACCCTCGGCACAGCGGCCTGGGCACGCTACCTGGTGGACTTCGGTACCCAGTGGGCGCTCGACTCGCGTGACGCACCGCAGGATTGGCCGAGCGGCTACCTCGGCATCAATACCCGGGGACCGAACGAAAAACCACCGCTGGATTACCGTACCGAGGTTTTCGAACTCAACGCCAAGCTGCAGGCCAGGGCCCATGCCTTGACCCGCCACGTTGCCCTGAGTGAAAGTGCCGAGTCGGCGGCCTGGCGGACGAACTACCCCCATGCACCGGCCAACCAGCCGCCGCAGGTGATCTGTGGCGATACCGTCGCCAGCTGCACCTGGTTCTCCGGCACGCGCCTGGGCGAGCGGGCCGAGGCCTGGACCCGGCTGCTGACCGATGGCGCCGGGGTCTATTGCAACACCCAGCAGGAAGACAACTCGACCTACGAAGCCCTGTCGCGTGCGGCAAGAGCCGGCCTGGTGGACATCGATCGGCTGGCGGTCCTGCGTGCGGGCTCGAACTTCGATCGACCTTACCCGGGCTACAGCGACGCCGACAACCTGCTCAACTATGCAGAGCAGGGCGGATTCGCTCCGGCGCTGGAGAACCTGTACCGCGTGGGCAACACGCTGGTGCAGGAGATCATTGGCAACTGGGCGCAGTGGGAGCGGGGTGTTCCCGGGGCCTGAGGCAGATTCGCGGGGCCTGTATCGGGTGTTCCGGTTCATCCGCGAACAGCGATACAGGATCTGTATATCCATCCAGTTGCGTTATAGTGACGACCTCACATTCCGTTCGAGTGCAGGTCTTGTCTTCTCCATCCCCGATTACCACGCCCGGCGTTCTGGCCCAGGCGCTGGCGCCGGTCACGCTGTACCTGGCCCGCCTGGCGCCCTCCAGTCGCCAGACCATGCGCTATGTGCTGCAGGACGCCGCCGATCGCCTGGGCCTGGAGGACACGCCGATCGACGAGATTGCCTGGCACCTGCTGCAACCGGCCCATCTCACCGCCCTGGTGGCGGCCCTGCGCGAGGATGGTTTCGCCCCCAACACTTCGTCGCTGTACGTCAATGCCATTCGCGGCGTGATGAACCAGGCCTGGCAGCAGGACCTGATCACCCCCGAGCAGTTGATGAAGATCCGCGCGGTCAAGGCAGCGGGTGGTTCGCGCCTGAGTCCGGGACGTAATTTGCGGCGTACCCTGATTCGCGACCTGATGGAGGCCTGTGCCGCCGACCCACGGCCGCAGGGGCTGCGCGATGCGGCGATCATCGCGATCCTCTATGGCACCGGCATGCGCAAGTCCGAGTCGGTGGATATCGAGCTGCGCCACGTCAATGTCGCCGAGCGCAGCCTGCGGGTGATCGGCAAGGGCAACCGCGAACTGGTCAAGTTCGCGCCAGCCTGGGCCTTCGACAAACTCGAGGCCTGGCTGCGTTTTCGTCGCGAGCAACTGCCCGAGGGTGTGGTCGACGACACGTTCCTGTTCAACCGGATCCGTCGCGGCCATCACATCACCCGCGAGCGGCTGACCAAGCACGCGATCTACTACATTGCCAAGAAGCGCGGTCGACAGGTCGGGGTCGAGATCATGCCTCATGACTTCCGGCGTTCCTTTATCACCCGGGTGATCGAAGAGTACGATGTGTCGATTGCCCAGAAGCTGGCGCACCACGCCAATATTGCCACGACGGCCGGCTACGACATGCGCGACGACAACGAGCGACGCAACGTGACCGACCGTTTCCTGCTCTGATGACGGCTCCCAGGCCTCACCGCGCGATTACCCGAAAGGATCGACCATGTTCAAACCCCTGGCCCTTGCACTGATGCTGAGCTGTTCCCTGGCCCAGGCTGCCGAGCCCGAGCTGCTGGCCGACATGCCACTGACCTACCTGGAACAGGCTGAAGCCGATACCCGCGATCAGCCTCTGGTGATCTTTCTCCATGGCTACGGCAGTAACGAGGAGGACCTGTTCGGCATCCGCGAGAGCCTGCCGCAAAACTACACCGTGCTGTCGGTACGCGGCCGACTGGAGTTGAGTTCCGGTGGCTACCAGTGGTTCCACAAGCGCACCGACTCGGCGCAATACGACGGCAACAGCGATGATCTCAAGCTCAGCGCCGAGGCGGTGACCGACTTCATCCAGCGGGTGACCGCGAAGTATCACACCCAGCCGGACAAGGTGTTCCTGGTCGGCTTCAGTCAGGGCGCGATGATGACCTACGAGGTGGCCTTGCGGCATCCGCAAGTGCTGCACGGCATCGCCGCGTTGAGCGGGCGTTTGTTGCCGCTGGTACGTACCGAGGTCAAGCCACAATCGAGCTACCGGCGCCTGGGCGTCTTCATCGGCCATGGCACCGCCGACCCGCAGGTGCCCTATGCTGGCGCCACCGATGCCTTGGCCTACCTCAAGAGCCTGTCCATCGAGCCGCAGTTTCATTCATACCCCGGTGTGGTACATACCATAAGTGCTACCGAGGTCACCGACCTGGCGAACTGGATCGCCACCTCGCTCAAGCCCTGACGGAGAGTTTGCGTACGGCCTGGTCCCTGGTGGGCGTCGCAGGTCTTGCGAGCAACTGCCGAATTTTTAGGCACTTGCACATTTCGAGGATGTCAGACGTTTCAACGGCCGGAGCAAACGCCGGCCTTTGCGTCCTCAGACACCTCGGGAGAAACAATGAGCCAAGATGTCCTAGCCACCGAAACCAACCGCCGCCAACTGCAACAGATCATCGCCGGCCTGTCCGACGGCGTGATCCTGATCGAGGTCGACCAGGGAATTCTCTGGGCCAACGAGGCCGCGCTGGCCATGCACGGTGTCAGCGAGGTCGGCGAGTTGGGCGCGAATGCCGAGCAGTATCGCGAACGCTTCACCCTGCGTTATCGCAACCACCACCTGCTGGAAGCGGACAGCTATCCGATCGCCCGTGTCGCCAATGGCGAGACCTTCAGTGACCTGGTCGTCGAAGTCACCGCCCAGGCTGAGCCGGAGCGCACCCGGGTGCACAACATCCGCAGCATGATTCTCACCGACCGTGCCGGCGAGCCGGAGTCCCTGGTGCTGATCATCAGTGACGCCACGGAGCTGGCCAGCGCCGAGCAACGTTTCGAAAAGGCCTTTGGCGCCAACCCGGCGCCGGCGGTGATCTGCCGGCTCAGCGACCTGCGCTACATCAAGGTCAACCAGGGGTTCCTCGAAATGACCGGCTACAGCCGCGACCAGGTGATCGGTCGTTCGGTCTACGAACTCGACGTGCTGGAAGATGCCGAGCGTCGCGAGCTGGCGATCCAGCGGCTGGGGGAGGGCGCGACCATTCCGCAGATGCAGGCCGAGCTGAAACTCGCGGACGGGGGCAGCAAGCTGGTGATCGTGGCCGGCCAGCCGCTCGACATCAACGAGCAGGACTGCATGCTGTTCACCTTCATGGACCTGGAGCCGCGCCGTCGCGCCGAAACCGCCCTGCGCCAGAGCGAGGAACGTTTCGCCAAGGCATTCCGTCTGGCCCCGGCGCCGACCCTGCTCTGTGGCGTGGCCAGTCGCCAGTTGCTGGACGTCAACGAGGCCTTGCTCGGCACCACCGGCTACCCGGCACAGGAATTGATCGGCATGCGGCTCGACGAGATCGGTCTGTTCGAGGACAGCAGGTTCTGTGAGCAGGTATTTGTTGCCCTGGCGAAAGCCGGTCGACTGGAAAACCTGGACCTGAGGGTTCGCCGCAAGGATGGCGAGCTGATCGATTGTGCCTTGTCCGCCGACAGCGTGCAGATCCAGGACGAACCCTGCTATCTGCTGGTGCTGATGAACATCACCGAACGCAAGCGCTCCGAACTGGAACTGGTGGCGGCCATCGAGGCGGCGATGCAGGACACCTCCTGGTTCAGCCAGAAGCTGATCGAGAAGCTGGCGACGGTGAAGAATGTCAGTGCCCGCAAACTGCCCGGCTTGTCCCTGGCCGACCTGACGCCGCGCGAGCGCGATGTACTGGAACTGATCTGCGAAGGCCTGGCTGACAAGGAGATCGCCGCGCGCCTGAAGCTGGCGCCGAACACCGTGCGCAATCACGTGGCGACGGTGTATTCCAAGCTCGATGTGCACAGTCGCAGCGAGGCGATCGTCTGGGCCCGTGAGCGTGGGTTGTATGGGACCCGTTCCCAGGGCGAATAGTGCAAATGCACTAGTGCCACTAACTCATATTCGGGTTTCTTCGGCAGGGCTGGCGTCTCAACATGGAGACAGGGTGATCGGGCCTTTTGCCCGATTCGCAGCCAACCTGCTGAAGGACTTCGCTGGTGTTTTCTTTAATGGATCTACGCGTGCTGCTCGAACAGGGCTTCGCGCCGCTGGCCTGTGACTGTGTGTTGGGTGATGCCTCGCTGAGCGTGCGGGTCTATGACCGGGAAACCGGTCGTGTCGACCTGATGGTGGCGGGGATTGCCCTGGCTGGCCTGCGCCAACGGGAGGACGCGTTGCGTCTGCTCGCGGAACTGCGTGATGAGCTGGCGTTCAACGCGCTACGACGCCTGGATACATAACCTGGAGTGCGGTGAGCCTGTCCGTTTGCAGCAATGCTTCCCGCGCTTTCCTGAACCCCGCCTGACTCGACCCCCTGCGGCATTTGCACCATTGCCCCAAGGTTACATACTGGGGGCCAGGCGCATCGAGCGCGGTCGACAGTGCGGGGATTCGAATGGCTTTGGTGCAGCAGCGGCTACAGGAGCAGGAGGCGAGGCCGCAGGACGCCTCGAAAATACGCCAGGCGCTGGTTCTGGCTGCGGTCGTTATCTTCACCGGTATCGGCGCAGGACTGGGCGGCATGCTGCTGGCCATGTTGCTGCACGGCATTCAGCATCTCGCCTATGGCTACGGCCAGGACGGCCTGAGCAATCATGAAAGCTTCCTGATCGGCGTCAGCAGCGCCTCTGCCGAACGCAGGGTCCTGGTACTCGCACTCTGTGGGCTGGTGGCCGGTTTCGGTTGGTGGCTGGTCTATCGCTTCGGCCGGCCCTTGGTGAGTATCAAGAAAGCCGTGGCCCCGGGTGGTGCGCTGATGCCAATGAAAACCACGCTGGCCCACGCCTTGCTGCAGATCGTCACGGTTGCCCTGGGCTCGCCCCTTGGACGCGAGGTGGCGCCGCGCGAGGTGGGTGCACTGGTGGGGACCTGGCTGTCGCGCAAGGCTGGCCTGCCGGCCGAGACCCAGCGGTTGATGATCGCCTGTGGCGCGGGCGCCGGGTTGGCGGCGGTCTACAACGTGCCGCTGGGCGGGGCGATCTTCGTGCTGGAAGTGCTGGTCGGCAGTTTTAGCTGGCCGGCGGCGATCATGGCCCTGGCGACTTCGGCGATTGGGGCCTGTGTCGCCTGGATCGGTCTGGGGGCCGAGGTGCAGTACGTGGTCCCGGCCTTGCCGCTCAGTCCCGGACTGTTGGCCTGGGCGCTGCTGGCCGGGCCCGTGTTCGGCCTGGCGGCCCACAGTTTCCTGCGCCTGACCGGGCAGGCCCGAACCCACGCAGCACGGGGCTGGCAGTTGCCGGTGCTATCGCTGATCAACTTCACCCTGATCGGCTGTATCGCGATCTATCTGCCCCAGGTGCTGGGCAACGGCAAGGGCCCCGCGCAACTGGGTTTCGACAGTGAACTGAGCATTGGATTGGCGGCGTTGCTGCTGGTGGTGAAGGTGCTGGTGACCAGCAGCAGCCTGCGCGCCGGTGCCGAAGGTGGCCTGTTGACCCCGGGGTTGGCGATTGGCGCGTTGCTGGCAATCATCCTTGGCGGGCTGTGGAGCCTGGCCTGGCCGGGTATCCCATTGGGGGCATTTGCCATCGTGGGCGCTGCGGCGTTCCTTGCCGCCTCGATGAGCATGCCGATCACCGCCATCGTGCTGGTGGTCGAATTCACCCGCATCGAGCACGACTTCCTCGTGCCGATCATCCTCGCCGTAGTCGGATCGGTTTGCGTGAGCCGCCTGTGCGCGACGCTGGCCGAGGCGAAGCGCTGAACCACGATATGGATCACTGCAAAGGGAGGGAAGGGCACTGAACTATCGGTTCCAGTAATAGTGAACATCGAGAATCGCAAGTTCCGTTTTGACGGGGTAAACCGGAAAATTGCCACCATTCCAACGAACAGTGTCTTTTCCAGGATTTGCTCATGCGCCGCTTACTACTTCCCGTTCTGGCCTTCGCCGCCTTGTTGATCCAGGGCTGTGCTTCAGCTCCCAACGATCCGACGCTGACCCTGCAGACCAGCAAGACACCAGAAGAGTACACCGAGTGCGTCGTGCCTAAATTGCAGAAAAATGCGCTCGCGCCGACAGTTTCCCAAAGCCAGCGACATTACAAGATCGTTGTCGCCAGCAAGTTCGCCGCTGACAACGTGCTGGAAGCCTACAAGGCACCGACCGGCGGCAAGGTCTTCATTTATGAGCGTCAACTGCTGGCGTCGACCTTCAAGGCGTCGCCCTTCGAACGTGCCGCGCAGGACTGCCTGTAACAGGGCGCGACCTTATCCCCCTGGCTGACGCGCGGGCAACAGCACATCGAGCTCACTTCTACCCGGTACCGATGTCAGTTCGAGGCGCCCGCCGAACTGCTCGACCCGTTCACGGATATTGCGCAGGCCGATGCCTGCCTGGCGGCGCGTGACCTCGGCTATATCGAATCCGGTGCCGTCGTCGACCATCGTCAGGCGGATGGAGGTGTCGTCGCTGCGCAGCATGATCGAGACGTTCCTGGCCCGGGCATGTCGCTCGATATTGGCCAGGCCCTCCTGGACGATACGGAACAGCGACACGGCCACGGCGTCGCTCAGGCGACCCTCGAACGCGTCGACGCTGCAGCTCACCTGCAGCCCCGTGCGCTGCTCGAACTCCGCCGCGAGATGACCGATCGCCGCCGGCAGGCCCAGGCTGTCGAGCAGCGACGATCGCAAGTCGTGGGACAGGCTGCGCACCTCGCCAATCGCTTCGCCCATGCGTTCGGTCGCGTCCTTCAGCAGATTCAACCCCTTGTCGTACTGCTGTTTCTCCAGCACATGGGTCGCCAGCTCGAACTTGAACTTGATCGACACCAGTAGCTGGCTGATCCCGTCGTGAAGTTCACGCGCAATGCGTGTGCGTTCTTCCTCCTGCAGGCTGATGATGCGCCGCGTCAGGTGACGCAGCTTGCGGTCGGCCAGGCGCTGCTCGCTGAAGTTGAGGGTCATGCCGCCGGCGAATACCAGCCATACCGCAACCAGCGCCACCAGGGCTATCTCCAGCATCGTCTGGTGGATACCACGGGCCACTTCGTCGCGGGCCTGCTGGGTGAAGCGCTCGACATCCTCCTGGTAGATGCCGGTGCCGAGTATCCAGCCCCAGCGATCGAGCGTCACCACATAGGAGAGTTTGTCGGTGATTTCACCGGTAGACGGCTTGTTCCAGGCGTAACGCTGGAAGCCTCCACCGGATTGAGCGGTTTTCAGCAGGGCCTGGATCACCGCCAGGCCGTGCGGATCCTTCATGTCCCACAGGTCCTGGCCGACCAGCTCCGACTGGCGGGAGTGCATCAGGTTGCGCCCGTCGCGGTCATAGACGAAAAAGTAGCCATCGGCACCGAAACTGAGCTTTTGCAATAGCTGCAACACCTGCGCACGGGCGTGCTCGTCACCCTTGCCATCGTCGTACAACGGGGCAATCAGGCTTTGTGCCAAGGCGACGTAGTTCTTGAGTTCGGCCTGTCTGCTGGCCAGGATGCTGCTTTGAATCAGTTGGGCCTGCTGATCACCCAGTTGGCGGTTGAGGGAAATCACCAGGGCGCAGATCACCGCGATCGCCAACGCCAACGGCAGAATCCCGAGAGCGACGATTTTGTGCTTGAGCTGCATCTGGGCTCCTATCCGGCTCATGGGCTTTCAGGCCATTCGTAGTGTTCGCATACGTAGTCCTACGAATTCGCCTGAGACGTCGGACAACTACATTGGGCCATTTCCGCATTGCGGGCACAAGGTGTTTACGAAGAAAGCGGCCTGCAGACGATTTTTCAAGGAAGGGCAAAGGGAGGAGGGAAGGGAAGACCGATGCGTTTCAGTTCCGGATTATTCTGGCATGTACTGGTTTTTCAGCCGCTCCAGGGTGCCATCGGCGCGTAGTGACTCAACGGCTGTACGCAGGTTCTTCACCAGTTCGTCGGAGCACTGCCTGGAGCAGGCTAGATAGATGTCCGCCGTATTCAGGACCGGACTCATGAACAGTGTGCGATCGGAGTTCTTGGGCCAGATGTAACGGCTTTCCGGAACACCGTTGAACCAGGCATCGATACGGCCCTTGAGTAGCATTTGCGCAGGGTTGTCACCGATGGTCAGAGGATAGATCTGATCGTTGCTGAAACCCTGGGAGCGGAGGATTTCCTCCTGGGCGCTGCCCAGGCCGACACCAATGATCCCATAGGTCTGCCTGGCCTCTTCGTAGCTGGTCACCGGCTTGCCGAGAGTAAAAAAGGCACGGTCCATGCTGATGATCGGCGCGATCCAGGTGAAACGATTCTCGCGCTCCGGCGTACGTGTCAGGGGGGCGATCAGCAGGTCCTGCTTTTCACTGACATGGCGCTGCGACCTGGCCCAGGGCAATGCCTGGATATGAACCGTGTAACCCGCCTTGGCGATGGCTTGTACGGCGATCTCGCCGACGATGCCGTGTCCGTTGGATGAGTCGACGAAGGTCAGGGGTGGTGCATCGAGAATGAACAGGTCGAGGGGCGAGGGTGCTGCCACCGCAGCCTGGGTCGCCAGCGATGACAACGATAGCGAAAGGCACAGCCCGAACAGTCTGGGACGGAGCGTCGATAGGCATGTGATCGAAGGCATGGCAGATATCTCAAGCTCGGCTGTCGTTTTTTTGTGTTGCGGCCTGGCTGATAGCAGATGGGTTGAGCGTAGCATTTGAGCACCAGGACGGTACTTTGTTCGGTGGGGAATTCAATAGGTATCGGATAACTCAACTAAATCTCCATTTAGTTGAGTTAAATACTGGGCTACCAAAATCGAAGCAGGGTGTATCGAGTCTATAAGATCATTGCCCATCGTTATCAGGAGACCGCGATCAGCTCTGTTGCTGTCATGTTTTCGGGCCTGAGCCTGGACACCGCGCGTTATCAGGTGGCACCCGGGCTAGGCTGTGTACGAAATTGTTTGAAATGCAGGTTAGGCAAGGCAAAAACCGGCGAGGAACGGCTGGGGTCGCGCCCGACTTTACTGGAGTAAATGAGCATTCCGAGCTGGTTTTTAACGCCGCATAACCAAGTTTCAAGCGATTTCGTACACAGCCTAAGGGCATTTGGCGTGCGCATCCGTCATACCGGTTCATCGCGGATCAATCCATGCGACAGCGAAACCCTGAGCCTCTACGTGAACGACGGTTCTCGGTTGCGCCAGATCATGAGCAGCCTGGTGATCGTGTCCCTAGAAGTGGTGTAACTGAACCAACCGAAGGCGCCCTGCGGGCGAAAGAGGTGGGTCATCGTGGTTCTTGGCTAACGTTGAGTTTGCGGACTTAACCTTCACCAGGAAACCACGATGACCAAGCCCACTATCGCATTGACCGAGTTGGTTGAGAAAGGGGCAGACGCTGATCTGCTCAAGCAAATGATCCAGTTTGTTGCCCAGCGCATGATGGAGTTCGACGTCGAGGGCTTGTGCGGCGCCGGTTTCGACGTCAAAAGCCCTGACCGAACAAACAGCCGCAACGGCTACCGCGATCGCCTCTGGCAAACTCGCGCTGGCGACGTTGACCTGAAGATCCCCAAGCTGCGCCAGGGCAGCTATTTTCCCGGTTTTCTCGAACCACGACGCACCGCCGAAAAGGCCATGGCAGCCGTGATCCAGGAAGCCTATATCCAGGGCGTTTCGACGCGCTCGGTCGACGAACTGGTCAAGGCCATGGGCATGTCCGGCATCTCGAAAAGCCAAGTATCCAGGCTCGCTGGCGAGATCGATGAGCGCGTCCACGCCTTCCTTGATCGACCGCTTGAGGGCGATTGGCCCTACCTGTGGATTGACGCTACCTACGTCAAGGTGCGGGAGGCCGGGCGCATCGTCTCGGTCGCCGTCATAATCGCTGTGGCCGTGAACACCAACGGCGGGCGCGAGGTGCTGGGTATGCGGGTTGGCCCGTCGGAAGCCGAACCGTTCTGGACGGACTTCCTGAGAAGCCTGATGCGACGCGGGCTGCGGGGTGTGAAACTGGTGATCTCTGACGCTCACGAAGGGCTCAAGGCCGCTGTTTCCAAGGTTTTCCACGCGACCTGGCAACGCTGTCGCGTTCACTTCATGCGCAATGCCATGGCCCATGTCGGCAAGGGCCAGCGCACCATGGTAGCGGCCTTGCTGCGCACGGTGTTTGCCCAGGACAGTCGAACCGAATGCCATCAGCAATGGCGGCTGGTGGCTGAACAACTTCGTGAGAAATACCCCAAGATCGCCACGCTCATGGACGGTTGCGAAGATGAAGTGCTGGCGCACATGGCCTTCCCGAAGGCACATCGACAGCAGTTGCACAGCACTAACCCGCTAGAACGGCTAAACGCTGAGATCAAGCGGCGTACCGAAGTGGTGGGCATCTTCCCCAACGATCCGGCGATTACACGGTTGGTTGGGGCGATGCTGCTGGAGCAGAACGACGAGTGGTGCCTGCAACGGCGCTATATGCAGTTGGAGGCCTTCGAGGCGGTCAGCGATAATCCGCAGGCCAAGCTGTCGGCCGTGATCAACTAAACGGCAAACTCAGTGGCCAGAGCCATGATGAGTTACACCACGTCCTGGGACACGATCAGCCTGGTGGTAAGCGAAAACCACGGTGAATGGGATTGTTTCTGCGCCGGTGATTTCGGCGAAACAAAACGTACGCTGGCGGTTGGCAAACCCGGCACGGACGGTTTCGCCAGTTTGCGGGTGACCGAGGTATCGACTGGCAGCCGGAGTGTTCTCAAGGGCGATGAAGAGTGCGAAGACATTCCAAGCGATTCGAAAACGACGGTGTTCAGCCTGGCTTATGCGGGAAGTCGGTATGAGGCACCGAAGGCGAGACGAGGTTTGGATCATGGTATGGATGGAGGCTGAATTCTGGCCTCCATAGGGTCGTAACGACTAGTACCGAACTACGCATAATGTATATTATGTTAAATCGCATATGTGGATAATGAGGCTCACACTGCCCCTCGTAGAATCTGCTCGCTAGAACGTAGAATGCGCCTGCTCAAATTCGGCTCAGGCGCGCTCTGCGCTTTCAGCTTGATCAGCCACCACACGAAAGGATTCCGATGAGCGCTGAAGAAAAGATCGATACGGCTGCGCCTGCCGTCTCTGTTACCAAGCCCACCAGCCAATTCCCTTGGGCTCTCGCGCTGCCGTTTCTTGGCTTTGTCGGTTATGCCGCGCCGTATGTCACTGGGTTGATTTACTGGCAGCGCTATCTGCGCGGTCTCGGCATTCCCTCTGGGCTGTTCGAGGCTGAAGCCCGGGATTATTTCATGTTCGCCTACGTGGCCCTGATCGAGTCGCTTGGCAACTGGTCCGGCATCGTGCGCAATCCGTTTGTCTGGCTGTCCATCGCCGGATTCATCCTGGCGCTCTCCGTTGAGCTGGTGGTCATCAAGAAGCTCGAAAAAAATGCTCGGATAAAGAGTACGGTCGAAAAATACACGCGCAATCGGTACGTCGCACTCAGCAGTGGGCTTGTTGTGCTTTCTGCAGCCATCACGACCGTGTTGATGCTGATACCGCTCATCATGCTGCCGGTCATGCTTATTCCAGGGACCATTGGCAATTACGGTGCCGATCAAACCTTGAAGCGCAATCGCGAGATCTTTGCTCAGGGTTGCGACCTTTCAGTGCAGGCGAAAATGCACTGTTACGTGGTCAAGGACGGCGACAAAGTTGTTGCCTCAGGCTTTCTGGTGGCTGCCTCTGGCTCCAGGCTGGCCCTCTATGAAAATGGCCGCCCCAGGATCATTCCCTTGAAAGAATACAGCGTCGAAGTGCTCGCCAAAGAGGACGATAAGGCTGTTGTGCAGCAGAGTACTGAAGCCCAGAAGATAGATTGATTACAGCTGGCTCACCGTCGAACGAAACGCACCCGAGCCCGCTGCGGTCGCAGGGAGAACCACCCCCGTGGCGCCAGCTCGCCGTCGTGCACAATGTCCCAATGCTCCACCCAGTAAGCCAGCGCTGCCGCCAGATCGATCATCGCCATCGCTGTTCCCGGGCAGGAACGGTCGCCCAGGCCGAACGGAAAATAGGCGCCACGCGGCCATGTGGCCGAGTCCAGGAAACGTTCCGGGCGAAACTCCAGGGGCGCCTCGAACCAGCGTTCATCCCGATGGGTGATCCAGCTGGACACCATGACCACGTCGCCACGCTTGAGTGAATGCCCCGACACTTCGATGTCTGCTGTCACCTGCCGTGGCGCCAGGCCGTAGGCCGGTGGGTAAAGGCGCAGGCACTCCTGTAGCACTGCCCTCAGCAAGGGACAGTTGCGCAGGTCACTGACCGAACGGATGGCCGGCCAGTCGACGGGTTCCAGCTCGGCTCTCAGCCGTGCGCACAGTTCGGGACGCTGCGCCAACAGCAGCAAACACCAGGTCAGGGTGACGCCTGTCGACTGGTGCGAGGCCATCAGCAAAGTACAGAGTTCATCACGCAACTCGACCAGAGGCCTGGGCGACTGCTGCGCCACCTCCTCCACCACGGCCCGCAACTGTCCCAGCGCCCAGCGTTTGCGCGGGCAAAGCTTGCTCGGGAACCAGTGTCCCAACGGCAGTCCGGTGGACATCTCCAGCAGCGCCACCCGTGACAACAGGCGAACCGCCTTGGCGATCCGGTAGGCCGAAGGCTCCAGGTCTACCTCGAACAGGGCATGACCACTGAGGGTGGCGCTGAACGCGGCCATCTCCAGGTCGAGATCATACTCGCGCCCCTCCTCTATCCGCTCTGCCCATTGCGTGGCCAGGTGGCGCACATCACTGGCTGCCGGTGCCGTGATGTGCGGGCGTACCGCCTTGCGCTGTGCCTGGGCCGGCTCGCCTTCACGCATCATGAAACTGCGCCCGTTCCATTGCTTGAGCATGCACAGTGCCGGTGCCCAGCGGCGCAGGTCGTCGCGATGCTCGACCATCAGCTCGTGCACCGCTTGCGGATGGAACAGGCACCAGACACGTTGCGGCCCCATGCGCATGACGGCGACGTCCGGCTGCCTGGCGTGCATGTTCTGCAGCCAGGCCAGTGGGTCGCGCTGGATCTCCAGCCAGTGGCGCGCGCCCGCACGGTTATCACCGACCCACGGCAGATGGGCCAGCCGACGACGGATGGGGCAATTCGGATTGGCTTCGAGCATGGTCCCTCGCGCTGCGACAAGTTCAGCTCAGGCGCTACGCGCTTTCAGCTTGTTCAGTCACCTTACGATAGGACGGGCATGATTTCAAAACTCGCTGATCCGGGTGTTGTGGAAGAGCTTTCTGATGCATTCAGGCCCCGATCACCCAACGATTCGGGTGTCGGGGCTTGGCCTGCTCAGTCACCATTCCCGGCGATGGTGATGTAGTCGGTGTACACCTGCGGCGCACCGGAGAAAGATGCCAGTTGCCGCCATTCCTCGTACATGCGCTCGCTCTCCTGGTGCTCACGGACGAAGGTGAGTGCCTTTTCCGTCGACACGTCCAGATCCGGGTGGAAGGCATTGAGCGACTCCAGGCTCTCGATCTCCAGCATCACTGCGTATTGATCCAGGCGATTACCACCCTGCCCCTTGAGCATGTGGAACTTCCAGCCCGGGTAGTCTTCGATACGCTGGATATTGCCGGTGATGAAATCCTCGAACATTTGCGCCGACACCCCGGAGCGCAGCGCCAGGTTATGGATGCCCACCACCCGCGCTACCGGTTTCTGGCTGGTTGCGGCGCGATAGTTGGGGCCCTCGGCCAGGGAGCTTTGGGTGTTTTCTGCCAGCAGTGAATAGGTGGAGAAGATCGTTGGCAGCTCAGCATAGGTCGAGAAGGTTTTCCACTCGGCGATCAGTGCCAGCGCCTCGTCCTGCTGTTGCCAGAACTCACGGGCATGGGCGGTCTGGTCGCCGTTGCTGTCAATATAGTGGGCGTACTGTTCGGCGCTGGGCGCCTCGAACAGCATCAGGTACTGGTTCTGCCGCTCACCGCGCAGGCCCTTGAGCAGGGTCCAGCGCCAGCCGGGATAGGCCGGGATGGCAACGCCACGCTGGCGCACGAACGCCTCGAAATCCTCGGCCGTTACGCCCTTTTTCAGGTTGAGGCCGATGTAGTGCAGGCTGAATACCGCAGTGGATTCTTGATTCATGGGGACTCCCTTGATGGACAACGTTTGGACGAAACAGACCGTCAGCGCGTAGCCTTGGGTTGCTTGCCTGTGATACGCCGGGCGCTGGCACCGACCAGCAGCATGATCACCACCCCGGCCGCAAAGGCTGCAGACAGGCTGGCATGCCGGGCGACCAGGCCGATCAGCGCCGGGCCGCTGAGCAGGCCGCTGTAGCCGATCAGGGTCACGGCCGACAGAGCCATGCCCGAGGGCACCCGCGGGTGGTTGCCGGCAGTGCTGAACAGGATCGGCACGATATTGGAAAGACCGATGCCGGCCAGGACGAAGCCGCCCAGTGCCACCGCCGGCAGATCGATCGACACGATCAGCAACAGGCCAAGCGCGGCGCAGCCGGCACCGGCCACCAGCATGCGTTGATGGCCTACGGCGTTGACCAGGCGATCGCCGCCAAGCCGGCACAGGGCTACGGCCAGTGCGTAGAGGGTGAAGCCGAAACCGGCGTGGCTCTTGTCCATGCCACGTTCGCTGTGCAGGAATACCGCTGACCAGTCCAGCATTGCTCCTTCGATCATGAAGATGAAAAAGCACAGCAGTGCGATAAACAGCAGGCTCGGCTGGGCCAGCGCCTGCAACAGTCCAGAAGTCTCACCTGGCTCCGGCTGCCGTCGACCCAGCAGATGCGCGCAGGCCTGCATCGTCAGCACGGCAATCAGCAGCACCACCAGCAGGATCGCCTGCAAAGGCTCCAGCCCCGCCCACAGCATCAGGCTGACACCGCCTGCCCCGGCCACGCTGCCAATGCTGTAGAAACCATGGAAACCGGACATTTTCGCTTGCCCGCTGTCGCGTTCGACGATCACTGCCTGGGCGTTCATCGATACATCGAGCAGGCCGTTGACCGCGCCAAACAGCAACAGCGCCAGGGCGATCTCCGGTATCGCGCTGGCATACAGCATGAACGGCAGTACCCCGCAGAACAGCGTGGCACAGACCAGGATCAGGGCTCGGCAGCCGAACCGGGCAAGCGCCCGGCCGGTAAAGGGCATCACCAGCATGGAGCCGGCGGCGATACAGAACAGCAGCAGGCCCAGGGTGCCGTCGCCGATGCCCAGCCGGGCCTTGACGAAGGGAATCAGCGGCGCCCAGGCGGACATGCCCAAGCCGGCGAGAAAAAAGATGCGGCGGGTGGCCTGCTGTTGGCGCAGGTTGCCAGCCATGTGTGAACCGAGCACTTGAGTCGTCAAGGCGCTATCCCCTTTGTGGTCGGCGCGGCACCGCAACGGTACCGTTGCCGCAAACACCTCAAGGTGGCCATCCTGGCCACCGCGTCCATTCACGGGCGGAACGATTCGCCCGCCCCACTCCGCTCAGCCCAGGCTCTGCGCCACCGACAGGTAGTCGGTGTAGATCTGCGGCGATCCGGAGAACGATGCCAACTGCTTCCACTCCTCGTACATCTGCTTGGTGTCGCGATGGGCCCGGGCGAATATCGCCGCCTGGTCGGTGGCGATATCCGGCTCGGGGTAGAACACATCCAGCGCCTCGAGGCTGGCGATCTCCATCATCACCACGTACTGGTCCAGGCGATTGCCGCGCTCACCCTTGAGCAGATGAAACTTCCAGTCCGGGTAGTCCTCGATACGGTGGTGGTTCTCGGCGATGAAGGTTTCGAACGTCTGCGCCTGGACATCCGCACGCAGCGCCAGGTTGTGGATGCCGATCACCCGGGCGATCGGTGGCTGCCCTGCCCGCTCCTGGTAACGTGGGCCCGGCGCTACCGTGCTCTTGCGGTTCTCGGCCAGCAGCCGGTAGTCGGTGAAAAGCGTCGGCAGTTCGGCGTAGGTACCGTAGCGTTTCCATTCACCGAGAATATCCAGGGCCTGCGACCGCTCACGCCAGAATTGGCGGGCCAGCTCGGTCTTGTTGCCATCGGCGCTGACATACCGGTCACGCTGCTCGGCACTGGCGATTTCGAACAGCAGCAGGTACTGCCCTGCCCGCTCGCCCCGTAGCCCGCGCAGCAGGGTCCAGCTCCAGCCCGGATAGCAGGGAATGTGCACGCCCTTTTCGCGCACGAAGGTCTCGAACTGTTCCGGTGTCACCCCCGCCTCGGTATCGATGGCGATGTAGTGCAGGCTGAACACCGGTGCGGTTGTACTGTTGTGCTGTGACATCGACGCGCTCCTCAAGCCTCGGGGGTCATGAACTGGGTATTGATGATGGCTTCGACCAGGGTGACGCCATTGGGCGTCAGTCTCACCAGATCGCCTTCGACGCTGACCAGCGCCTTGTCCACCAGGGCCTTGAGGGTCTGGCTGATGATTGGGTTGTCGTGATAACTGCGTCCTGCGAAACGCTGGCCGAACACCTGGTCGTCCACCGGTACCAGGGTCGAAAGAGCCATCTTGAACGCGTTCACTTCACGCTGCAGCGGCGAGACGCCGCGGCTTTCATCGATGGGCAGGCGGCCTTCGTCCAGCGCCTGCTTGTACTTGGCGTAGCCGGTGATGTTGATCGCTTCGGCGCGGGTGCATTTGGAACTGCCGCCCAGGCCGATCGCCACCTCGGGGTACTGGGTTTCGAGGTTGGTGATCAGTCCCTTCCACTTTTCCGCCGGCAGATGGTTCTGGTGGAAGTACATGGTCGGGTGCTCGCGATAGCTGGGCGCCAGGTACTGCTCCACCAGTTCACGCATCTGGTACTGCTTGCCCAGGCCCGGGAAGGTCATGTCGTTCATGCTGATCAGGCCCTTGCGCTGCCAGTGGCTCTGCTTCTCGCCGGACACGCCGGTACGGGTCTTCATGAACTCTTCCATGTGCAGCTTGCTGATCACCACATGGGACAATTCCAGTTCCAGGGACTTCTCCATGTCGTACTTCACATCGTCGACGCTCTGGCCGAGCATGCCGTAGATCAGGTCGACACTGACCCAGTCGAGGCCAATGGAGCGGGCATGATGGATGGTTTCCACACACTCCTCGGCCGAGTGCATGCGGCCGCAGGCGGCAATGATGCGATCGTCGAAGGACTGCGCACCGAAGCTGATCTTGGTGAAGCCCAGCTCCTTGAGCAGCGACAGGTATTGCTTGTTCAGCGTGCCCGGCTCGCCCTCGAAACGCAGGGTCGCGGCCGAGAAATTGAAGTGTTCCCGGTAGAACGCCATCAAGCGGCGCAGCTCCGATTCCGGCAGCAGCGAGGGCGTGCCACCGAAGATGTTGAACTCGCCGACCTCGGCCCGGGCCAGGCTCGGCACCTTCTCCAGCCACAGGGCGGCTTCCTTGATGTTGTAGTCGACCACATCGCGAAATACGACCTGGGATGAGGCTGCCTTGGGATTGAGGATCACCGTTGGGTACTGGCAGAAATGGCAGCGGTAGCGACAGGTCGGGATATAGGCCCACAGATGGATCTGCCGGGCCTGGCGGATCTCCTGGTCCATGTCCGCGAAGAATGACGGCAAGGGATAGCCGGGAACATCACCGGGAAACACATGGCAGCCGAACGGATCGTTGAACACGTATTCCAGCAAGTCGCGGTTGTCCGGCCGCGCGAGGAATTCGTGGACCCGCGGTACCGGATAGTTCGGATCGATATCGTGCAGTGAGTGCAAGGCTTCGCCGTTCATCAGAACACTCCCCCGTTGGCAAAATAGTTGTGGGCCTCACCGGACTCGCGGTCTTCGGCGAAGTAGTAGACGAAGCGCTCGAAGTCCTCGGGCTGGACCCGGTCGAAGCAGGCCGGCAATGGCGGCGGGTAGCCGATGTCTTCGCCCACTGCGCGGCGCAGGGCGCTGAAGATTTCCTCGCGGAACTCGAAGTACAGGCGATAGGACGGGGTCTTGTAGGCATGGATCGGCTTGAAGTCGATCACCCGCGACTGCTGTTTGATCTCGTGGATGCGCCGGTACAGGCGGTCTGCCACCGATTCGCCGAAGAACGCCCGTACGGCCTGGTCTTCCAGCAGGATGTGCGGATTGAGCAGCGCCGGCAGCACGATGTTCTTCGGCACATAGTCCTTGATCGAGTACTCCCAGGCCTGTTGCGATTGTGCTGGCGTGGTATCGCGTAGCGTCGGAGCCTGCACTTCGACCTCCGGACGCACATCCTTCATGATAATGATCCCGTCCTGGCCGTAGGCATTGCCGGTGATCACCTCGTCGAGAATGGTGTCCACCCGCCGGCTGTTGATCTCGATTCGCGACTCGTGGGCATAGACCGGCTTGCCGCCCCAGGCGATGACCCGAATGCCGAAGTCCCAGTCGTCCGAGAGGTGTTCGACGAAACGGCCCTTGTCCAGCTGGTAGAAAATCTCGATGCCGCCGACCAGGTCGTAGAGTCGGCGCTCGACCGCAAAACCCTTGCCATCCGGAAAACCGCCGAACAGCGAGAAGGACATTTCACGGCAGCGCAGGGTCTTCTGAATCTCGTTGTACAGATTCGGTCGCTGCCGGAAATGCGCCTCGTTGTAGTAATAGTTGCAGGTGCCCAGGTCACCGTTGTCGGTGATCATCTTTTCGATCAGCGCGTGCAGCCAATACGGGTCGACGGTGCAGTCGGCGTCGGCGGAGGCGATGTAGTGCCGGTTATTGAGCCCCAGGCGGATATCCCGCTCCTTCGAACGCAACGAGGCATAGTCCATGCCGCGCTTGCGGGCGGAAGAAACGCCCTGGATGTGCTCCTGGATCACATGGATGTCCAGGGACGGATTGCGCTGTTTGAACGCGTTGATCTTTGCCACCGAGTCGTCGGTCGAATTGTTATCGACGATAATCAGTTCATAACTGGCATGGGTAATCAGATTGTCATGGGTTTGCTGAGTGAACAGCGAATCGAGCACGACATCGATTCGATTGCTTTCGTTATAGAGCGGCAGTACCACCGAGACAAAAACAGTATCACGCATAGTTCCTCCAGAAAAACTCAAGTCGAGCATGTCCATTAGCGTATTGGAGAGCACGCGCTGGCCAATGGAAAAGTTTCGCCGAGCGATCTGAGTCCTCAGCGTCTCGTCATTTAACAGTCGGTAGACTTCGGCAATGAAGTTCTCGTCGGGCAAACCATCATGTTCTTCCGAGATCGCCATGATCGGAGCCTCGAAACCATGCTGGCCATATACCTCATGGTAGTACTCATAGTGACTGGCGATATAGCAACGCTGACTGCTGATAGCCTCTCCTACGGGATTGCCATAACTGTCATAGCCCCAGGAAGTCAGGAATGAAACGAGATCACAGGAGTGATAGAGATCCTCGATGGTAATGGTCTCCTTATCCGACGACATATAGTCATGGGGCAGGGCGCCAACGAACTTGATATAGGCTTCGACCTCCAGTTCACGGGCCAACCGGTTCAATTGGGTGTAATACCCCGGATGCTCCTCGGGGTCGCCTGCCAGTGCCAGGTACACCCGGCGCCGGATGCCGTCCTCGGCGAGGCGTTGGTTCAGCCGCTGCAGCAGGTGGATATCGCGATCCAGGCGCTTTTGCGGAATGATTCGCGTGGTGCGGGCGATCAACAGGTCGCTGTCACGAATATCCAGGCTTTCCTTGATGTTGCGGTAGCGGCCCTGGCCACTGAAATCATAGGTGTTCTTGCGCACCTCGATCTGCACCTGATGATCGCACCAGTGTTCGAGCTTGTCCTTGAGATGTTCATTGAGGGTGACATAGGTGATATGAGGTGAAGGGACCGGCTTGATCGCGTGGGGATAGGGCTCGGGACCGTATTTCATCACGGTCTTTTCGCTGCTCCACATCAAGTCATGGTCACGCCAGATGACAAAACGGCCCAGCCCGTGTCGGTTGCCATAGTGTTCGATGGCCAGGTACAGCGCCTGGGTGTAGATGATGTTTTCCGGCAGCGTGGCGTTCTCCACGATGACATGCCGGATATCGAGCTGCTCCCACAGTTCGACGATCCGCAGGGACAAGGCTTGGGCCGACTCTCCGATGGCCTTGAGCAGGTGCTGTTGCTCTTCCCGGGATACCTGGGCCTTTTGCGCAATCAGGATGTTGTGCGAGTACTCGATAAAGTCCACGTTGTAGTAAGGCACGGTGTCGATATCCTCGATCCGCACCAGATTGAAGACATCTCGATAGATATTTCTTTCATGGTCGTAGGGTTTCTTGAAATTGCCTTTATCAACTTTTATTTCATAACCCAGGTCAAGGTGCGAGGAAATTCCCTTTTGCAAGAGATGTTTCGCCAATTTCAACGCTTCGACAGTGATGCCCGATACTGCAACAGCGTCGAATGATATGAATATCGCTCCAGCAGGCATGACAATACCTCTCGAATCAATAGAAGTGTATTGATCTTCACGGACTAAAGTGATCAGCTTTTTTAAGAGTGCACGACGCTGCGAAATGACTTTTTGTCATCCCGGTGTCATCGAGTCGAAGGCTCGTGCCAATCCAGATAATAATTCCAGGGCGAGCGCCTCCCTTGGCTGCTATTAGCCATCATCCTGTTCAGCCGATGGAATGTTGCGCGGGTGGCTAAGGGGCGGGGCCGCCGAGGAAGTGCGGCGCAGGGCTGTCGATCTGCAAATAAACGTGGCTCATGCTCTTTCCCTTTTCAGTATTTTTGTTTTGAAAATCTGCGGGGTGACGCTGAGTAACATTTCGTTAAGAACATACTCGTCTGTACGAGTTTAGGCAACAGTCCTACAGACAGGTTTTTGAAATTGTGAATTCTGTCGAGGAGAAGTAAGAAAAACCTGAAAGTTAATATGAGATTGCCACTATCCAGATTCAGCCTGTTCAGGACGAAAAAGCCCCTGGATCTGAAGAACCAGGGGCCGCCGGAGGGTATCGATCATGCTTTTGTCGTGGAGGTCGCTTCCGTTAGCCCCTAGCCTGCCATCCCATTGCTTCCAAAGCCTTGCTCAAGCGTTGACCTGTAAGGGCCGGCACCTCTCGCCCATCCCCTGCCCTCATCGAGCGCCCCGCCAGCAGCGCATTGATAATGGCCTCCTCCACCGCCTCGGCCGCCGCCGCGAACAGCGGCGAAATATGATCGTTGTTGACCATGGCAACCTGCGCTGTTCTCGGCAGATCACGCCGGTTGTAATCCGCTGGCGCCAATCCCGTGTTTCCGGTCGAAAAGGCCAGGAAAATGTCGCCACTCGAATCTTCCGTGCCCCCGCCTGTACGGGCGATGCCCACCGAGGCACGCTGCGCCAGGCGCTGGCATTGGTGCGGCAGTAACGGTGCATCGGTGGCCAATACCACCACGATCGAGCCCATGCCCGGGGTATCTTGCTCTGCAAAGGGCGAAGGCAACTCCTGGAGTACCCGGCCAACGGGATAGCCGTCGACCCGTAGCTCACGACGCCGCCCGTGGTTGGCCTGAACAAAGGCCCCGACTGTCCAGCCACCCTGCTCCGCCGGCAATTCCCGCGAGGCGCTACCAATTCCGCCCTTGAACTCGTGGCAGATCATGCCGGTACCGCCACCCACGGCCCCCTCTGCCACGGGCCCGGAGACCGCCGCCGCCAGCGCTTGGTGCACCAGCTCGCCATTCACATGCTGGCCCCAGATGTCGTTCAGCACCCCATCGTAGGTCTCCATCACCACCGGCATGCACCAATAGACCGACGGATCGGCCAGGGTCGCGTGTTCATGGGCGATCAGTGCGTCGCGCACCACGCCGACACTGTGGGTGTTGGTGGTGGCAATGGGCGTTGTCAGCAGGCCCGCTTCGCGGATCCACTCAAGGCCCGTGGCATCGCCATTGCCGTTGAGCACATGGCAACCGGCGAAGCATGGCTCATAGCGTGCGGCGCCAGCACGTGGCTCGATGATACTGACACCGGTGCGCACGGGTTTGCCGTCGTGGACCTTGTCCAGCGTGGCATGGCCGACCCGCACGCCCGCTACGTCGGTGATTGCATTGTGAGGGCCTGGCTTGCCAAGGCCCAGGGTGATACCGAAGTCGCGTGCTCGCATTGTTTCTCTCGCTTAAAGTTTCTGGAAAGCCGGGCTCAACTTGCCGTAGGTGCCATAGAGCACCATGGAGCTGAGCAGGATACCCAGAATGATGAAGATATCCCGGGCAGACGCACTACCCAGCAACGTAACCAGCAGATACCCCGCGCCCATCACGGCCGCCATCGCCGGCAGCGGCCACAGCGGCATCCGGTACGGGTGCTCGCGGTCACGACGCAGTACGCGGCTGAACAGCGCGCACAGGCCAACCACCAGGTAGACGCACAGGATCAGCAGCACGGTGAATGACGTGAGTTCCGCCAGGTTGGAGCTGAAGGTCAAGGCCGCCGAAGGCACCGCCAGGAACAGCGTCGCCAGCCATGGCGAATCCCATCTGGGATGGATGCGGGTGAAGGCGCGATTCAGTTTCGGCATCCACAGCTCGTCACGCCCGCTGCTGTAGATCACTCGCCCGATCTGGATCACCAGGGCGATGATGGCGTTGAACACCGACAGGAAGATCCCTGCACTGACCAGCCGGGACAGCGTTTCGTTGCCGTGGGCCGTCAGCAGGTAGCCGATGGGGTCCGGGCTCGCCAGCATCTTTTCCAGCGACGGGGCCCCGACCAGCAAGGCAATCAGCGGAACCAGCTCGATGCTCACCACCAGCACCAGCGACCACATGACGGCCTTGGCGATGCCCCGCCCACCGCACTTCATGTCCTCGGCGAGCAGCACCGCGCCACCATAGCCGTTGAAGGAGAACAGCGCGGTGCCCACGGCACCGATGACCAGCGCCCACGGCGCCGCGTGCAGAACGCCCTTGTCGAGCATCACCGGGTTGAGCAGGCTACTGACCGGTTGCTGGGCATGTCCGAAGCCCAGCACCACGATAACCATCAGCGCCGCCACCTCAAGGAGCAGGCAACTGCCGGTGACCCAGGCATTGAGCTTGATGTTGAGGATACCAAGCAGATAACTCAGGGCCACGATCACCAGGGCGACGGTCTGGCCGTCGAACTGGGTGCCCAGCGCCGCGTTGAGATAGGTCGCGGCGCCGGTGGCCAGCACCGGCGGAATGAAGAGCAGCATGGCCAGCACGGTCAGGAACGTGGCGTAACCGGCCAGGCCGCCAAACACGCGCTTGGCGAACACGTACTCGCCGCCGGCGGCGCTGTGCGCCCGGCCCAGCTCGGCGTAGCAAAGCGCGAACATCAGCGCGAGCACGCCGCCGAGAATGAACGCCCAGATCACCCCGGTACCGGCCTGGGCGATCGCGAACGGCGCAATGACAAATACGGAGCTGGCGGGCGTCACCGAGGAGACGGTGATGGCGACGACATCGGGAACGCTCAGCGTGGGCTTGAGCTCAGGGGATAGCTCAGGGTGTGGTGCAGTCATATGTTCATCCTCACGTTGTTGTAGGTGTTGGGAGGCAGAACCGGGAATCGAAGTGTTGCGAGCTCGACGGCTCGCTTGATGGGTTTGCAATCTAGGCCGGTGCGCCCACTCGAACAATTCCCCCTAAGGGGTACCCCCGTTGACAGCTTCGCCAAATCGGGTGCCAATGCCCTACCCGTTTCAAGGATGCAGTCGTGGACATTCTCTTCAATGAAGTCGCCAGCCACACCGCGCTGGCGCGAACGATCGAGCAGATCGGCAGCCCGCGCTTCTGGCGGCAGTTGATCCTGGTGCTGCGCCATTGGGTGCCGTTCGACAACGCGCTGGCGATTCACTTTCCTGCCCAGGGCGCCCCCCATGTGCTCGAGGAATACGATGCGGCGCCGGCGCCCGTGGCGGGAGAGTTGTATCTGGATGGGCTGTACCTGCTGGATCCGTTCTACCAGGCTGCTCGCGAAGGCCTCGCCAGTGGTTTCTACCACCTTGAGGAAGTGGCGCCTGACCACTTCTCGCAGACGGACTATTACCTGAACTACTTCCAGGACCATGTGCTCGTGGATGAAGTGCAGTTTCTGCTGCAGGTGCCGGATGGCGTGCTGTCGCTATCTCTAGGCATGCGCCGGGCGTTTGATTCGACGGAGCTGGGCAAGCTGAGCCTGGTCAGTGGTTGGGTGCTGGCCCTGCTCAACCAGAACTGGACTCGCATCGGGGCCTGCGTACCCGTGCAGCCGCCTTCGGGTGACGTACTGGCGAAGTTTGGCCAGGGCGTGCTGTCGGAGCGAGAGCTGGAAATCGCCCGGTTGATCCTGCGTGGATACTCGTCGAAAGCCATGGCGCAGCGGTTGGGCATCTCGCCGGAGACCATCAAGGCCCACCGGCGGCATTTGTACGCGAAGCTGGATATCTCTTCGCAACCGGAGCTGTTTTCGTTGTTTATTCGGGAGTTGGGGTTTGAGGAACTGCAAAGTCCCTGAGGCCAGGGATGAAATACGGCAAGGAGTACAAATGTGCTCCTGGTGGTTTTGCGATCAGTACTGGGTAGCCGCGGTCAGGGCGGCTACCCATTACCCTCAAGCAGGATTTTCACGGTGAGTTGGTGCGGTACAGGCAGCCTGGAGGGCTTGAAACGCGGGCTGCCTCTCTTGAAATTTCTTCGGGATTGGCCTGCACAGCCAATCAGTGCTCGGCAGGATGCGCTGTGTCGCCCTGCGCTTGCAGTGCGCGTGTTTCGATCACTTTCCAGATGTCGAACCCATCGCGCAACAGCAGCGCTGCGCCCTGGATGAAGTGCGCCAGGTCTTCGTCATCGATCTTGTTCAGGTTCAGGCACGACAGGCTGTCGACCATGTCCCGGCCAGCCTGCAGCCGTTCGTTGGCGTAGGCATGCAGGTTGCCTGATGGAGCCAGGGAGTCGATGAACAGGACATGCCGCTCGGTCACGGTGGGGCTAAGGGGGTGATAGTTCATGGGAAACTCCATTGGAGGCAGCTGAGTCGGTCGTCGGTCGGGCCGCCTCGCCGCATGAGCAATCTTTCATGCAGCAAGGCGAGCCATCGGGGTGGCCCGCCGCGCAAGCTGCACAGCAATAGGTCTTGCCGTCCTGTACCAGGGCATTGGCGCCCACGGTGCAGGCACAGTGGCTACAGGCACAAGGTTGTCTGTTCATTTGCGTTTTCCTCCTTTCTCCTCCGACGCCACTTCATCGTGCCAAGGCTTGCCATCCAGCGGCGCCGAGCGGGCCAGTTCAGCTTCGTCGAGGCCGATGCCGCCGGCGATCTCGTCGCCCTCTACGCGTCTGAGGATACTGTCCGCCGGTCCTTGGCCGTTTCCGGGTTCGTACGGGTCGCGGGCACCGGTTTCGTCGAACAGTGTGTCGGGGCTCAGGTCATCCAGGGTGACGTGGTCTTCATGGAGGCTGTCGCTCAGCGTCTCGCCGCCGGTCATGCCGCTCTCGGCAACGCGGCGGGCTGGGTAGCCGTCTTCCAGTTCCCGTTGCGAGCGCTCATCGCCAGCACGGCCCTGGCGTTCGTCGCGGTGTTCGCTGAAGTCGAGTTCATGGACGCTGCCCATGCGGTCTTCGGTGTCGTCGATTTCGAGTGGGGAGCGTTGGGGGTTGGGTGTGGGCATGAGGTTTCTCCAGTTGAATGGCCGCCTGCGGCGGTTCGCCGGCAAGCCGGGCTCCTACAGAAAGGTGGACTGGCTGACCGCCCGGATAATTCAGAGTTTCTGCCGGGCGGTGTGGCCCCTAGCCGTTCACGGGTTGATCGCAGTGGCGATGGCGCAGTGCACCACAGCGTTCGCAGCATTCGCATTTGAGCCCGGCGAGTTCATCAGTCAGCACGTTGCGCCATTGGCATCCATACAACAGGCAGACGAGTTTCATCTGGCACCTCCCTGGCCCGGAAAAGGGGGCCCTACAAGGACTGACCCGCAAGGGGGGGCGAAGGTTTTATTTAATTGCGTGCGGTGTCATTGGTCGCCAGCCCCGGCAAAAAAACTAAACCTTTTGCCCAAGCCCCGGGTCCACCCCTCGCGACACTGAGGTCGTATTACCGAACAAGGAGTCAAAGATGAGCAATCCATTCTTCAAATACGCAGGTTTGTCACTGTTGCTGGGCATGGCGTCGATGCAGGTGCACGCCGCCACTTCCAATGATTTCGTCGACGAAGCGACCGAAGCGGGTATCTCGGAAGTGGTGATCGGCAAGCTGGCCCAGGAAAAGAGCCAGAGTACCGATATCAAGAAGTTTGCCGAAGAGATGGTCAGCGACCACACCAAGGCCAACCAGAAGCTCGCCGAGATCGCGCACAAGCTGGACATCGAGGTGCCTGACGAGGCCGCGCTGACCGACAAGGTCAAGAAAATGATCCTGGAATGGCGCGACGAGTCCTTCGACAAGTCTTATGTCGAGAACCAGCTCAAGGCTCACGAAAAGGCCGTGGAGCTGTTCAAGAAGGAAGCGGCTTCCTCGGACAAGGCTGAACTGAAGGCCTTCGCCAGCGAGACGTTGCCGACGCTTGAGCATCACCTGGAGCAGGTCAAGGCGCTGCATGCCAGCCATGACAAGCCGTAATGGTCACGTTTAACTGACCAGTCGGGCCCAGGGGCTCCCGGATCGCCCCTGGGCTCGGCATCATTCAATCCCTGGGCGGTTTTGCCGGCCCTTGGGGATCCACTTGCGGGTCCTCCAGGTCGGGGGAGTCCGGATCGAAGCCCAGGTCGTTCTTCGAGCTGGCCTGTTCGGATGAATGCGGGCCCTGATCGCGGGCTGTCTTCTGTGCCGTGGAGTCGTGCCTGGTCCCGGTCGAGCCATCCGGCCGATGAGCGTCATTATCCCGCTCTTGCTCACCCAATTCCTTTGTCTGTGATTCGGTAGTGTTTTTCATGTCCGCTCCTGGCTTTGTCTGTCATGCATTGGGACCTCGGCGGTTGTCGGAGCGTTCAGAACGATTTGTCCTCGTGAGCATGGTCGGGGTAAAGGCCGGCTGTTTGACGAGGGTCATGATCTCCCGTCACTAAAGAACGGACCCTAAGGGTATTGCGAAGTGCCCAGTGCGCACCTCGTCGACACCTTTGGCTTTATGGATTCCGTTCCTGACATGGACATGACAACTTATTCGCCGCGCGCCCTGTTCCTGGCCGTGACCGCCTTGTTGGTCAGCGTGGCAACTACAAACGCGGTGGCGAGCAAGGCGCCTGGGCAAGACAACGCCCTTGCCCCTGCGATCATCGATGACCTGCCCGCCAATTATGCGGCCGACCTCGACGGTGATACCCGTCGACTGGTGGAGCGCGGCCGGTACATCGCCCGCCTGGGCGATTGCGTGGCCTGTCACACCGCCAGCGACAAACGTAAGCCCATGGCCGGTGGCTTGGCCCTGGAAACCCCATTTGGCGTGCTGTACTCGACCAACATCACCCCCGACGACGAGACGGGTATCGGGCGCTACTCCTTCGAGCAGTTCGATCGCGCCATGCGCAAGGGCGTCGCGGCCGATGGGCATAACCTGTATCCGGCCATGCCCTACCCCTCCTATGCCAGAATCACCAACGAGGACATGCACGCGCTGTATGCCTACCTGATGGAGGGCGTCAGTCCGGTTCGCCAACCGAACCGGCCGCTGGAGATGGGGTTCCCGTTCAACCAGCGCTGGGGCCTGTCGATGTGGAACTGGATGTTCCTCGACGACCAGGTGTTCACCGCCAACCCCGAACAGAGTGATGCCTGGAACCGCGGGGCCTATATCGTCCAGGGGCTGGGGCACTGCGGGGCCTGCCATACGCCCCGCGGCATCGGTTTCCAGGAGAAAACCCTGTCCGAAGCCGGCAGGCACGGCAGCCACTTCCTTGCCGGGGAAACCGTGGAAGGCTGGCGCGCCCTCAGCCTGCGCAACCTGTGGACGCCCGAGCAGACCGCCGAGATGCTCAAGACCGGGCGCAACAGCCATGGCACGGTGTCCGGCAACATGGTCGACGTGGTGCAGCACAGTACCCAGTACATGGATGACCAGGACCTGCGGGCGGTAGGCCTGTACCTGAAGTCGCTGCCCGCTTCCGAACATGACCAGCCCTTGCAGGTCGTCCAAGGGCCGGTGCCCGCTATCACGCCGGTCTCGGCCAGCTCAGCGGGCGCCCTGCCCGTGGACTTGCTGACCTCCCGGGGCGGCCTGGGCTACCAGCAGTTCTGCGCCGACTGCCATCGCTCGGACGGCGCCGGGGTCCATGGCGTGTTCCCGCCGCTGGCGGGCAATCCGGTGTTGCGGTCCGAAGATCCGTCCACCCTGGTGCATATCACGCTCACCGGCTGGCGCTCGGCGCAGACGGCCAGCCACGCACGGGGATTGACCATGCCGTCGTTCGCGCGGCTCAGTGATCAGGAAATCACCGACATTCTCAACTTCACTCGCCGGGCCTGGGGCAATTCGGTGGTGCAGGCGATTCGTCCGACTCTGGTCGCCGATATGCGCAAACGCCTCGATGTGCGGACTCAGGACAATCGACCGTTCGAAACACCTCGCCTGGCCGATCTGCTCAAGGAGCCGAATGCCGGGCAACTGGTGCTGGGCGCACAGCTCAACACCCACACCCACGAGCTGCTGCCCGCCAACGTCGGCAATGCGCTCAACTGCGCCAGTTGTCACCTGAACGCCGGCACCGTGGCCGATGGTTCACCCTACGTCGGTGTCTCGGCGTTTTTTCCCAGCTATGCACCCCGTGCCGGTCGGGTGATTTCCCTGGAGGAACGGATCAACGGCTGCTTCCTGCGCTCGATGAATGGAAAGCCGTTGCCGCTGGAGTCCACGGAAATGAAGGCGATGGTGGCCTATTTCGACTGGATGAAGCGCGAGACCAGACCGGCGGACAAGGTCGAGGGTCGTGGAGTCGGCAAGATCGACACGAGCATCGTGCCCAACCTGGAGAACGGCGAGAAGCTTTATGCCGTGCAGTGTGCGCTGTGCCACGGCAACGATGGCGAGGGCATCAGGAACGCCAGCGGCAAATGGGTCTATCCGCCACTGTGGGGTGACGATTCCTTCAACCTCGGCGCGGGCATGGCGCGCACCTACACCGCAGCCGCCTTCGTCAAGCAGAACATGCCGATTGCCTTCAAGGATCACTTCCCGCTCGGCCAGGGCGGCCTGACCGACCAGGAGGCGGTGGATGTGGCGGCCTACTTCAGCCACAAGCCCCGGCCTGACTTTGCCGGCAAGGTCAGGGACTGGCCGAAGGACAAGAAACCCGTGGACGCCCGGTACTGAGTCCGGCTGGGGGCCGGACGGTCAGGTGGCCGAGCCCCCACGCTTGAACGCATACCAACCCGCCGCCACCACCAGTGCGGCGCCCAGCACGGTGTAGAGGTCCGGCGTCGAGCCGAACACCAGATAGCCGATGACGATCGCGAACACCAGCAGGCTGTAGTTGAAGGGTTGCAACGTCGTCGCCGGCGCATATTCCAGTGCCTTCACCAGCAGCAGATGAGCAAAGACCCCGGTCATCGCCAGGGTCAGCATCAGCGGCCAGTCACCCGCAGCCACGGGCTTCCAGCCGGGTACGCCGGCGGCGGTCGAAAGCCCGGCCCCCACCAGCGCCATGTAGAGCATGTTGGTGTTGAAGCTGTCCTGTCGGCTGATGCGTCGGGTCATCAGGTTGTACACGGCGAACATCAGGGCGGCACTCAGCGGGATGAGAGCCCCGGTGTCGAACACCCCGAGGCCGGGGCGCAGGATGACCAGGGTGCCCATGAAACCGACCACCGCCGCCAGCCACTGCTTGCGTGTGACACGCTCGGAGAAGAACAACCCGCCCAGTACCAGCGTGACCAGCGGAAAGACGGCGAACAGCGCGTGGCTCTCCGCCAGGCCCAGGTACTTGAGGCCAAGGGCGAATACGCCGATCTCGACGATCGACAGGGTCGAGCGCACCAGTTGCAGCAGCGGATGATGCGTCCTGAGTGCGGGCCTGAGCCCACCGCGCGATTGGACGTACATCAGCGCGAACGCCGCGAACACCCAGTAGCGGATCATGACGAACTGGGCGATGGCGTAGTCCTTCACCAGGGTCTTGGTGATTGCGTCCTGGGCCGCGAATACCAGCATGGCGAGCAGGCAATAGGCGATGCCCCGGGCGTTGGAGTCCACGGGTGCCTGTACGCGGGCCATTGTCTGCGGCATGAGTGTCCTCGACGCTGAATGCGAAGTCCGTGTCGTCTGGCCAGCCAGGCCCACTGCCAGGACAGCCCGTCACGTCTGTCCTGGCAGGCTATCACTCGGCTTTCCCGCCTGTCTGTCATTTGCGACAGTTCTTCGTCCATCCGCGTCATCACGGGGCCGTTCCCCCGCTGGTCTGTCAAGCTGAACCCTCCCGGATCCCCTGGAGTCAGCTACTACTGACAGACACTCGAACGAATGGACGCATTCATGAGCGATATCCGTATCGGCATTTCCGGTTGGCGCTACGGCCCTTGGCGCAAGGACTTCTACCCAAAGGGGTTGCGTCAGGACGATGAGCTGGGGTTCGCGTCGCGGGCAGTCAATACCATCGAAATCAATGGCTCGTTCTATGCCCTGCAGACGCCTGAACGCTATGCACAGTGGCGCGACAGTACACCTGAAGACTTCGTGTTTGCGGTAAAGGCGCCGCGCTATATCACTCATGTACGCAGACTTCGGGAAATTGATGAACCCCTGGCCAACTTCTTCGCTTCAGGCCCGCTCTTGCTGGCGGAAAAGCTGGGGCCGTTTCTTTGGCAGTTTCCGCCGTCGATGAGGTTCGACGAACAGCGTTTCAGCGATTTCCTGGCGAAGCTACCCAAGGACCGCAAGGGCGCCCGCGCCTGCGCCCGGCATGCCGCCGAACGACTGCGGAACAATGGGGGTATCACCATCGGTGGCAATGTGCGACTGCGCCATGCCGTAGAGATTCGGCACCCGAGTTTTCTCTGTGACACTTTCGTCGATCTGTTACGCAAGCACAAAGTGGCATTGGTGGTCTCCGACAGCGCAGGTAAATGGCCGTATGTCGAGGACGTCACCGCTGATTTCGTCTACCTGCGCCTGCATGGCGACGTCGAACTCTACAGCAGCGGCTATACCGCCAAGGCGCTGCACCGCTGGCGTTCGCGCATCCAGGCCTGGAGTCAGGGTGGTCAGCCGGACGATGCTGCGCTGATTCTGCGGCGGGCACCGACCAGACGCGCTTCGCGCGACGTGTACTGCTATTTCGACAATGACCAGAAGGTGCATGCGCCCTACGACGCCCGCCGTCTGCTGGCCGATCTGGGACTGGATGACGAACTGGTCACTGAACCCGGCGTGGCGCCGCAAATAGCGTTGTAGGTGGACTGCTGAGCACCCCGAGCTTTTTTGAACTCCCGGCTCGGGCACCGCATCCCAATCTCAGAGACCTTGAGAATTGTCAGGGAGCCCCATGCCATGACCCAGCCTCTTCAGGAATATCAGCGCAAACGCGATTTCAACGCCACGCCCGAGCCCGCCGGAAAAAGTGGCCGGTCGAGAGCGGCGCACGCGCTGCAATATTGTATTCAGAAGCACGACGCCAGCCACCTGCACTATGACTTTCGCCTGGAATTGGACGGGACCCTGAAAAGCTGGGCGATTCCCAAGGGCCCCTCGCTCGACCCCACGGTTCGCCGCCTGGCGATCCATGTGGAAGACCATCCGCTGGACTATGCGGATTTCGAGGGAAACATCCCCGAAGGTCATTACGGTGCCGGTGACGTGATCGTCTGGGACCGTGGTATCTGGGAACCCCAGGGCGACCCGCAGGAGGCCTACGCCAAGGGCAAGCTGCGTTTTCGTCTGCGGGGCGAGAAGTTGTCGGGTATCTGGAATCTGTTCCGCACTCACCTGGCGGGCAAGAAGGAGCAGTGGATGCTGGTCAAGTCCCGGGACGGCCAGGCCCGTAGCGAAGCGGACTACAGCATCGTCACAGCGCTACCCGACAGTGTGCTCAGTGAGCGTACGCTGGTGCCGCGCCACCCCGCCCCGCTCGCCTCTGCGCCACTCAAGTCCGTGGCCAGGCCAACGCCCGCCCTCGCCGTCACCAGCCTGCCTCAGGCCCTGCAACCGCAACTGGCCACCCTGGTTGACTCAGTGCCCAAGGGTGATTGGCGCTATGAGGTGAAATTCGACGGCTACCGCATTCTGGCCCGTATCGATGGAGATGACGTGCGCCTGTTCACTCGCAACGGGCACGACTGGAGCGCGAAAATGCCGCGCCAGGTCAAGGCGCTGCGGGCATTGGGCCTGGATTCGGCGTGGCTCGATGGGGAGATGGTGGTCATGGACGGCAACGGTGTTGCCGACTTCCAGGCACTGCAGAATGCCTTCGACACCGACAATGACCAACAGATCACTTATTACCTGTTCGATCTGCTCTTCCTGGGTAATAGGGACTTGCGGCCATTACCGTTACAGAATCGGCGCAGCACCCTCGCGCAGTTGCTCGAACATAATGAGTCGGAACGCCTGAAGTTTTCCGCTGATTTCGATCAACCGGTCGATGCGCTGCTCGACAGTGCTTGTCGTTTGGGGTTGGAAGGCCTCATCGGCAAACGGGCCGATAGTCCCTATGTCGGCCGCCGGAGCAGTGACTGGATCAAGCTCAAGTGCAAGCAGCGTCAGGAGTTCGTGGTCGTCGGCTACACCGAGCCCAAGGGTAGCCGTGCGGCCTTTGGCGCTCTGCTCCTTGCCTTGTATGACGAAAGTGGGGAGCTGCGCTACGCGGGCAAGGTGGGCACCGGTTTCAGTGCCATCACACTCCTGAGCATCCATGCACGCCTCAAACCGCTGGAAACCGGGACACCGGCGGTTTCCAATCCGCCGACCGGGAGCGAAGCCCGGAATGTCCACTGGCTCAAACCGCAATTGTTGGCCGAGGTGGCCTATGCGCAGATGACCCGGGAGGGTGTGGTGCGCCATTCGGTATTCCACGGCCTGCGTGAGGACAAGCCGGCAGGCGGTGTCGACCTGGAACGCGCCCAGCCCGCCAGCAAGGCGAAGCAGGCACCGGGTAAGCTGCGCCTCACCCATCCCGACCGAGTGATCGATGCGACCACAGGCACGACCAAGCGGCAGGTCGCCGAATACTACGCCCAGTGGGTCGATTCGCTGCTGCCTCAGCTCAAGGACAGGCCCGTGGCGCTGGTCCGGGCGCCAGAGGGTTTGAGGGGGGAATTGTTCTTCCAGAAGCACGCCGGGCAGTTGCACATTCCCAAACTGCTCAGTTACAGCAAGGAACAGGCCGGTCAGGCGGCGATGGTGATCAACCACGTCGACAGCTTGTTGGGCGCGGTGCAGATGAACATGCTCGAACTGCACACCTGGAACGCTACCGACAAGGATTTCGACAAGCCTGACCGCTTTGTTCTCGACCTTGACCCTGACCCGGCGCTACCGTGGAAGGCCATGCTCGAGGCCACCCAATTGACCCTTGCGCTGCTTGATGAGCTGGGTCTGAAAGTGTTCCTCAAGACCAGTGGTGGCAAGGGCATGCATCTGGTGGTGCCGTTGACCCGGCGGGCAGGATGGGCTGAAGTCAAGGACTTCAGCCATGCCCTCGTCGAGCACATGGCGGGGCTGTTTCCTGATCGGTTCAGCGCAGTATCCGGCCCGAAGAACCGAATCGGGCGGATCTTCATCGACTACCTGCGCAATGGCAGGGGTGCTACAACCGTCGCCGCCTATTCGCTGCGCGCTCGTGAAGGGTTGCCGGTGTCGGTGCCGATCTGGCGTGAGGAACTGGCGCAGCTCAAGGGCGCCAATCAATGGAATATCGGCAACCTGCGTGAGCGGCTGGCGGAGGTCGATGACCCGTGGGCGGGTATGGCAAGCGTCCGCCAGTCAATCACTGCGCGGATGCGAAAGCAGCTGGGCATTGCCTGAGCGGTTGCGGGTCGAGTGGTGGCTGCTGACGCTTTCGCGGATAAACCGGAGCGCCGGTTCCCCCGGGATTCGCGATGATCACAAGTGGGAACGGGCATACCCTGTTGGGCAAGCCGGACTCATCCGCGAACAGGCCTTCCCCTCCTCAAGATGCCTTGTGCGTGCGCCTCGCCGCAGGCTTCTTCGTTCTGGCGCCACCAGTGCCTGCGAGACTGCGCTTGAGCAGCTCGGTCAAGTCGATGATATCCGCCCCTTTATCCTCGCTGCCGTCGCCCTTCTCCACGGTCTCGATCTTACCTTTGCTGGCCTTTTCCTGAACAAGGTCGAGAATGGTCTGGCGAAATGCATCGTGGTAATCGCCGGGCGTCCAGGGCCCACTCATGTCCCGCACCAGCCGCTTGGCCATCTCGAGCTCGCGCTTGTCCAGCTGGGTGTCGGTCACACTACTGTCCAGTTCCAGCGTTTCCAGCCGGCGTACTTCCTCCGGCCAGCGCAGGGTGATCAGCACCAGCGCCTTGTCCAGCGGACGCAACAATGCCAGATGCTGCCGAGTGTGTAGAACCACCGTGGCCAGGGCGACCTTGCCGGTGCCCTGCAGGGTTTCTCGCAGGAGTGCATAAACCTTGCCGCCACGGCGATCCGGGCTGAGGTAGTACGGGGTATCGAAATGCTGCAAGGGAATCTCGCCAGCCTCGACGAAGGAAAAAATATCGATGGTCTGGGTCGCTTCGGGTCGAGCCTTGCGGATTTCTTCCTCACTGATCACTACATAACGGCCCTTTTCGTATTCAACACCCTTGACGATCTGGCTCTTGTCGATTTCCTTGCCAGTGACCTTGTTCACTCGCTTGTAGCCCACCGGATCCATGCTGCGCTTGTCCAACCAGTCGAAATCGACGCCCTCGGCATGCACGGCAGTGCTCAGGGAAACGGGGATATGGACCAGACCGAAGCTGATCGCGCCTTTCCAGATTGCCCGGACCATGGTTGGCTCCTCTGAATGAATCGATTGAGCAGGCCGGTGGTGGCGCCAGGTGCCACAGGGCTCGCGGTACAAGCATTCAAGCCTGAAAAAGGCCACCACTCGGCAGGCGGTGCCGGCGCAGGCAGTCGAGTCTCATCCGTGGATCCCTGAGCACTTGAAAGCGGCCCATGCTTGAATGGACTACAGCGCAGGGCGAAGGTTTACTTCAATGGAAAACAGCGAGTCGCGATCATTCCAGATCCTGCCCCGACTGCCCGCTTCAAGACGCGCAGGCCGTGCATCGCCTGGTTTTGTCAGTCGCCGTATGAAGTGCGCCTTGACTATCGACAGGCATTGGCACAAACAATGGGCTGAGCTGGCCTAATACTGGCCATCGAATGGGAATTGCTTTCAATCGCAGGACTTGAGTTATTTACCTTGATACAGGCTGCCTGCCATGTTGAAACGTATAAAAACGACTGATCTTTGCGTTGGCATGTACATCAAGGAGCTGTGCGGCTCCTGGATGAATCATCCTTTTTTGAGGGGGCGGTTCCTGCTCAGCAGTGAGCAGGATCTCAAGCAGATTCTGAGTTCCTCCGTTTCTCAGGTCTGGATCGATACGAGCAAGGGGCTCGATGTACCGCCCGGCGCGGTCAGCCTGTCGCCCGAGGAGGCGGGACAGCAGGCCGATGCACGCCTGGAAGGCATTACCGAGAAAACCACGGTCATCCGCTCGAGCATGGAGGATGAACTGGCCGCAGCCCTGCGTATCTGCGAACGCTCAAAGGCGGCCGTGGTGGAGATGTTCAGCCATGCCCGGATGGGCGCGGTGATCGAACTCGAGGGTGTCGATACCCTGGTCGACGATATCGCCAGCTCCATTCACCGGCATCCCAATGCCCTGATCAGCCTGGCCCGGCTGAAGACGGCCGATGAATACACCTACCTGCACTCCGTGGCGGTGTGCGCCCTGATGATCGCCCTCGCCCGCCAGCTCGGGCTGTCCGAGGAGCTGGTGCATGAGGCGGGCATTGCCGGCCTGCTGCACGACATCGGCAAGGCTGCGGTACCGGATGCGATTCTCAACAAGCCCGGCAAGCTCGACGACGCCGAGTTCGAACAGATCCGCCAGCATCCGCAGGCCGGTGGCGAGATCCTGGTGACGAGTCATCACGTCAGTGCCTTGGTCGTGGATGTCTGCCTGCACCACCATGAGAAAGTCGACGGCTCCGGTTATCCCTCCAGGCTGGCGGGCGAGCAGATCAGCCTGTTTGCGCGCATGGGCGCAATCTGTGATGTCTACGATGCGATCACCTCGGACCGCCCTTACAAGAAGGGGTGGGGGCCGGCCGAATCGATCCACAAGATGGCCGAGTGGCAAGGTCACTTTGACGAGAACATTTTCAAGGCCTTTGTCCGCACGGTAGGGATCTACCCTGTCGGCTCCCTGGTACGCCTTGAAAGTGGCGCGTTGGGGGTGGTGATCGAGCAGCATGAGCGCTCGCTGCTGACGCCCAAGGTCAAGGTCTTCTTCATGACCAAGGGCCGTACGCCCATCCTGCCCAAAGTCGTCGATCTTGCCAAACTGGCCGGCACGGAGCGCATTATCGGGCGTGAGTCTCCCGAAACCTGGGGCTTTCGCCATATCGAAGAACTCTGGAAAGGCGCGCTCTAAGGAGACCGGGAGGCGCCTGGACACTCCTGGGAAAAGGCGCTCTCGCAAGCCGCAGGCGACTCACCCCAGAGGGTGATATCGGCCAAACCGCGAGTATGGGAGCATGCCTCCCGCTTCCCTTGGCATGAACACATCGGTATCGAGCCCGCTCGCATACCGCGGTGTCCTGCATCCTCGTTTCAGGAGTTGGCAATGCATACAACAACAAGTACAGCCCACGCACATCCCCACCACGCCGCGTCGCAGCCCTCGCCTTCAAGCCGTTTCAGAACGTCCATGAGCATGACCGCCCTGGTACTCTTCGGGCTGGCCTACATGGTGCCGCTGGCGGTGTTCTCCGCCTACGGCCTGGTCGCCCAGACCACCAGGGGGCACCTGCCCAGCGCCTACCTGCTGACCCTCCTCGCCATGCTGTTCACCGCCTTCAGCTACGGGCGCATGGTCCAGGCCCACCCCTACTCCGGCTCCGTCTACACCTACATCCGCAAGACCTTTGGCGCTCACCTGGGCTTCATGACCGGCTGGACGCTGCTGCTGGACTATATCTTCCTGCCACTGCTCAGCTATCTGCTGATCGGTATCTACATGTCCGAGTACTTCCCGGCCATCCACGCCTGGGTCTGGGTGCTGGGCTCGATAGCCCTGGTGACCTTCCTCAACCTGATCGGAATCGAATCCGTCACCCGGGTCAACTGGATCATGGTCGTCGCCCAGCTGGTATTCATCGTCGTATTCGTCGCCTTGTCGATCCGCGTCGTGTCCGACCAGCCGGAGCCGGTGTCACTGCTCTCGCCTTTCTACCATGAAGGTTTCAGCCTGCCGCTGGTCATGACGGGCGCCGCGGTGCTGTGCCTGTCCTTCGTCGGCTTCGACGCGGTCTCGACCATGGCCGAGGAAACGGCGAATCCAACCTCGCGTATCCCGGCGGCGATCATGGCGGTGTCGCTGATCGGCGGCCTGCTGTTCCTGGTGGTGTCGTATTTCGCCCAACTGGTCCACCCGGCGTGGAACAGCTTTGTCGATCCGGACTCGGCGCCGGTGGAGGTGATGCGCAGCGCAGGCGGCCAGATGCTGGCCAGTGCCTTCATCGCGACCTACGTTGCCGGTTGCTTCGCCTCGGCCATGGCGGCCCAGGCCAGTGTGTCTCGAGTGCTGTTCGCCATGGGCCGCGATGGTGCCCTGCCACGCAGGCTGGGCCAACTGGTGACGAAGAAGCGCGTTCCGGCCAATGCGATCATGCTGGTGGGCCTGGTTTCGCTGATTGCACTGGTGATCTCCCTGGACACCGTGGCCAACATGATCAGCTTCGGCGCGCTGTGCGCCTTCTCGGCGGTCAACCTGGCGGTGGTCAAGCATTATCTGGTCGACCGGAAACTGCGCGGGGCGCGCAACTGCCTGCTGTACGGCGTGATTCCGGGGTTGGGCTTTCTCTCCACGCTCTGGCTGTGGACCAGCCTGTCGAGCCTGTCGCTGGACATTGGCCTCGGCTGGATGGGCCTGGGCGTGCTCTGGCTGTTCGGGATGACCCGGGCGTTCCGGGTAAAACTGCCGGATTTGCAGATGGCGGATTGAACCTACGCGAGGGAATTGGACCGGTTATGTCCAGGTCACAAGCCAACAGCAGCCATTGCTGCTGTTGGCGCAAGCGCTAGCGGACGTTCTTGCAGAAATGCAGGATCGCCGCACACGCCGCACGCAGCGACTCATCATCCAGCGCGTAGGCGATACGCAGGTGGCCCGGCAGGCCGAACGCGCTGCCCTGCACCACCGCCACGCTGGATTCCTCCAGCAATGCCAGGGCCACCGCCTCGTCATCGACCAGCTCGAGTCCGCCCGGCGAACGTTTACCGATCAATCCGCTGCAGTCGGCGAACGCATAGAACGCGCCCCCCGGTACCTGACAGCGGATACCCGGTGCCTGGTTCAGCAACTGCACCATGAAGTCACGCCGACGCTGGAACACCTCACTGCTGTGCGCGATGAAGTCCTTCGGCCCGTCCAGCGCCGCGATGGCCGCATGCTGGGAGATCGAACAGGCCCCCGAAGTCTGTTGGCCCTGCAGCTTTTCCATGGCCTTGAGCAGCCAGCGCGGCCCGGTGGCGAAACCGATGCGCCAGCCGGTCATGGCATAGGCCTTGGAGACGCCATTCATGGTCAGGGTTCGCGCGGCCAGCCGTGGTTCGACCTGGGCCAGGGTGAGAAACTGGCGACCGTCGAAGATCAGGTGCTCGTAGATATCGTCCGCCAGGATCAGCACCTGGGGATGTTCCAACAGCACGTCGGCCAGGGCCCGCAGTTCGCCGTGGTCGTAGACCGCGCCGGTCGGGTTGGAGGGCGAGTTGAGGATCAGCCAGCGGGTCTTCGGTCCGATCGCTTCGGCCAGCCGCTGGGCGGTCAGCTTGAAGCCGGACTCGGCGCCACAGGCGACAGTCCGTGGCTCGCCGCCACAGAGTTGGACCATCTCCGGGTAGCTGACCCAGTACGGCGCCGGAATGACCACTTCGTCACCCTCGTTGAGGGTGGCTGCCAAGGCGTTGTAGATCACCTGCTTGCCGCCACTGCACACCAGGGTGTCCTGCCACGTGACGCTCAGGCCGTTTTCACGCTGGTACTTGCGGGCGATCGCTTCACGCAGCGCCCGCAGGCCCGCCACCTGCGTATAGCGGGTGTGGCCCAGGTGGATGGCGTTGATCGCTGCCGCACGAATGTGCCCGGGGGTATCGAAGTCCGGCTCGCCGGCGCACAGCGAAATGATCTGGGCCCCTTCGGCCCGGCGCAAGGCCACACGATCGATGATCGTGTAGGTTGCCGAGGGTTTGGCCGCTTCCAGGCGGCGGTTCAGGGTTTCCAGGCTCACGCGTGTGCCTCCGGGTGGGACAGCCCCATCAGTTCCAGGGTGGTGCTGCCCTCCTGCAGTTTGCTCATGAACACGGCTTCCTTGTCGGCGCGCTGCTGGCCCTCCTGCAGCGTGCGTTCGATCGCCGCGGCCGGGATGATGACCACGCCATCCTCGTCAGCCACCACCAGGTCGCCGGCGCTGACCGGAGCACCGCTGAAATCGAACGGCTTGCCCACCGATGGGGTGGTCGCCTTGACGGTGCCCTTGACCGAAATGCCCCGGGCAAACACCGGGAATCCGCGTGCTTCGAGGGCTGCGATGTCGCGCACACCGCCGTTGATGACCAGGCCGACGATGCCGCGGGCCTCGGCGGCCACGGTCAGCACTTCCCCCCAGTAGCCGGCCACGAAGTCGGCGGTGTCGCACACCAGCACACTGCCACGAGGTGCATTGGTTACGGCCAGGTGCAGGCCCAGGTTGTCGCCCGGGGAGCATTGTACCGGGTAGGCCGGTGCGGCGATGAACGCGCCTTTCCAGACCGCGCGGATCTGCCGGTCGACGGCGCACGGCAGACCGCAAGCCTCATAGAGGGTGGAACTGCCCAGGACCTTGGCGAGGCTCTGGTAATCGTGTGGAAGGCTCATGGCTGTTTACTCTGCAGGGAGTGGTAACCGAGGGCGGCACGGGCCTCCTTGAGGCTCTTGCCAGCAGCGATCTGTTGACGAATCCGGGCCTCGACGTGCTCGATATGGCGAGCGGTCTCGGCCACCTCGCGGGCCCGCCCGCGGGGTACGATGACCACGCCGTTGGCGTCGGCGACGACGATGTCCCGGGCACAGGCGCGCGCCTGGCCAACCGAGACCGGCTGGTTGACGGCCACCACCTCCACGCGATCCTTGCCGGTGCGCATGAAGCGGCCCTTGCTGAACAGCGGGTAGCCCTCGCCCAGAGCCTTGTTCACGTCGCGACAGACACCGTCGATCACGGTACCGGCGATACCGCGAGCCAATGCGTACTGGGTCATGATGTCGCCCCAGACCGTGCAGTCGGTGCGGCCGGCGTTGGCGATGACCACCACGTCACCGGGTGCCACATCGTCAATGAAGTCGCCAACGGTACCCGGCGGGGTACTGGCGCTGACGTATTGCACGGTGAAGGCCGGCCCGACCACCACCTGGCTGTAGTTGGCCAGCGCGGCAATGCCGTGGGCTTGCCCGGGTAGACCCAGCTTGTCCATGGCATCGGATACGCCCGGGGTATCCAGGCCCTCGAACAGGGCCACGAGTTCCTTGTCGCTCAGGGTCATATCAGTGCTCCACCTTGATCGCTTCGAATTGGCTGTCGTGCATGACCGCTTCCACCGAGCGGCCGGCGCGCACCGCCTCGACCATGCCGGCCTGGCGCCGGTCGATCCGCTCGGCCAGGTCCAGCACCCGCTCGATGGCGGCGGCCGCGACGAACACCGTGCCGCACTCGTCGGCAATCACGTAGTCGCCTTCGTCCACTTCCACGCCGGCCATGCGCACCTTGACCGCGGCATCGAGCTGAATGAGCCGGTTGCGGGCGCTGATCATGGTCACGCCACGGCCGAACACCGGATAGCCGATGTCGGCGCTGCCGCGGATATCGCGGCTGAACCCGTCGATCACTGAACCCCGGATACCCTTGCGCTGGGCGGCGTTGGCGAGAATGTCGCCCCAGCTGGAGATGCCCTCCACGCCCCCGGCGATGACCAGCACGCGATCATCGGTGCTGATCTGTTCGACCACGGGAGTGATCAGGTGGACGGTGGGCGCAGCGTCCTGTTTCGGGCCGAGTTGTACGGTGCTGGCCCGTCCGACGATCTTCGGGCAGTTCCACAGCGGCCGCAGGCCATGGGTGGCGCCAGGCAGGTCGAGGAAATCCAGGGCGTCGGAAACCGTGTTGGTATCCAGGGCCGCCAGGCGCTCAAGTGGGGCTTTCAAACTCATCGATTGCAGACCTCTTGTAAGGGAGACTTGAGTATCTGCAAGGCGGTTTGATACGTATATTACTAAGAAGCTAAGCTTGTTATACGTCTAACCTATGGATAATCACCCGTGATCAACTTCCGCCTGATTCGCCATCTCTGGCTGTTCCTGGCCGTTGCCGAAGATCAGAACTTCAGCCGCGCCGCCAAACGCCTGGGCATGTCCCAGCCACCGCTGACCGAGCAGATCCAGGCCCTGGAGCAGTCCCTGCGAGTGCAACTGTTCACCCGCTCCCGGCGCGGTGCCCAGCTCACTGCCGCAGGTACGGCAATACTGCCGGCGGTGCGCAAGTTCGCCGAACAGCTCGAGCGCCTGGAACTGGCGGTGCACGAGGCGGTGGCGGGTCACGCCGGTGTCCTGACCATTGGCGCGATCACTCCGGCGATGATCGATGTACTGCCGCCACTGATCGAGCGTTTCAAGCAGGATCACCCGCTGATCACCGTATCGGTCAAGGAGATCGACAGCGTGGAGGCAATCCCGGCGCTGGAGGCGGGTGACATCGACCTGGCCTTCGCCCGGTTGGAGGGCCAACTCGGTCGGCACGTGCAGTCCCTGCCGCTTTCGGAAGATCGCCTGGCGGTCGCCTTGCCCACGGATCACCCGCTGGCCGGGCAACCGTGTCTCGAGCTGAAGTCACTGGCCGATGAGGCCCTGGTGATGGCTTCGCGCGATGTCAGTCCGGTGTACTTCGATTATCTGGTCGGTTTATGCAAGGCCAGCGGTTTTCCGCCACGTATCCTGCACCAGGTTCGCTCCGTGGCGTCCCAGGTCGCGTTTGTCAGTTGCGGCCAGGGGATTGCGTTGGTGCCGACCTCGATCGGCAAGCTGGCCCCGGAGAACGTAGTGATCCGCGCGCTGCAGCCGGAAGTGAAAGTCGTGACCACCGCCATGGCCTGGCATGGCGAACATGACAATCCGCTGGTCGAAGCCATGATCGACCAGGTAAGGGCGAGTGCCTTGCCTTGAGCTTTCAGCCATAGCCTGGACATATCACAGGCTTCGGGGCTTCGTATTTTACAAATCACCGGCCGGAATAGACATTGGCCTCTCCGTAGAAGGAGTCCCTGACGTGCCCCACCCTGCCCGCTTCATCCATGAAAACCTGCCGCTGGAGATCGACGGCGTATCGCTTGAACTGGCGCTGATCCACCGCGTCGGTCCGAAGGCGCCGATCCTGTTCCTGCACGGCTTTGGATCGACCAAGGAAGACTACGCCGATATCACCCTGCAAGCGGCCTTCGACGGGCATCCGTTCATGGCCTACGACGCACCGGGTTGCGGTGAAACCCTCTGCAGCGACCCGAGTCGCATCAACATCCCTTTCCTGGTGAAGACCGCCCAGGCGGTGCTTGCCCATTTCGGTATCGAGCGTTTCCACCTGGTGGGCCACTCCATGGGCGGCCTCACCGGCCTGATGCTCGCCGACGCCGCGCCGGGTCGGGTGCTGAGCTTCGTCGACATCGAGGGCAATATCGCCCCGGAGGACTGCTTCCTCAGTCGACAGATCCACGACCACCCACGTGACGACGATGCGCGGTTCTTCCAGGATTTCATCGAGCGCACCCGCCTCGCCCCGGACCCCGCCAGTGCGCTGTACGCCGCGAGCCTGTCGCACAAGGTGCGTACGGGCGCGGTACGGGGCATCTTCGAATCCATGGTCGAGCTGTCCGATCATGGCAGGCTGATGAGCAAGTTCCTGGCGCTACCGTTTCCACGCCAGTACATGTACGGCGTGACCAACTCGCACCTGTCATACCTTGGCGACATCGCTGCCAAGGGCGTGGACCTGGCATGCATCCCCGATTGCGGGCACTTCCCGATGTACTCCAACCCCGTGCTGATGTGGCAGCACATCAAGGCCCTGCAAGACCGGGCCTGACCGGCGCTCCTGCTGTTCACCCTGTCCCGCACACGCCCCTTGCGGTCGTGTGACGGCCGCGTTTTACCCATCACAATAACAATGAGGTTGAGCCATGCTCGAAACCATCAATGGCTTTCTGTCCGGAAAGCTGCTTATCGTCCTGGTCGTGGGCCTGGGCACCTACTTCACCGTCAAGACCCGCTTCGTGCAAATCCGCTATTTCCTGCACATGTTCAGGGTGTTCAAGGACAGCCTGATTGGCAGCACCACCCAGATCAGCTCCTTCCAGGCCCTGATGCTGAGCCTGGCCGGCCGGGTGGGCGCCGGCAATATCGCCGGGGTGGGGGTTGCGGTGACGCTGGGTGGGCCGGGCGCGGTGTTCTGGATGTGGGTCACCGCACTGGTGGGAATGGCCACCACCCTGTTCGAATGCAGCCTGGCCCAGCTCTACAAGCGTACCGACAGCCAGGGTCACTTCCAGGGTGGGCCGTCGTTCTACATGCAGCATGGGTTGAAGAAACGCTGGATGGGCATGGTGATGGCGGTTCTGCTGATCGTCACGTTCGGATTCTCGTTCAATGGCCTGCAGGCCCACGCGGTGACGCATTCGCTGCAGAACGCCTTCGGGTTTGATCCCACGCACTCGGGGATGGTACTCGCGGTCCTGCTGGGCCTGGTCTTCATCGGTGGCATCAAGCGCATCGCCCAGGTCGCGGACCTGCTGGTACCGCTCAAGACCCTGGCCTACATTGCCGTGACCCTGTATGTCCTGGTGTTGCAGTTCGACCAGGTGCCGCTGATGCTGCTGACCATCGTCAAGAGCGCCTTCGGCCTGGACCAGGCCTTTGGCGGCCTGATTGGCAGCGCCATCGTCATGGGGGTCAAGCGCGGGGTCTTTGCCAACGAAGCCGGCCTGGGCAGCGCGCCCAACGTGGCGGCTGTCGCGGAGGTCAGGCACCCGGTTTCACAGGGTGTGGTCCAGGCCTTCAGTGTGTTCCTCGATACCTTCGTGATCTGTACCTGCACCGCCCTGCTGATTCTCCTGTCGGGCTTCTATACCGCCGGTTTTGCTGGAGACGGCCTGGTCCTCACGCAGAACTCCCTCGCCGCGGTGGTCGGTGACTGGGGACGGGTGTTCATCAGCGTGGCCCTGGCGCTGTTCGTGTTCACCTCGATTCTCTACAACTACTACCTCGGCGAGAACAACCTGCGCTTCCTCCTCGGCGAGAATCGCCAGGCGCTGCTGGGCTATCGCGCTCTGGTACTGGGCTTGATCCTGTGGGGTTCGGTGGAAGACCTGTCGACGGTGTTCGCCTTTGCCGATGTCACCATGACCTTGTCGGCGCTGGTGAACCTGGTTGCCCTGACCTTGCTGTGCAAGGTCGCCTTGCGCCTGCTGGCCGATTACGACAAGCAGCGCAAGGCGGGCATTGCCGAACCGGTGCTGAACGCGGCGGCGTTCAAGGACCTGGATATCGACCAGAACATCTGGCGTGAGGCCGCCGAACCTCGGGAGCGGCGCCAGGAGGTTCTTGGCAAGGTTTGAGGGCCTATTCGCGGGCAAGCCCTGCTCCTACAAGAGTGGCGTCGTACATACATTTTTTTCGTACGACAAGGCCACTGTAGGAGCCCGCTTGCTGGCGATGACGTCGGTACCGACGCCGCAAGGCTAGCTGACCGAACGCAACGGAATCGGCCCCTGCAACCGCGTCAGCATGGTTTCGCAATACCAGTCATCGAACTGACACACCCCATTCTCGGCCACTTGCGAGAATGGCCCCGGTTCGTAGGTCGGCGAGCTGATGCCGGCCTGGGTGCCCTCGACCAGGCGACGGTCCTGGTCGTTGGTGGCCAGCCAGACCTTGGTCAGGCGGTCGAGGTCGTAGTCCGCCGACCATCGGCATCCTCCTCTCGTCGTTGCTCGGCTGGCAGTTGGCGGGCAAGCGCATGGCCCTGCTGTGCCTGGTGACCCTCACCCTGCTGGGCCTGATCGGGGTCTGGTCCGAATCGATGACCACCCTGGCGCTGGTGCTGACCTCGGTGTTCTTCTGCGCCCTCATCGGCATCCCCCTGGGCATTCTCTGCGCCCGCAGCAATCGCCTGGAACAGGTGATTCGGCCGGTGCTCGATGCCATGCAGACCCTGCCCGCCTTCGTCTACCTGGTGCCGGTGGTGATGCTGTTCGGCATCGGCAACGTACCGGGTGTGCTGGTGACCATCGTGTTCGCCCTGCCGCCGCTGGTGCGCCTGACCAACCTGGGCATCCGCCAGGTGCCGGAAGACAAGATCGAGGCCGCTCGCGCCTTCGGCTGCACGCCACGGCAGATGCTGACCCGCGTGCAACTGCCGCTGGCCACTTCGACCATCATGGCCGGCCTCAACCAGACCCTGATGCTGTCGCTGTCGATGGTGGTGATCGCCTCGATGATTTCCGTGGGCGGCCTGGGCCAGATGGTCCTGCGCGGCATCGGTCGCCTGGACATGGGCCTGGCCACCGTCGGCGGTGTCGGCCTGGTGCTGCTGGCGATCTTCCTCGACCGCCTGACCCAGGCCATGGGGGCCCGTACCGCCGCCGACCCCAGCCGACGCTGGTACCACACCGGCCCTCTCGGCCTGCTGCTGCGGCTGACCGGCACCGTGCAACCGCCGGCCCGAGGCAAACCCGCGTCGCACTGATAACTGCTGTTCCCCTGTCACGCTGTGCTCACAACAATCAGAAGAAGGTACGTGATGATGTACGATTCCCTGTTCCCACGCGCTGTTCTCAAGGGTGCCGCCGCCCTGGCACTGGTCATGACCTCACTGTGCAGCCAGGCCTCGGCCGACAAACCGGGTGAAGGCGTCAAGGTCACCCCGATCTTCCCCTCCATCGCCGAAGAGCGCTTTCGTGGCGAGATCGCCATGGAGGGCCTGCGTGAACTGGGCTACAAGGTCCAGGAACCCAAGGAAACCGAATACGGCGTGATGATGGTCGCCCTGGCCAACGGTGATGCCGACTTCACGGTGCACTTGTGGGACAAGCTGCACGACAAGTTCTACCAGCAGGCCGGCGGTGATGACGTGATGGTCAAGACCGGTTCGATCATGCCCGGCGTGCTCCAGGGCTACCTGATCGACAAGAAGACGGCCGAGCAGTACCACATCAAGTACCTCACCGACCTGCAGAAACCGGAAATCGCCAAGCTGTTCGACACCGACGGCGACGGCAAGGCCGACCTCACCGGCTGCAACCCGGGCTGGGGCTGCGAACTGATCATCGACCACCACATGAAGGCCTACGGTCTGGAGAAGACCGTGCACGTCAACCAGGGCTCGTACTTCGCGCTGATGGCCGACACCATTGCCCGCTACAAGGAAGGCAAGCCGATCCTCTACTTCACCTGGGTACCGCAGTGGATCTCCGCCGTACTGGTCGAGGACAAGGACGTGGTCTGGCTGGAAGTGCCGAAGACCGACCTGCCCGGTGGCAAGAATGATGTCGACACCATGTACAAAGGCAAGAACCTGGGCTTTGCTGTAGACAAGGTCGAGGCCGTGCTGAACAAGGACTTCGCCAGGAAGAACCCGGCAGCGACGAAGTTCCTCTCGGTGATGCAGATCTCCACCGCCGATGAAAGCGCGCAGAACATGAAGATGCAGCAGGGTGAGAAAACCCCTGCCGATATCCAGCGCCATGCCAGGGAATGGGTGGCTGCGCACCGCCAGCAGGTCGATGAATGGCTGAAAGTCTCGCGTGCGGCGGCTGGTCAGTAAGGACAGGCAAAAATGAGCAAAGTCACCTCGCTACCGGCCGACGATCGTTCGTGCGGCTGGTATCACCTGAGCAAGGGCCGGCCGATCAGGCCGGCCCACCAGGGCCACACCAGCGCCCGCTGGGTCATCGTCGGTGCCGGCTTCGCCGGCCTGGCGGCGGCCCGGCAACTGGCGGCCCACTTCCCTTCCGAGCAGATCCTTTTGGTCGAGGGCCAGGAAGTCGGATTTGGTACCTCGGGCCGCAATGCCGGGTTCGCCATCGACCTGCCGCACGACATCGGTGCGGACGATTACATCGGCGATATCGACATTGCCAAGACGGTGCTCAAGCTCAACCTCAGCGGCCAGACCTACCTGAAGGAGCTGGTCGAGCGTTTCGACATCGACTGCCAGATGAAACACTGCGGCAAGTACCAGGCGGCAGTCGAGCCACGCGGTATCGCCATACTCGAGGCTTACCGGCGCGGGCTCGACAAGCTGGGCCAGCCCTACGAGATGATCGATGCCGATGCACTGCCCGAGCACATCGGCACGTCTTTCTACCGCAAGGCGCTGTTCACCCCGGGCACGTCGCTGATCCAACCCTCGGCCCTGGTCAAGGGCCTGGCTGACAGCCTGCCGGCCAACGTGACGCTGTACGAGAACACGCCGATCAGCGCGGTCGAATACGGTGACAAGACCGTGCTCAAACACGCCCATGGCTCGATCACCGCCGACAAGCTGATCCTGACCACCAACGCCTTTGGCATGAGCTTCGGGTTTCTCAAGGGGCGCATGCTGCCGGTGTTCACCTATGCCAGCCTGACCCGGCCGATGACCGCGCAGGAACAGGCGCGCCTGGGCGGCAAGCCTTTCTGGGGCGTGATCCCGGCCGACCCGTTCGGGACCACGGTGCGGCGTACCCCGGACAATCGGCTGCTGATTCGCAACAGTTTCAGCTTCAACCCCGATGGACGTGCCAAGGACAAATACCTGGAGCGCTTCGCCCCACGGCACCGGCAGTCGTTCGAACGACGCTTCCCGATGCTCACGGGCATGAACTTCGAGTACACCTGGGGCGGTGCCCTCGCCCTGTCGCGCAATCACGAGGGTTTCTTCGGCGAGCTGCGGCCGAACGTCTACGGTTCACTATGCTGTAACGGGCTCGGTGTTACCCGTGGTACGGCCACCGGCAAATTGCTCGCCGACTGGCTGGCTGGCGAGCGCTCGGACCTGATCGATTTCGTGCTCAAGTCCGCCGGTCCCTGTGCCAACCCGCCGGAGCCACTGCTGTCGCTGGGCGTCAATTTCAACCTGGCGCTGGGGCAATACCGTGCCGGCCGTGAATGCTGAACCACCTTGCCCTGCCAGGAACACTCACACACCGGCCAGCCCTGGGCCTGGCCTGACACTTTGCAACCACTGGAGAACCTGATCGTGAAATTCGAAGGCATCTACACCCCGGCCATCACGCCTCTGGCCGCGGACGGTTCGATCGACAAGGCGGCTTTCAGCGATGTGCTCGAGTTCCTGGTCGAGTCGAAGATCCATGGGGTGATCGTGGGGGGCACCACCGGCGAATACTACGCCCAGTCCGCCCAGGAGCGTTTTGAACTGGCCGAGCAGGCTCGCCAGGTGCTCAATGGCCGCCTGCCGCTGATCATCGGCACCGGTGGCTTTCGTACCGAGGACGCGGTGGCCTATGCCAGCCACGCCCGGGAGATCGGCGCCGATGCGCTGCTGGTCGGCACCCCGCCCTATGTGTTGCCGACACAAGAGGAGATTGCCCTGCACGTGAAGGCGGTCGACGCCGTCGCCGACTTGCCGATCATGCTCTACAACTATCCTGGCCGCATGAGCGTGAGCATGGGCGAGGCGTTCTTCGATGCCGTGGCCGACGTGAAGAACATCGTCGCCATCAAGGAGAGTTCCGGCGACATGAACCAGCTGCACCGCCTGGCGATCAAGCGTCCGCACATCGGCCTGTCCTGTGGTTGGGACGATCAGGCCCTGGAATTCTTCGCCTGGGGCGCGCGCAGCTGGGTCTGCGCCGGTTCCAACCTGATCCCGCGCGAGCATGTGGCACTGTACGAGGCCTGTGTGCTGGAGAAGGACTTCGACAAGGGCCGTCGCATCATGGCGGCGATGATGCCGCTGATGGACTTCCTCGAAGGCGGCAAGTTCGTCCAGTCGATCAAGTACGGTTGCGAAGTCGTCGGGCTGAAGACCGGCAGCGTGCGCAAGCCGCTGACCGAGCTGGATGCCGAACAGAAGCAGGCGCTGAAAGTCGTGATCGGCGACCTCAAGCGCAACATCGCCCACATCACTGGAGGTGCCTGACATGGCTGAAGTACTGAGCAAGGCGCAATACGCGGCCATCGCCGCCGAGCTGCACCCGCGGACCCAGGCCTTCATCGACGGTCAATTCCGTAACGCGGTCTCGGGTCGAACCTTCGTCACCAGCAACCCGGCCACCGGCCAGCCACTGGCCGAGGTCGCCGCCTGCGACGTGCAGGACGTCGACCTGGCCGTGGCGGCCGCCAAGCGCGCCTTCGAGGACGGCCGCTGGGCCAGGCTACAGCCCGGCGAGCGCAAGCACGTGCTGCTCAGGTTCGCCCAACTGCTGGAAGACCATGCCCATGAGCTGGCGGTGCTGGAAAGCCTGGACAGTGGCAAACCGGTCAGCGAATGCCAGAATGTCGACGTGCCGGAGACCATTCACACCCTGCGCTGGCATGCCGAACTGATCGACAAGATCTACGACAGCACCGCGCCTACCGGCAACGCCGCCGTGACCATGGTGGTGCGCGAGGCGATCGGCGTGGTTGGCCTGGTACTGCCCTGGAACTTCCCGCTGCTGATGCTGGCCTGGAAGATCGCCCCGTCGCTGGCCGCCGGCTGCTCGATCGTGGTCAAGCCGGCCATGGAAACCACCTTGAGCGCCTTGCGGGTGGTCGAGCTGGCTCACGAGGCCGGGATTCCACCGGGTGTGTTCAACATCGTGCCCGGCGGTGGCCGCGAAGCCGGAGAACCGATTGGCCGACACATGGACATTTCCATGGTCAGCTTCACGGGCTCCACCGCCACCGGCCGGCTGTTCCTCAAGTATGCCGCCGAGTCCAACCTCAAGCGTGTCGTGCTGGAACTGGGTGGCAAGAACCCTGCCGTGGTGATGAACGACTGTGAGGACCTTGACCAGGTGGCCCAGTACGTGACCGCTGGCGCGTTCTGGAACATGGGTGAGAACTGCTCGGCGTCCTCGCGCCTGATCGTGCACAAGGACGTGAAGGATGAACTGTTGCAACTGATCGGCAAGCACCTGGGCGACTGGAAGCTCGGTGACCCGCTGGACCCGGACAACCGCCTGGGCGCGATGGTCAGCAAGACGCACTTCGACAAGGTCCGTTCCTACCTGGAGCACGCTGCCGAGCAGAACCTCAAGGTGGCGCTGGGTGGCCAGACCGAGGCCGGCGTGTTCGTGCAGGCAACCATCGTCGACGGTGTGCCGCGTGACAATCGCCTGTTCACCGAGGAGATCTTCGGTCCGGTGCTGAGCGTGACCACCTTCGAAACCCTCGACGAAGCCATCGAAATCGCCAACGACACCGTCTATGGCCTGGCAGCCTCGGCCTATACCGGCAGCCTGCGCAACGCGTTGCGCCTGTCACGGGAGATCCGCGCCGGCGTGGTGACGATCAACTGCTTCGGCGAAGGCGATGCCTCGACGCCGTTCGGTGGCTACAAGGAGTCCGGCTTTGGCGGGCGTGACAAGTCGCAGTGGGCTCACGACCAGTACACCGAGCTGAAGACCATCTGGATCAACGCCAACTGAGTCATCGGGTGAACCGTAACCTCGTTGCGGCTCGCCTCCTTTAGCCACTGTCTCTCGTAGGCAGTGGTTTTTTTTGCTTTTTTGTAGGAGCCGGCTTGCTGGCGATAACGGTGCGCCAGGCTGCGGTGATGTTGTTGAATGGTCGCCTACGGCGGTTCGCGGGCGAGCCATGCTCCTACAAGGGATGCTTCAGTCCTCGGGCTGAGGGCCGGGCAGGCCCTTGGGCGGCGAGGGTCGGGCGAGCGCCGGTACCGGGTCATCCTGCTGCAGCCGCTTGTCCGCCGGCATCGGCCGGCCGAAGAAGTAACCCTGGAAGTGCGAGCAGCCTTCCGAGATCAGTTGCTCCATCTGCTCGACAGTCTCCACCCCTTCGGCCGTGGTCTTGATCATCAGGCTGTTGCTCATGCCGGTGATGGCCCGGATGATCGCCAGTGCCTCCTTGCTATGGGCCATTTCGCGCACGAACGACATGTCGATCTTGATCCGGTCGAACGGGAACGAGCGCAGATAGCCGAGCGATGAGTAGCCGGTACCGAAGTCATCGAGGGAAATGGCCACGCCCAGCGCCTTGAGAGCCCTGAGCATGTTGACGTTCTCGTCGCTGTTGTCCAGCAGCACCGACTCGGTGATCTCCAGTTCCAGGCGCGAAGGCGACAGGCCCGCGTCGGCCAATGCCAGCGCGACCGAATCGACCAGGCCGGGATTCTTGAACTGGATCGGCGACAGGTTCACCGAGACGGTTTGCTCGGTCCCCCAGCTGGCCGCCTCCTGGCAAGCCAGGTTCAATGCCCGATTGCCGACTTCGTGGATCAGCCCGGTTTCTTCAGCCATGGGGATGAAGTCGCTGGGCATGATCGTACCCTTGGTCGGATGCCGCCAGCGCAGCAATGCCTCGTAGCCGGAGATCTCCTCGCCACACTGGGTCACGATCGGTTGGTAGTGCAACTGCAGATGACCAAAGTGCAGTGCCGTACGCAGGTCGGTTTCCATGGTCCGGCGATAGCGGGCCGCTTCGTCCAGCTGGAACTTGAAGCGCTCGAAGCGGTTGCGGCCGTTGCGCTTGGCTTCATAGAGGGCCATGTCGGCATAGCCCATCAGTTGTTCGGGGTTGTTGTGGTCTTCCGGAGACAGGGCGATGCCGATGCTCACGCCGACCGAGCAGCTATGGCCTTCGATCAGGAAGGCCGGGCGAATGGCCTGGATCAGCCGCTGCGCCGTCAGCTCGGCAGCTTCCGCGGTCTCCAGCTCCGGCAGGATCACCGCGAATTCATCGCCGCCCAGACGGGCCAGGGTGTCGTGTTCGCGCAGCTCGGCGCGCAGGCGGGCACTGAGCACGCGCAGCAGCTTGTCACCAAAACCGTGGCCCAGGGCGTCGTTGATGTTCTTGAAATCGTCCAGGTCCAGGCACAGGGTCGCGGTGATCTTGCCCGAGCCCTCGGCGTCGCCCAGTGCGTTCTTCAGCCGCTCATGGAACAGTACCCGGTTGGGCAGCCCGGTCAGGGCATCGTGGTGCGCCATGTGGTGGATCTTGGCGTTCGCGGCCAGCTCCACGGTGACGTCTTCAGCGACGAACAGTACGTACTCGGAAGCGTTGCCCGGATCCTGGTTGAGCACCGTGCGGCTTCTGAGGGTCTTGTGGCCGCGGTTGGTGTGGACCAGGGTCTCGACGGTCCGGACCTGGCCGAGGCGCAGGTCCTGGTTCATCTGCTGCTCGATGTAGGCGGCCGACTCCGCCGGCAGGCAATCGCAGAGGAGCTTGCCGACCATGCTGCCGCCGTTCGGTACGAACAGCGTTTCCGCCTGGTGGTTGGCCAGCAGGATCTTGTTGCTGCGCACGTCCTTGACGATGACGCTTGCGGGAATGTTGGAGATGACCGAGTCGAGAAAACGCGACAGCGACGCCATTTCGACGCTGTACTGCTCGGCCAGGACCTTGGCCTCCATCAGTTGCAGCTCGTTCTCGCGCTTCTCGGTGATGTCCTTGGTGATCTTGGCGAAGCCGATCATCTGGCCGTCATCGTCATGAATCGCGTCGATCACCACGCTGGTCCAGAAGGTCGAGCCATCCTTGCGCTGGCGAATGCCTTCGGCATGGAACCGCCCTTGGCTTCGAGCCTGCTCCAACCCCTGCGCCGGCAGTCCGGCCGCCTGGTCTTCGGGGGTGTAGAACACCGAGAAGTGCTGGCCGACGATTTCCTCTTCCTTGTAGCCCTTGGCGCGCTCGGCCCCGGCGTTCCAGTTGACCACATGCCCACCGAGGTCGAGCATGTAGATCGCATAGTCGCTGACGCCCTGCACCAGGAACCTGAAGCGACGCTCCTGCTCCTGCTGGGCCAGCATCAGTTTCTGTTGTTCGGTGCAGTCGCGGGTGATCTTGGCGAAACCCAGCAGCTTGCCGTCGGCATCACGAACCGCATCGATGACGACATGGGCCCAGAAGGCACTGCCGTCTTTCTTCAGTCGCCAGCCTTCGTCCTCGAAGCGGCCGGTCCGGCGGGCAGTCTCCAGGTTCTGTGACGGCTGGTCGCGATCACGCTCTTGCTGGCTGTAGAACACCGAGAAGTGCTGGCCGACGATTTCCTCGGCGGTATAGCCCTTGGCGCGCTGCGCGCCAGGATTCCAGTTCGCGACGATGCCCTCCGGAGTGAGCATGTAGATGGCATAGTCCACCACGCTCTGGATGAGCAGGCGGTACATGGCATCTGAATCGTCAATGAACTGCATACTTGCGAACCTCGGATCAAGCTGAAGATGGTAAACAGGGCCCGCATCCGTGGGCCCAAGGCAATGGCATTATGCCGCCCAACGCCAGGAAGCGATATAAACGTGACGTACGAACCCCGGCAAAATTTCAGTTGATAAAGCCCGCCCGTGCTATCGGTGCCCGGGTGTATATCCAGTGGTATATGGACGCACTGTCCCTCACCCCCTAGCTTGGCGTTCGAATCCCATCCAGACACAGGAGTACTTCCCCATGGGTCGATTGAACGGCAAGGTGGCATTGATCACCGGTGGCGCTGGCGGTTGCGGGTTGGCCGCGAGCGAGTTGTTCGCTGCCGAAGGCGCGAAGGTGATCATCCTGGACCTGCCCTCCAGCGACGGCGAGCGGGTCGCCGGCCAGATCAATGAACATGGCGGGCAAGCCTGCTTCGTCGCCGCCGACGTGTCGAACGCCGAGCAGGTCAAGCGTGCAGTAGCCGAAGGCCAGGCGCACTTCGGGCCGATCACCGTGCTGATGAATCATGCCGGTACCATCGCCGCAGGGCCTTTCCTGGAGACCACCGAGGCGCAGTGGGACCGGCTGATGAGCATCAACGTCAAGGGCATGTTCCTGGTCACCCAGGCGGTACTGCCGGGCATGCTCGAGGCCGGTGGCGGCAGCATCGTCTGCACCTCGTCGATCTCGGCAGTCGCCGGCACGCCGATGGAAGTGCTGTATTGCACGACCAAGGGTGCCTGCCACATGTTCGCCCGCGCATTGGCGGTGGAGTACCGCGACCGCAACATTCGCAGCAACGCCGTCTGCCCGGGCTTCATTGCCACGGCCCACGGCCAGCGCGAGATCGAGTTGCTCGGTGGTTTCGGCGTCGCCGTCGGTGAAAGTGACATCCGCGCCATGCAGGGTCGCCTGTGCGAGCCGAAGGAAGTGGCGCAGGCCGCGCTGTTCCTGGCCAGTGACGAGTCGAGTTTCGTCAACGGCACGCACCTGTTCGTCGACAACGGCTACACCGCCTTGTAGCAACGGTTTCGGGCGCCAATAACCAGACTCAAGCCCGAACCGCGCCTTGCCCCTTATTCACTGCCCAACAACAACCTCCAATAGCCGAGGCAGTCATGGAAAACATCGGAACCTACGTTATCTACGTCATCATGGTCTGCGCCGTCATTGGCGCGCTGGCTGCGATCTTCCGCTCCGAATCGGAGCTTGCCGGCGAGTTCAATGCCGGGATCCACAGCATCGGGCCGATTTTCATACCGGTGGCTGGCATCATGGCCTCCATCCCGTTCATCTCTACCTTCATCCGCCAGGTGATCAGCCCGCTGTTCCTGGCCATGGGCGCCGACGCCGGCATCGCCGGACCGATCTTCATCGCCAGCGACCTGGGTGGCTATCAACTGGCCCAGGCCCTGTCGGCCAGTCCCGAAGGCTGGATTCTCGGGTTGATCACCGGCTTCCAGTCCGGCTCGACGATCATCTTCGTGATCCCGGTGGGACTGGCGATGCTCGACAAGTCCGACCACAAGTACATGGCCCTGGGCATCATGGCCGGGCTGCTGAGCATTCCGGTGAGCATCATGTTCATCGCCCTGCTGATCGACGGCCTGGGCCTGGGCGTACGTCCCGATATCGCCACCGCCGGCGCGGCCACGCAGGTATTGCACTACACGGTGGCCGGACTGGTGCGCAACCTGATGCCACTGATCCTGTTCTGCGCGGCCCTGGCGGCGGCGCTGCGTTACCTGCCCGGACTGATGGTGGCGTTGTTCCTGCGCACCGGTCAGCTGATGTACGGTGCGGTGACGCTGATCCTGGTGGCTTCGATCGTCGAGTATTTCACCGGCGCCTTCACCCATGTGTTCGGTGCCTGGGGCTTCGCGCCGATCATCGCCGACAAGGAGGATCAGTTCCGCGCGCTGGAGATTGCCGGTTATGTCGGGATCATGCTCTGTGGGGCGTTCCCGATGGTGTACCTGATCAAGCGCTACCTGTCGCGGCCGATCGAGAAGTTCGCCTCGCGGGTGGGCCTGTCGGCCAACGGTGCAGCCGGTATGCTCGCCGCTTCGGCGAATATCCTGGCGATGTTCCGCCTGGTGTCGTCGATGCCGCCCAAGGACAAGGTGCTGGTGATCGCCTTCGCGGTCTGTGCCGCCTTCACCTTTGGTGATCACCTGGCCTATTCGGCGAACTTCCAGCCAACCATCATCCCCTGCCTGATCGTCGGCAAGCTGCTCGGCGGCCTGCTCGGCATGGGCCTGGCCTACTGGCTGGCCGTACCGCGGGCACTGGAGATGGAGCGCGAGCTGGAGCAGACCGGCGAAGCGAAGCTGCGGTTGTCCTGAGTGAGTGGACGGAGGGGCCTGCGGGCCTCTCCAGTCGCGAAAGCGTTGCTGTTAAAGTGCCTGCGCCTCCCCGCTCCGAGAATCGCCATGTCCCTGACCTCCCCCTCCGTTCTGCGCGCCGTGGGTAGCGCCGGCTTCGGCCCTGCGCTCGACACGGCCTTCGAAGCCCTGACCGGCTACGACATGAGCTGCGCCTATCTGTTTCGTCCCAACGCCCCGGCGGTATTGCTGCACAACGGCTATGGCGCAAGGGTGGCGCGCAGCACCCTGGAAGCCTACCAGCGCGGTGGCTACCTGCTCGATCCGTTCTATGTCGCGGCGATGAACCGGCACCCGGCCGGACTCTGGCGCATGAGCGAACTGGCCCCGGACAGTTTCTTCGCCTCGGGTTTCGCCATTTCACCGGATATCCATCCTTGCGTGGCGAGTGATCACGGGGTGGACATCGAGGAAATTGGCTACATCGCCTACCTGGATGACCGGGCGGCCGTGGTGTTCTCGTTGATGCGTGGCCTGGGTGGCGGTGGCTTCAGCCAGGAGCAGGTCGAACGCCTGGCGCCGCTGGCCGACACCCTGGCTGCCCTGTTCGAACTGCATCTTCGACTGGACAGCAGCGCCCTCGCCCCTTCCGGTCGCGAGGAAGATACCTTCATTGCCCTGCTCCAGCGTCAGCTGACCGAAACCCAGGCGGTCATTGCCCGCCTGATCCTGCAGGGCCACAGCAGTGTGTCGATCGCTGCCAACCTGGGCATTTCCGAGGGGACGGTGAAAGTCCACCGCCACAACCTCTACCAGCGCCTGAACATCTCGACCCATGCCGAGCTGTTCCGCCTGTTCATCGACTTCCTGACGACGGCCGAGCCCGGCCCGGGCTGAGGTCCTGTGGGAGCCGGCTGGCTGGCGATAGTGGTGTGCCGGGCTCCGATGAGGTCATTGAATGGCCGCCCATGGCGGTTCGCGGGCAAGCCACGCTCCTACAGGAAATCGCGGTGCGTGCCGGTCTTGCACACATCACTCGGTTCGCGGGAAAGCCAGTTCCCACAGAAGGTTGCGTTCTCTGTAGGAGCGTGGCTTGCCCGCGAACCGCCGCAGGCGGCCATCCACTGCAGGAAAGCGATTGCCAGCAAGATTGTGGCGTCTCAACCCGGGCTGCCGATCAGGCTGCGCTTGATCCAACTGTAGAGGTTCAGACCCTCGCGGGACAGTTCGCTGTCGGCTCTCCGGCACAGGTAGTAGCCACGCCCATCGTCGACGCTGCTGTCGAACAGGCGCACCAGTTCACCGCTGGCGACGTAGGGCTGCACCAGTGGCTCGCGCAGCAATGCGCAGCCAAGGCCGGTCAGCGTCGCAGTCAACGCCAGTTGCCCATCCTCGAACAACAGGCCGCTCAGTGCGGTCGCACGCCGTACGCCGACCTGCTGGAACCACTGCGCCCAGGTACCACGCTCCTCATCGTGCAGCAGCGGTAGCTCGACCAGTGCCTCAGGCGTATCGATCGGGCCATGTCGTTGCAGGAATTCGCGGCTGCAGAAAGCCGAAACGGCGCCGGAAACCAGTGGCTCGCTGTGGTATCCCGGCCAATGGCCCGTGCCGAAACGGATCGAGATATCCGCCGCATCGCTGGGGTAGCTGCGGTGGTTGGCGTAAGTCACATTGATGTCCAGCCCGGGATTTTCCTCGAGGAACTCGGGCAAGCGTGGGATGAACAGATTGATGCCGAACAAGGGAATCAGGCTGATGGTCACCTGGCGCAATGCCGATTTCTCGCGCACGTGATCGGTAGCGCTGCGCAGCACCGCGAAGGCCGAGCGGATCGCCCGGTAATACTCCCGACCTTCCTCGGTCAGGATCAGGTTGCGTCCCTGCCTGAACGTCAGCGGCTGCTGCAGGAATTCCTCCAGCAGGCGTAGCTGGTGGCTGATCGCAGAGGCGGAGATGTCCAGTTCGCGCGCAGCGGCATTGACGCCACCGTGGCGGGCGAAGGCTTCGAAGGTGCGCACTGCACGAAGAGGCGGATCGTTATCCAACTGTTCTGTATTTTTCATGTATTGAGCATATTCTAAAAATAAACCGCTGAAAATGGCTATTTTTTGCCGTATTTGCGCGTTTTTGTTTTTGTTATAAGCATAGTATTTACAGATATTTGATAAAAACAGAATGCAACATTACTGTGCGCCTCTTTCCCGACCCGGGCCTTGTGCGTTTGCGGTCGCTCTAGCGCAAGAGGCTTTTTCGCAGCAATGGATACCCTGATACAACAACTGCTCAACGGTTTGATGCTCGGCAGCCTGTATGCCCTGGTCGCGCTGGGCTACACCATGGTCTATGGGATACTGCGCATCATCAACTTCGCCCACGGCGACCTGTTGATGATGGGCGCACTGATTGGCCTGTCGATCATCCGCCTGCTGCAATCGCTGTTTCCCTCGTTGCCGGGTCTGCTGGTTCTGCTGCTGGCGACACTCGGAGCCATGGCGGCTTGCGCCATGCTGGCGGTGTTGATCGAGCGTGTCGCCTACCGACGCCTGCGTAACGCTCCACGCCTGGCGCCGTTGATCAGCGGCATCGGCGTTTCCCTGCTGCTGCAGACCGTGGCCATGCTGGTGTGGTCGCGCAACCCGCAGATGTTCGTGCAACTGCTGCCGCTGGATCCGATCGAAGTCACTGCCGGTGATGAGCTGCATCCACCTGCCATGACCAACATCACGGCGCTTGCCACGATCGGCATCGCCCTGGGCCTGATGGTGGTATTGCTTCTGCTGGTCAACCACACCCGCCTGGGCCGTGCCATGCGCGCCGTGGCGGAAAATCCGCAGGTCGCCAGCCTGATGGGGATCAATCCGAACCAGGTCATCGTGCTGACGTTCGCCATTGGCGGCGCCCTGGCGGCCCTGGCCGGCATCATGATGGCGAGCAACTACGGCAGCGCACACTTCTACATGGGCTTCCTGCCCGGGATCAAGGCATTCACCGCGGCTGTGCTGGGTGGGATCGGCAACCTCAAGGGCGCGATGCTCGGCGGCATCCTGCTGGGCCTTATCGAATCGCTGGGCACCGGTTATCTCGGTGACGCCACCGGCGGTGTGTTCGGTAGCAACTATCAGGATGTGTTCGCCTTCATGGTGCTGATTGCCGTGCTGGTGCTGCGCCCAACCGGCCTTCTGGGCGAACGACTGGCGAGCCGCGCATGACTGAATCCATTCTCCACAACACCGCCCCGCGAGCGAAACTCGGCCTCCTGCTGTTCGCAGGTGCCCTGCTGCTGGCGCCCTGGCTGGTCGGCCAGGCCGGCGGCAATGCCTGGGTACGCACCCTGGACTTTGCGCTGCTGTACATCATGCTGGCCCTGGGCCTGAACATCGTGGTCGGTTATGCCGGGCTGCTGGACATGGGCTTCATCGCCTTCTATGCGGTGGGCGCCTACTTGGCTGCCCTGCTCTCGTCACCGCACCTGCTCAGCCAGTTTCCGGCCCTGGCCGCCGCACTGCCTGGCGGGATGCATGCGCCACTGTGGGTGATCCTGTCATTGGCGGCGTTGCTGGCCGCAGGCCTGGGCATCCTGCTCGGCGCACCGACCTTGCGCCTGCGCGGTGACTACCTGGCGATCGTCACCCTGGGCTTTGGCGAGATCATCCGCATCTTCATGCGCAACCTCGACCGGCCGATCAACCTGACCAATGGCCCCAAGGGCATTTCCTCGGTCGACCCGCTGCACCTGTGGGGCGTGAACTTCGCCCGCCCCCAGGAACTGTTCGGCCTGCGCCTGCCGTCGGTGTACCTGTATTACTACCTGTTCGCGGCGATGATGGTGGCCATCCTGTTCATCTGCATTCGCCTGCAGCGCTCGCGCATCGGCCGGGCCTGGGTGGCGATCCGCGAGGATGAGCAGGCCGCCGAGGCCATGGGCCTGAATACCCGCAACCTGAAGCTGCTGGCCTTTGCCATCGGTGCGGCATTCGGCGGTGTCAGCGGTGCACTGTTCGCCTCGTTCCAGGGATTCGTCTCCCCGGAGTCCTTCAGCCTCAATGAGTCGATTGCCGTGCTGGCCATGGTGGTGCTGGGCGGCATGGGTCACATTCCCGGGGTCATTCTCGGCTGCGTGCTGCTGGCCGCACTCCCGGAAGTGCTACGTGCCAGTACCGGCAGCCTGCAACAGGCGCTGTTCGGCCAGGTGCTGCTGGATCCGGAGGTCATTCGCCAACTGTTCTACGGGCTGGCATTGATCCTCGCCATGCTCTATCGACCCACCGGCCTATGGCCCGCTCGCAATGGAGGTGCGTGATGAGCACGGCCCTGCTGGAGATCACCGGCGTCCACAAACACTTTGGCGGCGTGGCAGCCCTTTGCGATGTCAGCCTGAGCATCGAAATCGGCCACATTCACGGCCTGATCGGCCCCAACGGTGCCGGCAAGACCACCTTGTTCAACGTCATGACAGGCTTGTACCGTGCCGATTCAGGGCAGTTTCGCCTCGACGGCCAGGGCTACCGGCCCTCGTCGGTCCATAAGGTGGCGCAGGCCGGCATTGCCCGTACGTTCCAGAACATCCGCCTGTTCAAGGCGATGACCGCGCTGGAGAACGTCATGGTCGGACGACACATCCGTACCCGCAATGGTGTCTGGGCCGCCTTGACGGGACACCGTCGTGGACGCGAGGAGGAACGGCAGACCCGTGAGCGGGCCATGCATCTGCTCGACTACGTCGGCATCGGCCCGTTCGCCGACTACCGCGCCGACAGCCTGTCTTATGGGCATCAACGCCGCCTGGAGATCGCCCGGGCATTGGCCACCGAACCCCGTCTGCTGGCCCTCGACGAACCGGCAGCCGGCATGAACCTCAGCGAGAAACAGCAACTGCGCGAGCTGCTGGAGAAGATCCGCGGCGATCACCGCACCGTGCTGCTGATCGAACACGACGTCAAGCTGGTCATGGGCATCTGCGACCAGTTGACGGTACTCGACCACGGGCAGGTGATTGCCCGTGGCAGCGCCGAAACGGTCCGTCGTGACCCGGCGGTGATCCAGGCCTATCTCGGAGCCAGCGCCCATGCCTGAAGCCCTCTTGCAGATTCGGGGTCTGAACGTGCACTACGGCGCCATTGCCGCGGTCAAGTCGCTGGACCTGCATATCAATCCGGGAGAGCGCGTCACGCTGATCGGCGCCAATGGTGCCGGCAAGACCTCGACCCTCAAGGCGTTGACCGGTCTGCTGCCGGCCAGCGCCGGCGAGATCCACTTCGCCGGTCGGTCGATCGCTGGCCGTGCGGCCCATGAACTGCTCCGCGAGGGCATCGCCATGGTCCCGGAGGGCCGCGGTGTCTTTGCCCGCATGAGCGTGGTGGAGAACCTGCACGCCGGTGCCTTCTGCCGCTCCGATCATGATCAGGTAGAACAGGAGATCGAGCACTGGCTGGAGCTGTTCCCGCATTTGAAGCGGCGTGCACGGCAACCGGCCGGTCTGCTGTCGGGTGGTGAGCAGCAGATGCTGGCCCTGGCTCGCGCACTGATGTCGCGCCCTCGCCTGCTGGTGCTGGACGAGCCCTCGATGGGCCTGGCACCGATCATGGTGGAGAAGATTTTCGACGTGATCGACCAGGTCTGCGACAGCGGCATGACCCTGCTGCTGGTCGAGCAGAACGCACGCCTCGCCCTGCAGGTCTGCCAGCGTGCCTACGTGATGGACAGCGGTCGGATCAGCCTGGAAGGCCCCTCGGCCGACCTACGGGACGATCCGCACGTGCGCGCCGCCTATCTCGGCGAATGAACCCGAACCGCCACCGGGCCTCCGGAGCCAATTAAACCGGCGACCTTTCAGGTCGCACTCTGTAACAGGACTCACCCATGCATATCACTGCCCTCATCAAGCGCGCCGGCCTGCTCGGTATCGCCATCAGCAGCCTGGCCGCCGCCGTCGCCCAGGCCGACCAACAGGTTCTCATTGGCTTGGCCGGCCCGCTCACCGGCCCTTCTGCCCGGATCGGCAAGGACCTGGAAAACGGCGCGCAACTGGCTATCGACGCGGCCAACGCCCGTCATCCGAAGATCCATGGCGAAGCCGTGACCTACAAACTGGTCTCGGAGGACGACCAGTCCGACCCACGCACCGCCGTGACCGTCGCCCAGCGTCTGGTCGATGCGGGCGTGGTCGGTGTGGTCGGCCACTGGAACACCGGCACCAGCATCCCGGCGGCCCGGGTCTACCACGACGCCGGCATCGCCCAGGTGGCACCGGTGGCTACCGGGCACGCCTATACGCAACAGGGCTTCGACACCAGCTTCCGGGTCATGGGCCATGACGATGACGGCGGCCAGGTTGCCGGCCGCTATGCGTTGGAAACGCTGAAGGCCAAGCGCATTGCCGTGATCGATGACCGCACGGCTTTCGGCCAGGGCCTGGCGGACCAGTTCGTCAAGTCCATCGAAGCCAGCGGCGGCAGTGTCGTGTCGCGCGAATACATCGACGACAAGACCGTGGATTTCAGCCCGGTGCTGACCACCGTGCGCAGCAAGAATCCCGACCTGATCTTCTTCGGTGGCGTGGATGCCCAAGCCGCGCCGCTTGCCCGGCGCATCAAGCAATTGGGGATCAAGGCTACGCTGATGGGAGCCGGTGGCTTCGTCAGCCAGACCTTCCTGGAACTGGCACAGAAGGAAGGTGAAGGCGTGATTGCCCTGGAGCCGGGCCTGGCCGTGGCGCAGATGCCGGGCGGCAAGGCGTTCGAGCAGACCTACAAGCAGCGCTACAAGACCCCTATCGAGCTGCATGCCCCCTTTGCCTACGACGGCGTTGGCGTGCTGATCGCGGCGATCGAGCAGGCGGACTCCACCGATCCGGCCAAGTACCTGCCGGTGCTCAGGGCCAGCCAGTACCAGGGCGTCACCGGCCCGATCGCCTTCGATGCCGAAGGCAACCTGAAGAACCCGACCTTTACCGTTTACCAGGTCAAGGCCAATACCTGGCAGCCGGTCAGCGTAGCCGGCGGCAAACAATAACCCGGCCGGCGGTGGCGAAGCGCGACTGCCACCGCCCGGACGGTCCGTGGAGCTGATGGAGGCACACATTATGAGTCAACATGACGGAGAACTGGGCATCCTCGCCCGGCGGCGCATCGAAGCCGAAATCATCAAACCCATCTACGAAATCCTGGTGCGCGACTACGGCAAGGACAAGGCCGCCGCAGTCATCGGCGAGGCCGTGTCCCAGGCGGCGATCGAAGCCGGTCGGCAATTCGCCGCTCGCGAGCCCAACGGCCCGGACCTGCAGGGTTTCATCGACCTGCAGGAACTGTGGGAGAAGGATGACGCACTGAAGGTCGACGTGATCGCCACCGATGCCACTCACTTCGACTACGACGTACACCGCTGCCGCTACGCCGAGATGTACCATGAGATGGGCCTGGGCGAGATCGGCCACCTGTTGTCGTGCAACCGCGACGAGCTGTTCATCGTCGGCTATGACCCGCGGGTCGAGCTCAAACGCACCCAGACCATCATGGGCGGCGCCTCCCATTGCGACTTCCGCTACCAGGTCAAGCCGCAGGAAGGTGATGCATGAGCCAGGCGCTGGGTATCAATGGTGAGCGCCTGTGGGATTCGCTGATGGAGATGGCACGTATCGGCGCCACTGAAAACGGCGGGGTTTCACGCCTGGCGCTGACCGAGGAAGACCGCCGCGGCCGCGACCTGTTCGTGCAATGGGCACGCGATGCCGGCTGCAGCATTCGTGTCGATGCCATGGGCAACATCTTCGCCCGCCGTGCCGGCCGTGACGACAGCCTGGCGCCGGTGATCACCGGTTCCCATGGCGACTCGCAGCCTGCCGGGGGCAAGTTCGACGGCATCTACGGGGTCCTGGCCGGGCTTGAAGTGATCCGCACGCTGAACGACCTGGGCATCGAGACCGAACGTCCGATCGAAGTGATCAACTGGACCAACGAGGAAGGCTCGCGCTTCGCCCCGGCAATGATTGCTTCCGGCGTCTACGCCGGCGTGTTCGATCTTGACTACGGCCTGTCGCGGACCGACGCCGAGGGCATCAGCATCGGCCAGGCGCTGCAAACCATCGGCTACGCCGGCACCGAGCCCATGGGCGGCCGTGATATCCATGCCGCGTTCGAACTGCACATCGAACAGGGGCCGATTCTCGAAGCCGAAGACCTCACCATCGGCGTCGTTACCGGTGCCCAGGGCCAGCGCTGGTATGAGGTCGAACTGATCGGCCGCAGCGCCCATGCCGGCACCACACCAATGGACCTGCGCCTGGATGCGTTCCTGGGCCTGGCCCGGGTCGCCGAGGCCGTCAATGCCCTTGGCCTGGCCCAGGGGAATGAAGGTCGCGCAACCATCGGCCTGGTCAAGGTCTTTCCCAACTCGCGCAACGTGGTACCGGGACGGGTGTTCTTCAGCGTCGAATTCCGCCATCCGCGTGAAGAGGCACTGGTTGAGCTGGATCGAGACTTCCGGCAGTTGGTTCAACGTATCGCCGAAGGCATGGGATTGCGCTGGAAGGTCGAACAGATTTTCGACTACGCGCCGATCAACTTCGATGCCGGTTGTATCGATAGCGTCAGGCGCGCCACCGAACAGTTGGGCTACAGCCACAAGGACATGGTTTCCGGAGCCGGGCATGACGCCTGCTACCTCAACCAGGTCGCCCCGACCTCGATGATCTTCGTGCCTTGTGTCGACGGCCTGAGCCACAACGAGGCCGAGCACATCCATCCCCACTGGGCGCAAGCGGGAACCAATGTGCTGTTGTTGGCGATGCTGGACAAGGCAGGAGTCTCTGCCTGATTGTCGATGAGCAGGGAGTCGTCCGGCAGTGATGCCGGGCGGCCATATCCTACCCCTCCAGATCCCGAGAAAGTCGATCCAGGAATGCCCTGACCTCCTTGCTGTCCAACTTCTCGTTCAAGGTCGCGCACTGCCTGAGACTGCCACCACCCATGTCGGAAAATACCGTGCCGTTCATGAAGAAACTGACTTTCTTCCGGGCATCATTGCCCTTGGCAGCCTCGGCCGTAATCTCTTCGCGGAAGCGCCTGAGTGACTCGGTATCACCAGGCGTCTTGTTGGCGTTGGTGAAAACCTCGAAGAGAACATTCACGTACTCCAGGTAATTCACATAATGGTGATCGACAAAGATCGAGTCCGGCCGCTCCCCCCAGGGCAGGTTGGCCAGGGCATGCCCGGCAAACTCGCCATAAGCACGCTCGCCATCGGCAGTCCCATGGACGTGGGCATAACTGTCCCCCAAGGCATGAATGAGAAAACCGGTCTCCCACTCGGGGCGCCCTTGACTGAGGGAGGTTTCGATCAGTCGCTTCAACTTGCCTCTGCGAAGCGCCACGGCCCGGGCATCGCCGCCGTGCAGCGAATGCAGGCCATTGACGATTTCATGCCGAAAGGGCCAATTGAATATCCCCCAAACCGCCACATAGGGTGCCGAATAGTGAACAGCCTCCTGGTCCGGGGTCTGTGAATAGCACGAGAACTCATGAACCTTTTCACTGGAATAGCCGGCCAACTGCGCTACGTAACCTGCTGTGGAGTAATGCCCGTCGACGGCATAGTAGGGAGTCAGCGGCGGGCGTAGCGTACCAACAAGATCGGCCCTGAAGTCCGTATGCTCGACAACCGCTTCGGATTGCGGCAGCGCATTGAAGGGCACCTGGGAGGCACAGCCCTGTAGCAGGGTCATGAGGGCTAGTGTCGCGAGGCATGAACATGCTCCTGCGTATCCGGTGTTCGATGCTTCCATGCTCACAGCCTCTTCCCTTGTTGTCTGGGCAGCAATTACAACAAGCTAGCAGTCGCTACACTTCCTATCAATGCGCATCCGCCGATGGCTGCTGCGGCGGCTGAACCTTGCGCATCAGCGGCACCAGCGCCGTCGCGAGGATGAAGCAGGCCATGATCACCAGGAACGCGTCGGCGTAGGTCAGCGTCTGGGCCTCACGCCAGGTCAGCGACCAGAGCTGGCGAAGCGCGATCTGGCCGGCATCCAGGCTGCTCTGGCCAAGCGCCTGGGCGTTGTTGCTCAATTGCTCCAGCCACAGGTTCATCTCTTCATTGCGGATGTTCAAATGCTCGGCCAGGCGCAGGAAATGCAGGTTGCTGCGGTCGTTGAGCACCGTGGCACAGGCGGCGATACCGATCGCCCCGCCCAGGTTACGCATCAGGTTGAACAGTCCCGAGGCCAGCTTGAGCCGGGCTGGCGCCAGCGAACCGAGCGTCAGCGTCACCGTCGGCGCCACGGTCAGTTGCTGGGCAAAGCCGCGTATCGCCTGGGGCAACAGCAACTCCTTGCCACCCCAGTCATGGGTGATCGGCGCGAAGTTCCACATCGACAGGCCGAACAATGCCAGGCCGAGCATCAGCACCCAGCGCAAATCGATACGGCTGGCGAGGAATGCGTACACCGGAATTGCCAGCAACTGGAAGATACCCGTGGAAAACACCGCGATGCCGATATCCAGCGCGCCATAACCCCGTACCCGGCCCAGGAACAGCGGTGTCAGGTAGATGGTGGCGAAGATGCCGATGCCGGTGATGAAGGAAAACAGGCAGCCCAGGGCAAAGTTGCGATCACCCAGGGCGCGCAGGTCGACGATCGGCTCGGCGATTTCCAGGCAACGCCAGACGAACAGCACCCCGCTGGCCAACGCCACCCAGGCGGTCAGGGTGATGGTGCGGTCACTGAACCAGTTCCAGCGCGGCCCTTCCTCGAGGGTGTATTCCAGGCAGCCAAGAAACACCGCCATCAGTACGATGCCGAGGTAGTCGGCGCCCTTGAGCAGCGCCAGGTTCGGCTGGTCGACCCTGACCAGCATCGGCACGCTGAGGGTCACGAACAGGCCGGGCAGCAGGTTGATGTAGAACAGCCAGTGCCAGGAGGAAATGTCGGTGATCCAGCCACCCACCGCGGGGCCGAGCGTGGGGGCAAGCGAAGCGATGGCGCCGATGGTCGAGGCCGCGATGATCCGCTGCTTGCCGTTGAAGTAGATGAAGGCCGTGGTGAACACCAGTGGAATCATCGACCCACCGAGAAAACCCTGCAGGGCCCGAAAGGCGATCATGCTCTGGATGTTCCAGGCCACGGCGCACAGCAGGCTGGTCAGGGTGAAGCCGGCGGCGGACGCGGCGAACAACCAGCGGGTGCTCATCACCCGCGACAGCCAGCCGGAAAGCGGAATCACGATGATTTCCGCAATCAGGTAGGCCGTCTGCACCCAGGCAGTGTCGTCGGCACCGGCCGACAGGCCACCGCCGATGTCGCGCAGCGACGCCGAGACGATCTGGATGTCGATCAGGGCGATGAACATGCCCAGGCACATGCAGGCAAAGGCGGCGACCTTCTGCCGGGTACTCAATGTCGGCAGTTCGCCGCTCATGGCTGGCTGGCCTGGGCAACTGTCGGCTCAGCGACCGGTTGTTCGCGGGTGTTCACCTCGGTCAGGACCGACAGGCCGGGACGTAGCGCCCCAAAGTCCGCATCGTTGCCGTCCAGGCGAATCCGTACCGGAACACGCTGGACGATCTTGGTGAAGTTTCCGGTGGCATTTTCCGGCGGCAGCACACTGAACTGGGCGCCGGTAGCCGGTGCCAGGCTTTCGATATGCCCACGGAATTCACGACCCGGGAGGATATCGGCCTTGATGCTGACCGCCTGACCGACCTGCATCCGGGCCAGTTGGTCTTCCTTGAAGTTGGCGTCCACCCACAGGCCGTGGGCCGGTACCACGGCGACCAGCTGGCTGCCGGCCGCGGCATAGGCGCCAACCTTGGCCCGACGGTTGCCGACATAGCCGTCTACCGGGGCACGCAGTTCGGTGTAACCGAGGTTCAATTGCGCCTGGTCACGCTCAGCCTGTGCCTGTTCCAGCATGGCCTGGGCCTGTTGGCGCTGGGTGTTGATCACGGCCAGTTGGCGCTGGGCCGCGAGCAACCCGGCTTCGGCTCGCGCCCGTTCGGCCTGGGCGGTCTTCCAGGTGGCATCGGCGCGCTGGGCGCTTTCGACCGAAACGGCCAGGCTGCGAACCAGCGTCTGGTAGCGCGCATGGTCATCGTGGGCCCGATGCGCTTCCGCCTCGCTGGCATCGATCTGCGAACGGGCCTGGCTGATCAGCGCCTGTTGCAACTGTTCGGTGGCATCCAGGTTGGCCAGGCTGGCCCGCTGGGCGGCCACGGCGCCCTCGGCCTTGGCCAGGGCCGTACGGTAATCGCGGACATCGATGCGAGCCAGCAGGTCACCGGCCCGGACGAACTGGTTGTCGCTGACCGCGACCTCGGTGATGTAGCCCGGCACCTTGGCGCTGATGACCGTCACTTCGGCGCCGACATAGGCATCCTCGGTGTCCTCGACGAAGCGTCCGGTCTGCCACCAGTGGCTGCCATAGGCCAGGGCGCCCGCGATCACGGCTGCCGCCACCGCCAGGCGCAGCACTTGCTTGCGCCGTGCGGGAGCGGCGGCTGTTTTACTTTCGGGGGCGATGTGGACTTGAGTGCCCATGGCAAACTGACCTCTATCACTGGCAACAAAAAATTATATTCATAATATTTCATGGCTACTTCTATCATGCAAGTCACTATTTCCGGGCTGAAGAATCCGCTTGTCGGAGCAATGCGGTACCCGTGCCCCCGCACCGCGCTTATACTGCCGGGCTGACGATCAACGGGCGGGCCCTGCGTGCGCCCTTCCCTGCATAACCCCGGACACAAGAGAACCCCATGGCAAATCAAGACCTGACCTTCCTGCCTGATCCCGACGCGGACTCGATTTCCTCGGATGTCGCCGGTTTCGGCGGCCTGCTGGTCTCCACCCAGATCCCGACCCGTGCCGACGGCAGCCTGGAACTGGGCGATATCACCCTGCAGAGCGAGTGCACGCTGCAGGCGCTCAAGGTGGCGCTGGAAAAAGCCGGCAGCTCCCTGGACCGGGTGATGCACCTGACCATCTACCTGACCGATATCGCTGATCGGCCCGCGTTCAACGAGGTCTACAAGCGCTTCTTCGCCAAGCCCTGGCCGGTGCGTGCCGCCATTGGTGTGGCGGCACTGGGCGTCGAGGGCATGAAAGTGGAAGTCACCGCGATGGCGGCCAAGGCCTGAGGGCCCTTCAGGAGGCTTCACACCTGTCACCGTGAAGCCTGAAACCAGTGGCAGCCGGACCGGCAAACGGCCTGATCGCGGTCAGGTTTGCAGCGATCCCAAAGGCCCTGTCGCGGATAAATCCGGCTCCCACTGGGCATCTGCCTCGGTAAGCGCGGTCTCCACCGGGCGGCAACGGGTGCCGACCGAGCGTTTCGCCGGTACAATGCACGCCTTGACCGTGCAGCCTGACTAGAAAAACATGTCCCTACCCAAGCATCACCTGGAATTGCTCAGCCCCGCCCGCGACGTGGCCATCGCCCGCGAAGCCATCCTGCACGGGGCCGATGCCGTGTATATCGGTGGCCCGAGCTTCGGCGCCCGCCACAATGCCTGCAACGAAGTGAGCGATATCGCCCAGTTGGTGGAGTTTGCCCGTCGCTACCACGCGCGGGTCTTCACGACGATCAACACCATCCTGCACGACAATGAGCTGGAGCCGGCCCGCAAGCTGATCCACGAACTCTACGATGCCGGCGTCGACGCACTGATCGTCCAGGACCTGGGGGTGATGGAGCTGGATATCCCGCCGATCGAGCTGCACGCCAGTACCCAGACCGACATCCGTACCCTGGAGCGGGCGAAGTTCCTCGACCAGGCCGGCTTCTCCCAGTTGGTGCTGGCCCGCGAGCTGAACCTCAAGGAAATCCGTGCCATCGCCGACGAAACCGACGCGGCGATCGAGTTTTTCATCCACGGTGCGCTGTGCGTGGCCTTCTCCGGCCAGTGCAACATCTCCCACGCGCAAAACGGTCGCAGCGCCAACCGTGGCGACTGCTCCCAGGCCTGCCGCCTGCCCTACACGCTCAAGGATGACCAGGGTCGTGTGGTCGCCTTCGAAAAACACCTGCTGTCGATGAAAGACAACAACCAGAGCGCCAACCTGCGCGCCCTGGTCGAAGCCGGCGTACGCTCGTTCAAGATCGAGGGCCGCTACAAGGACATGGGGTATGTGAAGAACATCACCGCCTACTACCGCCAGCGCCTGGACGACATTCTTGAAGGCCGGCCGGACCTGGCTCGCGCTTCCAGCGGTCGTACCGCGCACTTCTTCGTGCCGGATCCGGAAAAGACCTTCCACCGTGGCAGCACCGACTACTTCGTCAGCGATCGCAAGATCGACATTGGCGCCTTCGACACACCGACCTTCACCGGCCTGCCGGTAGGTGTGGTGGAGAAAGCCGGCAAGCGCGATCTGCAAGTGGTGACCACCGAGCCGTTGTCCAACGGTGATGGCCTCAACGTGCTGATCAAGCGTGAAGTGGTCGGTTTCCGCGCCAACGTCGCCGAACCCCGTGGCGAGTTCGAGGAAGAGGGCGAAAAACGCTACCGCTATCGCGTCGAGCCCAACGAGATGCCGGAGGGTATGCATCGCCTGCGCCCGAACCATCCGCTGAACCGCAACCTGGACCACAACTGGCAACAGGCACTGCTCAAGACTTCCGCCGAGCGGCGTATCGGCGTCAACTGGACGGCGCGCCTGCGCGAGGAGCGCCTGGAACTGACCGCGACCAGCGAGGAAGGCGTCAGCGCCAGCGTCGCCCTGGACGGTCCGTTCGGCCTGGCCAACAAGCCGGAGCAGGCGCTGGAGCAACTGCGCGACCTGCTTGGCCAGCTGGGGACCACCCAGTACCACGCCACGGCCATCGAACTCGATGCGCCGCAGGCCTACTTCATCCCCAACTCGCAACTCAAGAGCCTGCGCCGTGAAGTGATCGAGGCGCTGACCGAAGCGCGCGTCGCCGCGCATCCACGCGGCGGCCGCAAGGCCGAGACCAGCCCGCCGCCGGTCTACCCGGAATCGCACCTGTCGTTCCTGGCCAACGTCTACAACCAGAAGGCCCGCGACTTCTACCACCGTCACGGGGTGAAGTTGATCGATGCGGCGTTCGAGGCCCACGAGGAAACCGGTGAAGTGCCGGTGATGATCACCAAGCACTGCCTGCGGTTCTCCTTCAACCTGTGTCCAAAACAGGCCAAGGGCGTGACAGGCGTACGGACCAAGGTGGCGCCGATGCAACTGATTCAGGGGGACGAAGTACTGACCCTGAAGTTCGACTGCAAGCCTTGTGAAATGCATGTGATCGGCAAGATCAAGGGCCATATCCTCGACCTGCCGCAACCAGGCAGCGCCGTGGTCGGCCATATCAGCCCGGCTGACCTGCTCAAGACCATTCCACGCGCGCCCCATTGATGTGAAGGGCCTTCTGGGCCGTTTTCGTCACCTACGTACATAAAGTCGCCGACATGCCAGGCAAGGCTTGCATATCGGCGCATGGCACTCTTCAATGAGCAGCGCCCCGCCTTCGGGCGGGGCATTGTTCAACTGTCGAGACGAGCCAGATGGATCTGCGCCACCAATCCGCCCCATGGAAGGCCTTGCGGGCCCTGCCCGCTGCAACCCGCTGGCTGCTCTTGGGCATCGGCCTTTCGCGTATTGCCTCGTTCATGGTCTGGCCGTTCATCGTCGTGGCGATGAACAGGCGCTTCGGTACGCCCATCACCGATATCGGTGCACAACTGGCCCTGGGCGCGCTGATCAGCATTGCCCTCTCGCCGCTCAGCGGTTTTCTTGGCGATACCTTCAACTCCCGCAACCTGATGGGTTTTGGCTGTGCCCTGGGGGCTGGCTGCTTCCTGTTGATGGGGCTGGCTCCCGGGCAAACCAGCTATTTCGCCGCAATCATTGGCATGGCCGTGGCCCACAGCATTCTCGAGCCGCTGCTGCGGGTGCTGCTCAGCGATACCGTTGCCAGCGACGATGAGCGCACCTTTCTTTTCCATATCCGCTATTACGTGGTCAATTGCGCGGCGGCCACCGGGCCGCTGATGGGGATGTGGTTCGCCAATCGTGAGAGCGACGCGGTGTTTCCCATCGCGGCTTGCGCCTATGGTCTGCTGGCCCTGACCATCATCGCAGCGGCACGCTTCAGGTTGCAGGCTGCGCACCTGTCCGGGCTGGAAGTCGCCTCACCGCCATTGCCACAGGTGTTGCGGGCGATCCTCGGCAGCCGGTTGTTCCTGACCATCGTCGTCGCCAACTTCTTCCTGGTGCTGGTCTATGCCCAGGTCGACGAATCGCTGACGTTCTACCTGCTGGCCCTCAAGGTCGAGAACATCAACGGCGTGATCGCCACCCTGAGCGTCACCAACGCGTCGGTGGTGCTGGTGTTTCACCTGTGCCTGATGGGCTGGCTGATGAACCTTGCCGACAAGCGCGCCTACGTCCTTGCCCTCGCCTGCCTGATGGTCGGCCACGCGATCATCGCGCTGAACACCGGGGCGCTGTGGTACGGCTGGATACTGGCGATCGGTTTCGCGACGCTGGCCGAGATCATCGTCATGCCGCTGTTCGCCACCCTGATCGACCGCCTTGCACCGCCGGGCATGCGTGGCAGCTTCATCGGTATTTCCATGCTGGCCGGACTCGGCTCGGCACTGGCACCCTTGCTTGGGGCACTGGTGATCAGCCACTTCGGCGGGGTGGTGCTGTTCGCGGCCCTCGCGCTGGCCTGTCTGCCCATCGGCCTGCTCGGTTATCGGGCATTGGAGGGTGGTCAACCGGACAGCGCACTGGAACCCAGTACATGACGGCGCCCTTTCCCCTTGCCAGGTCCAATCCGGAGTGATCCAGGGATGAATCCATACCAATTTCTGTCACCGCGCTCGTTCTGGCGCAGCGCCGTGGCCCAACAGACGGTCCAGGGCATGAGCGAATTGTGGCAGCCACAATTCGATATCGAGCGTGACGATGCCATCGTGACGGCCGGCTCCTGTTTCGCCCAGCATATCGGGCGGGCCCTGGTGGAGCGCGGCATGAACTGGATCGACAGCGAACCGGCGCCAATCGGGCTGTCGGAGGCCGAGTGCAAGGCGCGGCACTATGGAGTGTTCTCCTTTCGTACCGGCAATCTCTACACCCCGGCGATGCTGCGCCAGTGGCTGGAATGGTGCCTGGGTCGGCAGGATATGCCCGAAGAGGTCTGGAGCCGTGATGGACGCTACTTCGACCCCATGCGCCCGATGGTCGAGCCTGATGGTTATCCAAGCCGGCAGGCACTGCTGGAGGCCCGTCAGGTCACACGGCAGGCGATGAAGGCCGCACTGGTTCGGGCCAGGGTCTTCGTCTTCACGCTGGGGTTGACCGAGGCCTGGGTCAACCGACGCACGGGCCTGGTCTATCCGGTCTGCCCGGGCACTCTGCAGGGGACGTTCGACCCGGATGCCCATGCCCTGCGCAACTTCGGCTTTGTCGACAGCCACCGCGAAATGAGCATGGCCGTCGAGCTGTTGCGCTCGGTGAATCCGCGGATCCGGGTATTGCTCACGGTATCACCGGTGCCGTTGACCGCTACGGCGACAGGCCAGCATGTGTTGACGGCTACCACCTACTCCAAGTCGGTATTGCGTGCTGTGGCCGGTCAACTTTGCGAGGAGCAGCGCGAAATCGACTATTTCCCCTCCTACGAGATCATCACCGGAACACCGTTCAAGGCTGCCTTTTACCAGGCCAACCAGCGCGAGGTCACGACCGAGGGCGTGGCCTTCGTCATGCGTCAGTTCTTTACGGCCCTGGAGGGCAAGCCGGAGACTGTCGTGGCCCCTGAACAGCCGATCGTCCACCTGCCCAGCGAGGACCTTGTTTGTGAAGATGCCGTACTCGACTACTACGCCAGGCCCTAGCTTCCTGCTGCTGGGCGACTCCAATGCCGGGCCGATCGGCAAGGCGGCACAGGCACGCGGGTTGTCGGTCAGTGGCGGCCCGCTGGGTGCGGGTCGTGATTTCAATGTCGACTTCTTTGTGCCGCAGCCGGCTGACGTCGCCTTTCGTGATCCGGAGATGGACCAGCGCTATCGTCAGGCGCTCGAACGGGCCGGTGTCACTCGACTGGGCGAGCTGTCGATGCCCCTGGTCAGTACCTTGGGCATGAGCGTGCACTTTCTCGCCAGCCGGCCGAACTGGCAGTGCTACCAGGATGAGCGCGGCGAGTTCGATGCAGGGTTTCTCGGCGGGCAATTGTTCGAGTCGATCATCGAAGAGATGAGTCGGCATGCCCTGGCGTTCCATGAGCGGGTATTGGCGATGGGCGTCAGGGTGCTGGTGGTCCTGCCACCCCAGCGTGTGCCGGAGTTTTCCGATCCACGGGTGTTCATCCCGGCGCAGACCGTGCTGATTCGACGACTTCGCGAGCTGGGGGTCGAGTGGGTCGACGTGCGTGAGGCGGCGAATGGCGAGGATGGCTGGCAGCACCCGCGTTTTTGCGAGATCGATGACCCGCTGCATGGCAATCTGGCGTTTGGCGATCTCGTCGTCGATGCGCTGCTCGACCAACTGCCAAAACAGCGCTCTGCCTGACACCACATTGATCACTCCCAGGCAGAGCGTGGGAGCGATCAGCAGCCAACAAAAGGGTCAGGTCTCGCTCCAGGGCTGTGGTTGCTCGCCAAGGAGGGTGACCCGCTCGCCATACCGCGAATGCGGGAAGTAGTCCCAGACCGCATGATGCTGGGTGCAGCGGTTGTCCCAGAACACCAGGGTATTGGGCTCCCAGCGCACCCGGCAGGAGAGGATCGGCTCGCGCGCCACCACATCGAACAACAGGTTCAGCAAGGCCCGGCTCTCGCCTTCGGAAAGCTGGACGATGTGGGAGGTGAACCCCGAGTTGACGAACAACGTCCTGCGCCCGGTCTCCGGGTGACGTACCACCACCGGGTGTTCGCTTTTGGGCAATCCCTCTGGCGCCGGGTAGCCCTTCCACGGAATCGCCCCGTCATGGACTGCCGTCAGTCCCTGCACAAAGCCCTGCATCGTCGGTGACAGCATGTCCAGCGCCAGGTGCATGTTGGCGAACAGGGTATCGCCACCCGTACCGATGGCCGGGGTCTCCTTGATGTACAGCATCGACCCCATCGAAGGGGCCAGGTCCGCTGTGCCGTCGGTGTGCCAGGCCTCTCCCGCCACGAAACGCGATTGGGCCGTGGCGCGGATCACCACCAGTTCCGCGTCATCACCATCGATATCTTCCAGCGGCAAGGCGCGCAGCTCACCGAACAGGCGGGCGAAGGCCTTGTGCTGCTCGACGCTCAGGTGCTGGTCGCGAAACACCAGCACATGATTTTCCAGGAAAGCCCGGCGAATCTCCGCCAGTTGCTCTTGCGACACCGCCTGGGATAGATCGACGCCACCGATCTGTGCCCCGATGATCGGTGTCAGGCGATCGACCGTGATGTGCTGGTATGGTGCCCGACGTTCGCCGGCGATCCTCTCGACGGCTTTCAATGCCCACTGATCCATGTTCCCTCACCTTTTTCGAATTGTTCGCGTTATTGGCCCACAGCCGCACGTTGGACGCCTGCCTCGCGCAGCGAGCGCGGGCGCATGTCGGTCCAATGCTCGTCGATGTAGGCCAGACAGGCCTGGCGCTCGCCACCGGCACCGACGGCACGCCAGCCGATGGCCATGACCTTGCCCTGCGGCCAGACGGAGTATTGGCCCTGAGGATTGATCACGACGTCGAACATTTCCGTTTCATTGTTCATGCTGTTCTCCAGAGAAATAACCACGTGCGGCCGGAGCCGATTCGATAAGGCAGCGGCTCAAGCCCTCTGCCAGTTTTTTCAGGACCGACCGGTGTGCCCCTGCGTCCTGCCGACCGGCCGCAGCCAGTGCACAGACCCGCGTCGCGCCGGCGCAGATTTCGCCGTAGAGCCGGGCATCGTTATCGGCATAGACACCCGCTGCGATCCGCGCATGGGCCCGGCTGTTGGCATCGGCGAACGCGATGGCGTTGGCTTCGGTGCTCAGCTGGGCGTAGTAGTCGGCGTAGGCCTTGGCATCACCAAAGTGCTCGGCGATCATCGCCGTGTTGGCCGGTGCGGTGGCATAGTCCAGGGCGATTTCATGAGCCCGGGCATGACTGCTGGCATAGGGAAAGGCCTGCCGGTAGAGGCCAGGCAGGATCGCCTTGAGCGCTGCCAGCCATTCGCCGCGCCGCCCGTTGAGTCCTAGCGCCGCCCGGCGATGTAACTGCTGCAGGGTCAGAAGGTCCGTGCCCCTGGCGCCCTCGATGCCGGCCTCAAGCAGGACTGGCAGGACCGTCTCGGCCTGCCAGGCGTGCATCAGGCGAAAAGGCGGTGGCCCGCCCCAGCCGGCCAACGCCGTCTGCAGCTCGTTGCTCCAGCGCAACACCCAGTCCTCGGGCTGCCCGGCGAGCAGCACCGCAATCAGCTCCTGGTACCAGTCCGTCCGCTGTTCAGGATGCATGCTCACCTCCCAGGGCAATCGTTTCACCTATCAGCCGGGCCCAGTGTCCCGTGACAATGCCGTAGTGGTCGGTGGCCAGTGCCTGCCAGTCGAGCATGCGCGGCAACAGCGCCTGCCAGGCCGCCCTGAGCTGGTTGGCCTGCCAGGCTCGGCCGACGCCATAGGGGTTTTCCTGCGTGGCGATAAACAACCGGGCCGGCGTGTCCGGCAGGGCCGGCGGCGTGAAATGGCCCATGCTTGCCATGTTGTGCTTGCAGCAGGTGACCAGGCGCTGCAGGTAAGCCTGCATTTCCTCGGACAGTCCCTGCCCGATCGCCTGTGGCCAGCGTTGGGAGAATTCACGCTGGAACACCTGTTCGATGTGTCGTTCGTCCATCCTCGCCAATTCCTGGCCGGCATCCGGCGCGGGAGGGTCGATCAGGTACAGCAACGGCGGCTCCAGGCCTGCCTGCCGCGCCTGCGAGCACATGGCCTGGACCACCCAGGCACCGAACGACCAGCCGGCCAGTCGCCAGTTGCAAGACTGGCGGGGAAAGCGGGCCTGCAGCGCTTGCAGGTAACAGGAGGCCCGCTGTTCGATCGTGATCGCCGGCAACTGCGGATGCTGCAACAACGGATCGGCGATCACACAGACACCCAGCGAGTCGGGCAAGGCCGCCGCCAGTTCGCGATAGGCCTGCACATCGCCCCCCACCGGGTGCACCAGCAACAGCCAGTCGCGCCCGTTACCACTGTTCCAGACATCCAGTTGCACGGCCCGGGCCCAATCGACGACCGCCGACCTGGCACCACTGCCGTCGATCAGCGTGAGGATCTCCCGCAAGCTGACCTTGTGGCTGAACTGCGACAGCTGCAGGCCAATGCCCCACTGCGTCTGTACCTCGTCGATCAGGTCGAGCAGCGTCAGGGAGTCCGCGCCCAGTTCATACAGCGAATCGCCATCGTCCAGTTCGTCGCTACCGAGCCACTGGCACAGGCACTCGCGCAGATGCGTAGCCGGATCCCGCTCATCGCCGGCCGGCGACGTGGGTTCGGGCGAGCCCAAAGAGTGGCGCCGGGGGTAGAACTGGCGCGATGCTTCGATCGAAGTAGTCGACACCAGGCACTGCGGTAGTTGCATCGCCAGGGCAAGATCGAACACCTGCCCGCCCTCCTGCGCCGACAAGCCAACGGCCAGGTGTCGTTGATGAGCCTCGTCGCTGGCGCTCACCGCAGTGGCCATGCCGCGTTCGCGCCAGATATCCCAGTTGATGCCCATCCTGACGCAGTGGCTCGTTGCCGGCGGACGGTAATGCGCAAAGCTGTCCATTACGCCGTTGGCGGCGGCATAGTCCAGGTGACCCACACCGCCCAGCACTGACGACATCGACGAGCAGTACAGCACGAAGCGCGGTGACAACCGGCTGATCAAGGCTTCGACCGCCAGCATGCCGAGGGTCTTGGCGGCCATGACACGGTCCATCTGCCGCGGATCACGATAACGGATCAGGCTGCCGGCACCGACGCCCGCCGCGTGAATGATGCCCGCCAGCTGGCCATGGCGCTGCACCAGGGACTCGACAATGGCCGGCCAGCGCGCGAGATCGGTCATGTCGGCCTGCAGGAACTCGACACGCTCACCCTGGCCGGCCAGGGTTGGCGGCACCTCCCCCCGGCGCGACAGTACGACGACCCGACGTTCGGGGGCTTGCAGCAAGTGTTCGCACAGGCTGCTGCCAACACCGCCGCTGCCCCCCAAGACCAGGAACGTGCCATCGAGCGGCAACAGTGGTGAAACCGACGGTGGCACCGGAGGTCGACTGGCAATCAGTCTTGGTTGCCAGAGGAAGTCATCCCGAACCGCCAGGCGCCGAGGCAGGGCTGCCGGATCGCCCAGCAGCGCAGCCAGGCTGGCGGCCTGGTTCGTCCACTGAGCATCTGGCAAATCCAGCCAGTGCACTCGCAATGGGTACTCCTGGGGCGCCACTTCGCAGATACCGGCCAGGGCTCCCAGCTCGGGCCGGCGGATATCGCCTTCCACCGCACAGGCCTGCGCGGACAGCAGCCACAGCCGCAGCTTCGGCGAGCCGGCCATTTCCCCCCAGGCTTGGAGCAAGGCGCTCGGCGTATCGACGCAGGCCCATTGGGCGGCTGCCAGGCTCTGTTCGTTCACGGCGCCGCTGACCGACAGTGGCAACGCGTGCAACCAATCCAGTTCACCGCCCTGCGGATCGACCAGTTCCGCCAGCAGCGTCGACAATGTCCGCGCGTCGCCGGGGTCCAGTTCGAAGCGATTGGCGCCCAGGCGTCGCAGGCCGTTACCGGCGCGAATCTGCACGACACGCTGATAGGCGCCTTCGAACGCTTCCAGCAGGCTGTCGTCCAGCGCCCCGCTGGCACAAATCACCAGGGTGTCGCGGCGCTCGCCGACAGGCTCACTGCGCACACGACGCAAGCGCAACCATTGGCGTTGATAGAACCAGCCAGGCAACGCATGGCGAACAGACTCCGGCTGGACTTCGACCGTCTTGACCTGCTGCCCCCCGGTCGCCTGGAATTGGCAAGGTTCAAGGTCGAAGGCCGAGGGCGACAGGTCCCAGGGCGGTGGCGCCGAGCGTGTCGGCCAGGTCAACTGGGCGCCCTCGTACCAGGCCTGCAGGATCGCCTCCGGCGTTGCCGCCTCGGCCGACCAGGTGCGGGTCGACAGCGGTACCTCGCGGATCAGCGCCTCATCGAACTGCCAGTTTTCTCCGGCCTCCAGGCGTACGCCGTAGCGCCAGCGGTGCTGGCGTCGTCCCGATTGCAGGAAGCGCAGCAATGCTTCGTGGCGCTGCGGGAACTCGTCCCGATAGGCCCTGATTGCCATGATGTTGCGCAGCAGTGCGCTGCGACTGTGCGCACTGATCAGCAGGCACGCCGCAGGCTGCGCCGTTGGCCGCTCGTTCGTGGGGGCGGCCCCGACGATGACATGGGCATTGGTGCCACCGATACCGAAGCTGCTCACCCCGGCCACACGCCTGCGCCCTTCGGGCCAGGCACGTGGTTGGGTCGGGATGTAGAACGGTGTGTGCCGCAGATCGATCTGCGGGTTGATCCGATTGAAGCCCAGGTTCGCCGGCAAGATACCGTGATAGACCGCCAGGGTCGCGCGAATCAGCCCGACCACGCCGGCCGCGGCGCCCAGGTGGCCGATCTGGCTCTTCACCGAAGCCAGGGCGCAGTGATCGCTGGGCGCCGCTCCGAAGGCCTTGCTCAAGGCCGCCACTTCGATCGGGTCGCCCAGCAATGTGCCGGTGCCGTGGGCCTCGACATAGCCGATATCGGCACCCCGCAGGCCGGCCTTGTCCAATGCCTGGCGGATCACCGCGCTCTGCCCGGCTACCGACGGTGCGGTATAGCTCATCTTGTCGTGGCCATCGTTGTTCAGGGCCGAGGCCTCGATGACCCCGTAGATCCGATCGCCATCGCGCTGTGCCCCTGCCAGCGGCTTGAGCACCACCACGCCGTAGCCGCTGGCGCCCAGGGTGCCGCTGGCGTCGTCACTGAATGGCCGGCACTGGCCGTCGCGAGAAAAGATATGCTGCGGCCGGTAGCGATAGCCCGCCGTCAAGGTCGGGTCCACCAGCACGCCGCCAGCCAGCATCACATCGGCATCCCCCTGCCTGAGCAACGCAGCAGCCATGTGCACGGCGATCAGCGAACTGCCACAGGCGGCCTGCACGCTCATGGCCGGCCCACCGAGGTTCAGGTGGTAGGCCGCCTTGGTCGCCAGGAAGTCCTTGTCGTGGTGCAAGGCCATCTGAAAGGTATCCGGCAGCTCGGCATCGTCGGCCTGTCTCAACAGTTGCTGGAAATAGGTGGTTTCCCCGCAACTGGCGATCAGGCCGATCCGCGGCCCGCCAGCCGTCGGCACCAGCGCCGCATGCTCCAGGGCCTGTACGCAGGCCATCAGCAGATGGCGTTGCTGCGGGTCCATCAACCGGGCTTCCTGGCGGCTGATACCGAAGTATTCGGGATCGAAATCCAGCAGCCCGTTCAGTTGGCTGCGCGCCCCGACCAGCCCCTCGTCGGCCTCGAACCGCTCGATGCCGGACTCGCCCGCCTGGACCATCGACCAGAATGCACGCAGATCCGGAGCCCCGGCGACATTCACGGCCATGCCGATCACGGCCATGGACGAATGACGGCCATCGCCACTCCCCAACTGCCGCTCCGTCACGGCCGGCGCACTGGCCAAATGGGCGGCCAGGCGCCGGATGCTGACCTGCTCGAACAGATCGGCCATGCTCACCTTCAGGTCGGGTTCCTGATTGTAGCGAGCGTGCAGGCGCATGAGGCCGAGGCTGGTCGCACCGGCCTCGAAGAAGCGCTGGTCGAGGCCGATTGGCCGGCCAATCACCGCCTCGAACAGCTCGCGCAGGCGTTGCTGCAGGGGGCTGACCTGCTCGGGTTCACTGGCCGGCTGACCCTGTAGGCATTCGCCCTGCCCCGCAAGCGCCTTGCGATCGACCTTGCCGCTGGGCGTACGGGGCCACTGGTCGATGCGCCAATAGCTGGCGATCCGCACCGGTGCCGGCAGTTCCCGGGCCAGGTGATTGTCCAGTTCCTGCGGCGTCGGCGGCAAGCCGTCGAGTTGCAGGTAGGCGTTGAGTTTCGCCGAGTCAGCGTCCACGGTGACGATGGCAACGCTCACCTCGGGCCGTTGCATCAGCGCGGCCTCGATCTGCCCGAGCTCCAGGCGGTGGCCGCTGACCTTGACCTGCTGGTCGTCACGCCCCAGGTAATGCAGGCACCCCGAGGCGTCAACGCGGGCCAGGTCACCGGTGCGATAGAACAGGCGAGTCGTGCCCGTCGGATCGGGCAACTCGACGAAGCGACTGGCATTGAGGGGCGCATCACCCAGGTAGCAGTGTGCGACCATCGGTCCGGCGACCAGCAGATAACCGCTTACGCCGGAAGGTACCGGCCGATCATCCTCATCCACCAGCAGCAGGCAGGCATTGTTCACCGCCCGGCCGATCGGCGCGCGCACGGGCCAGTCCCGCGCGTCACCGGACAGGCGCAAGCCACACACCACGTGGGTTTCGGTCGGCCCATAGTGATTGTACAGGCTCGCCTGGGGCATGCCGGCGAACCAGCCGCGCAGGGTCTCGTTGCACAGCAGTTGCTCGCCTGCACTCACCACCTCACGCAGGTGTGTCGGATAGATGCCCCGGCTCACGGCTGTTTCGGCCAGATGCTGCAAGGCCACGCAAGGCATGAACAGGCGTTCGATATCGGCCTTGAGCAGGTACTCCAGCAGTGCCGGAGTGTCGTGGCGCCAAGCCGGCACGATCAGGTGGTAGCAGCCGCCGCCGCACAGGGTGCTGAAGATTTCCTGGAACGAGACATCGAACGACAGCATGGAGAATTGCAGGGTGCGCGCCCGCGCGCCGAGGCCACCCTCCCCCCGCTGCCAGTGCAGCAGATTGCACAGGGTCCGGTCCGATACCCGAACACCCTTGGGGGTACCGGTCGAACCGGAGGTGAACAGCATGTACAGCGGCCGTTGCCCCTGGTGCGGTCGGCGTCGGAATGATCGCTGCGGCGCATCGAGGGTGACCCGATGGCAAGCGATGGCTGGCACTTCCAAGCGCCCAAGGGCGGATTCGGTGTCCTCACTGAACAGCAAGCCATGGGCCCGGAACTGGTTGACGACCTGGTGCAGCACCGTCGGCGGATAGGCCGGGTCGAGCGGCACCGCCGTCAGGTTGAGCTTGGCCAGGGCCAGCAAGGCGACAATGTGCTCCATCGAGGGCTCGAGGAACAGCAGCACCGGGCCAGGCTCATCGCCCAGCGGCGGCAGGCTGCTCCCATCGCTTAACGTCGCGGCCAGGGAGTCGGCCAGCTCGTTCAGGCGCCGGTAGCTCAGGCGTCGTTCACCCGCGACCAGCGCAGTGGCTTCCGGAGTGCAGCGCGCCTGGTGTTCGAACCAGTCTGCCAGCGTGGTGAACGGCACTGGTGTGAGCGGCCCCTGGCTGGCTGCTGGCAGGCTGCGACGGTATGGCAACAACAGTTGGTCCAGGCGGGTATGACCAGAGGTTTCGAGCAGTTCATCCAGGCCTCGTTGAAACAATTGGGCAGCCGCCTGGATCTGTGTCTCGGTGAAATGGTCGCATTGGTATTCCCACCAGGCCGCCAGCCCCTGCGGGCTGTCCACCAGGGAGAGGGTCAGGGCGCACTTGGCCTGCACCGGCCCGGTGAACTCCAGCCGGGCCTGGAGCCCGTCCAGTTTGCTGAAGTCGGTGTTCTCCAGCACGAACATGAAGTCGAACAACGCCTGCTGACCCGACAGGTGCAAGTCCTCCACCACGTCCGCCAAGGCCACATCCTGCAATGCCAGGACGTGGCGAACCCGAGCGGTCTGCTCACGCAGTTGGTCCGTCAGCGAACGAGAGCCGGCGAGCTGCGTCGGGATCAGCACGGTGTTGGCGAACATCCCCACGATGTCCTCGAACTCGCCCAGCGGACGGTTGGATACCGGGCTGGCGATACGAGGGCATGACAGGCCGGTCAAGGCATGCAGGCTCCAGGTGAACACGCTGAACAGGACTTCGAAACGGGTCAGGCGCTGCTGCGCGCAAAATCGATCGAGCGCCTGGCACTGTGTCACTCGCAGCTGCTGGCGGTACTGCCCGGCCTGTGCACCGCGCTCGCGGCGTTGCGGGCCCCATGCCGCAGAAGCCGGGGGCTGTTCGCGGAAGAACTGCGCCAGGGCGCGCCGCTGCTGGCGGTAGTAGGGCGCGACACCCCAGCGCCCCTGCCACTGGCCGAACTCCAGCGGCGTCAGGCACTCCAGCCGCTCGGGCTCGGCTGTGCCGCGCCGATTGGCCTCATACAGCGCAACCAGGTCGTCGAACAGCAAATTCAGCGACCAGCCATCGACCACGCTGTGATGCAGGTGCCACAGCAGCCGGGCACTGCCGTCGGCGAAGGGCAGCAGCCAGGATTGGAACAGCGTTGCGGTGCCCAGGTCGAAGGGCGTGGCGAACACCAGGGCGGCGAAGGCCTGCCAGTTGTCCTCGGTGAATTGCCCCAGGGGCATGCGCAGGCAGCTCGTGCCCTGCTCGGCAATCTGTTGGTCGAGCCCATCCGGGCCGGATACGAATCGGGTACGCAAGGCCGCATGGCGTTCGACCAGTTGCCCTACCGCCGTGGCCAGCGCATCCAGGTCGATGGCGGACGGCAGGTGCAGCACCAGCGGCACGTTATAGGCCGTCGAGTCCGGTTCGCGTTGCTGCAGCAGCCACAGACGGCGTTGCTCGGCGGTAGCGGGCAGCCGCCATGTGTGGCTGCGGGGGGGCGCGGGTGGATAGACCGGCGCGGACAACTGCGGGGCGCGCAGGCGCCAGGCCAGCCCGGCGAACGACTCGCCCAGCAGCTGCGCCATGCTCAACTCCACCTGCCATTGCTGGCGAATGGCCGAGCGTAGCCGCAAGGCCTTCAGCGAATCGCCGCCACTGCCCAGCCAGTCATCCTGGGCGGTGAGCTGCGGCTGCCCCAGCAGCGTACGTACCTGCGCCAGCAACCAGGTCAGTTCCGCGCCCTGCTCTTCAGCGCTCGACCGCTCGCCCGAGACGGGCGCGCGCCAGGGTTGCAGGTCCTGCTCCAGCAGCCGTCTGCGGTCGACCTTGCCATTGGCGGTCAAGGGCAGGCGATCGAGCAGAAACAGATGGTGCGGGCGCATGTACGCGGGCAGTTGCGCTTGCAGGTAGGCATCGAAATCGGCCTGCCCGAGCTCGCCACGCGGCACGATGAAGGCCAGCAACTGGTGCTCCTCGGCAGCCTGGCGTCGTGTGCAGACATAGGCCTGGGCCACACCGGGATGCTCGACCAGCCGCTGCTCGACCTCACCCGGTTCGATTCGGAAACCTCGTACCTTGACCTGCCGATCGGCGCGGCCGATGTATTCGATCAGGCCGGATTCGTTTTCCCGGACCAGGTCACCGGTGCGGTAATGACGCTGCAACTGGCCGTGCTCATCCGCCAGGAGCAGAAACGCACGAGCGGTTTCCTCGGGGCGCTGGCGGTAGCCTCGGGCTACACCACTGCCACTCAGGTACAGCTCGCCGACCGTGCCAGGTGTGACGGGTCGCTGCTGCTCGTCGAGCACCCTTACCCCGGTATCGGGCAAAGGTCGCCCGATGGGCACCGAAGCCCCCCTGAAGTCCCTTGCGATCGGCTGGCACAAGGCGAACGTGGTGCACTCGGTCGGACCGTAGACATTGAAGATTCGACAGGCGCTATCCGGGTTGGCCTGGTACCACTCGCGCACCGCCACGGCGCTGATCTGTTCACCGCCGATCAGCACCTGGCGCAGGCTGGCGAAGCAATGCGGGTACTCCCGGACCAGTGTGTTGAACAGCGAGACGGTCATGAACAGGCTATGGACTCGCTGCGTCTCCAGTACCTGCGCCAGTTGCCGGGCATCGAGCAGATCCTCGTCGGCAATGATGACGCAGGTACCGCCATTGAGCAGCGGTGCCCAGATTTCGAAGCTGATCGCATCGAACGCCGGATTGGCCAGGCAGGCGATCCGCTCGCCTGGCGGGATATCGATGTAGCTGCCCGCTTGTACCAGGCGCAACATGCCGAGCTCGCCGACCTCGACCGCCTTGGGCATGCCGGTCGAGCCCGAGGTGTAGAAGAGAAAACTCACCGCCGCCGGATCGCTGACCCGTTCCAATGGATTCGCGGCCACCGACTCCAGCAGCTGCGAAACCTCGGCCTGCCACAAGGTGGCCGACAGTTCGGTGAGTCGCTCCGCCACCAGCAGGCCGACGCAGCCGGCGTCCTCCAGCATCCGTGCCTGACGTGCCTTCGGACTGGCGCGGTCCAGTGGAACCACCACCGCCCCCACCTTGAGCACACCGATGATCGCGGCAAGCCAGTGCCAGGACCGTGGCATGCACAGCGCCAGCGCTTGTCCCGGACGAACGCCCCGCGCGATCAACGCATGGGCGATACGTTCGCTGGCCGCGGCCAGTTCGCTGTAGGTCAGTTGCGCCTGGCGGTCGATCACGGCCAGGGCCTGGGGGGTTGCCCTCACCTGTTCGGCCAGGCGCCCGAGCAGGGTCGCCGGCAAGGCCATGGAAGTTGCCTGTTGCATGCTGTCCATCACGCCTCCTGCGCCAGGGTGTCGACGGGAAAGGTCGCGGCCAGCGGCCTCTCGTTGGCATCGAAACGCCGCAGTTCCTGTTCAAGGGTTCTGGCAACTCGCCGCAACTCCACGGTTTCGAGCATGTCCCAGTGACCGCCGTTGACCAGCTTGGCCAGGTAGCCATCCCCGGCACGCCTTCGCCAGAAACCCCGCAGGCCGCGGAGCTGGGCCCGGTTGAAGCCTTCACGCGCCTGGATCAGTACCACCCGCCCCGCCCTCGGCTCGCAGACATAGCCCGCCACCGCCATGCGGTTGTGGTTGTAGATATGGAAATAACGCTCGACCTGGGCGTCATCGATGCCAGGGTACATGCCGTTGAAACGCACCAGCTTGTCGCGGAACTCGGCCATGTCCACCGGCGCCATCTGCTGGCGGTAGGCGGCGTTGTCCGAACCCTGGGTGTCGAGCAGCACCACGGTGACCTGGCGATACCCTGCCTCGGTCAGGCGGCGCGCCATTTCGTAGGCCACCAGCCCGCCAAAGGACAGCCCGGTGAGAATCAGCGGTTGCGCCAGCAGCGGTTCGATCAGCCGCAGATAGGCGATGGCCATCGCCTCGACCGTCGGCTCCGTGGCTTCCCCGGGGTTGATCCCCGGCGATTGCACGCCATACACCCCGACCGACTCATCGAGGACCTTGGCCAGCGACAGGTAGCAGAAAGCCGTCCCCCCGGCCGGATGAATGCACACCACATTGCGCCGTCCTGCGCCCGGGCGGAACTCGATCAGGCTGCCCGGGGCCACCGAAGGGCCCGCCCCGGAGCGGATCCAGCCACCCAGGGCCTCGATGGTCGGGTGGCCGATGACCACACGGATCGGCAGTTCGATACCGAACACCTCACGAACCTGGTGCGCCATCTTGATCGCCGCGATGGACGTGCCGCCGACATTGAAGAAGTTGTCGCGAATACCGATCTGCGGGACCAACAGCAGACCTTTCCAGATCTGGTAGAGCGCCAGCTCGATCGAGTCGCGCGGGCTCGACAGATTGACCTGGCGGTTAGCCAGGTCATGATCGGCCATGGCCCGCAATGCATCGCGATCGATCTTGCCATTGGCGGTCAACGGCAAGGCTTCGAGCCAGAGATAGGCACTGGGCAACACCTGGGCCGGCAGGGTCGCTGCCAGGTGCTCGTGAACCGCCGCCGGCTCGGGTCGATCCGCGTGTACGGCACAACAGCAGGCAACCAGACGCTGGTTCCGGGCGTTGTCGCCAACCATCAGCACCACCGCTCGGTGTATGGACGGGAACGCTTCCAGCCGTGCCTCGATCTCGCCGAGTTCCACCCTTACACCACGCAGCTTGACCTGAAAGTCGTTGCGACCAAGGAATTCCAACTGGCCGTCGGCGCGGTAGCGCGCCAGGTCGCCGCTGCGATACAGCCGCTCACCCGGCTCGAACGGGCTGTCGATGAACCGCTCTGCCGTCAGCGTCTCCAGCCCCAGGTAGCCACGGGCCACGCCCACGCCGCCGATATGCAGGTGACCACTGACTCCGACGGGCACCGGCGCGTCGTGCTGGTCGAGGACATACAGCCGATTACCGGCAATCGGCCGGCCGATCGGCAGTTGCCTGACCGGCACCTCTGCTCCGGGCGGCAGGGTCCAGATGCTGTTGATCACCGTGGTTTCGGTGGGACCGTAGACGTTGTGCAGGCGGGCGTTGGGCAGCACTTCCTGGAAACGCCGGGCAATCGCTGGGGTCAGTTCGCCACCACCACAGAACACGTGGCGCAGGTCCTGGCACTGGCTGACGTCATCGACCTCCAGGAACAGTTGCAGCATCGCCGGAACGAAAACCAGCGCCGAAATCCGCTGGTCGCGAACGGTCCGTACCAGATAGTCGGGCTCCAGATGCCCACCGGGGCGGGCCAGCACCAGGCGTCCGCCCATCGCCAGCGGCCAGAGCAGCTCCCAGGCTGAAGCATCGAAACCGAACGAAATCTTCTGCAACATGCTCGCTTGCCGGCCATCGCCACCGAGCTGCTGGCACCACAGCAACAGGTTGCCCAGCCCACGATGGGCGACCATCACACCCTTGGGCAGTCCTGTGGTGCCGGAGGTGTAGATGACGTAGGCCAGGTGATCGGGCGTCAGGCCGATCGCGCTCGCGTCAGGATCGTGAACCGCCTGCCCATCCCAGCGGGCGGCATCCAGGTCGAAATCCAGGACCGGCACCTCGCACTGTGCGACTGCCTGCGCATCGCGCAACAATTGGCGTGTCGCTTCCTGGACCAGGGCGACACAGGGCCCGCTGTCGGTCAGCATGTGGCCCAGGCGTCCGATCGGATACGTTGGGTCCAGCGGCACATAGGCACCACCGGCCTTGAACACGGCGAGGATCGCCACCGGCAGTTCCAGGGAGCGCTCCAGGCACACGGCCACGCGCACATCCGGACCTACACCGAGGCTGCGCAAGTGATGGGCCAGGCGGTTGGCCCGCTGATTGAGCTCGATATAGCTCAATTGCCGACCTTCGCACATCACCGCGCAATCGTGCGGTGCCATCGCCGCCCGCTCCTCGATCAACCGATGTACGCAGCCCGGCTCACGGGCCAGTGGTACGCTGCGGTTCCAGTCGACGACGATCTGCTCACGCTCGGCTTCGGTCAGCAGCTGCAGGGTGCCGATCGGTTGCTTGGCATCGGCTGCAATCTGCTCCAGCAACTGCCGGTAATGCCCGCTCAGGCGCTCCACGGTACTCGCGTCGAACAGATCGGTGTTGTACTCGACTACCAGTTGCAGGCCCTGGGCCTGCTCCACCCATTCGAAGGCCAGGTCGAACTTCGCGGTGGCACTGCTGGTCGCGTAGGGCGCCAGGTTCAACCCGGGCATTTCGATCGCCGCACCCGGTGTGTTCTGCAGGACCAGCATCACCTGGAACAGCGGTGAATAGGACGTGTCGCGCGCGGGGTTGACCGCTTCCACCACCCGTTCGAACGGCACATCCTGATGAGCGTGCACCTCCAGCATCGCGGCGCGTACTTCACGCAGCAGCTCGGCAAAGGTCCACTGCGGCTGCAAGCGATTGCGGATCACCAGGGTATTGACGAAATGGCCGATCAGCGGCTCGATTTCGGCCTGCCCACGGTTGGCGAACGGCGTGCCGATGCACACGTCCTGCTGGCCGCTGTGACGCCAGAGCAACACGGCCAGCGCCGCCATCAGCACATTGAACAGCGAACCCTGGGTCTGCCGAGCAAGGTCCTGCAACTCACGCAGGGTGCTGGCCTCGATACGGCTGGCGAAGGTGGCGCCGGCATAGCGCTGCACCGGCGGGCGCGGCCGGTCGGTGGGTAGCGTCAGCAGCGGTGGTGCGTCAGCCAGCGTGCGGCGCCAATAGTCGAGCTGCGCCTGCAAGGCTTCGCCCCCCAGGAGACGCTGTTGCCAGCAGGCATAATCGCCGTACTGCACCGGCAATGCCGCCAGGCTCGCGGGTTCGCCCCTGAGGTAGTCGCCGTAGAGGGTCACCACTTCACGCAGGACGATACCCATCGACCAGCCATCGGCAATGATATGGTGCAGGTTGTACAACCACAGGTGTTCTTCGTCCGCCAGCCGCACCAGCGAGGTCCGCAGCAACGGCCCGCGCCCCAGGTCGAACGGCGCCCGAGCGTCTTCGGACACCCTCGCCCGTGCCGCCAGTTCGCGTTCGTGGGCCGGCAGCTCACGCAGGTCGGTGACCGCCAGCGTCATGGGCCGGTACGGGTGCACGACCTGGCAAGGTTCGCCATCGTGGTCGCCGAAGCGGGTGCGCAGCACCTCATGCCGGCGTACCAGTTCGTTCAGCGCCTGCTCCAGCACGGCGACGTCCAGTCGCCCCTTGAGCACCAGGGCATTGGGAATGTTGTAGAACGGGTTGCCCGGTTCCAGCTGGTCGAGAAACCACAACTGTCGCTGGGAAAACGACAGCGGCAGCGGCGCCGTGCCAGCCGCTCGCGGGGTGACGCCCATGGCGGCGGTCAAGCGCTCGATCAACGCCTGCTTGTGCAGCTTGAGTGCCTGCAGCAGGTCTTCGCCGAGGAAGCCCTTGGGCGCCTTGCAGCGCAGCTTGTCACCCTCGACTTCCAGCACCACGCCGTGACGGTCGAAAAAGGCCAGCAACTGATCGGCATTCATATCTCAATCTCCTCCATGTCGCTGTCGTCTTGCGCCTGTGTGCGGGTGAATGCCTCCACCTCGGTGCTGCGCCGTTCTCCCTCGTCCCGCAGACCGCCGACCATCGAATAGATCAGTTGATGGCTCGCCCCCAGCTCGAACAGCCGTGGCAGCGCCTGCTCATCGATCGAACCCATGCCGCACAGCCCCAGGCCATGGTGGGCCGCCGTCAGGGTCAGCAACTGGGTCATGGCCCCGGCCTCGATATGGCAGAAATCGCGGCTGCGTTCGCCGTAGAGCGGCCGGATCGCGGCCATGTCGGCGATGAGGAACAGCGAGAACGCGGCGTTCTCGTAGACCGGACGGTTGACGAAGTAGTCGTAGGTGTCGGGATCGAGCTGGGAATCTTCGCCCATCGACAGCAGTCGATGGCGTACCGGGTCGTAGTAGAACGCGCCACCCGGCACACCCTCCACTCGCTGCGGCTTGATGTACAGGTAGGCCTGCAGCGGATAGAGACCACCGGCCGAGGGAAACTGGTATTTCACTTCACCGTCGAGCTGTCCACGCGACAGCCCGGCCAGCCAATGGGCGAATGCGCTGTTCGGGATAGCCTGCGGGTCGTAGCGGCGTACCGAACGACACTCACGAAAACGCTGGGCGAATCCGGCGTCTGTCGGCAGTGCCAGGGCCACTGCCGGCAACGGCTGGGCGAAGCGTCGGCGCCCCCGTTCATCGGCCTTGAACTGCTGGCGCAGTTGCGGATCCTCGATCACCTCCTCGGCCGCCGCAGGTTGCGGGACACGGCTGGGCGATGACTGTGTCGCCAGGTTGCGACGGTACAGTTCGATCAGGTTGGCCAGGGTTGGCTGGGCCAGCAGCTGCGCCAGATGCGGCCGGAACTGCAACTCGGCGGCCAGGGCGTTGCTGATGCGCACGATATCGATCGACGTGGCCCCCAGGCTGAGCAGGTTGGCATTGCCGGCAATCGCCTGGCGCTTGAGCAGTTGCTCGACGATTTCCACCAGCCGCTGCTCCCTCGGGCCTTCGGGAGTCAGCAATGGTCCTGAATCCTCGTCCTCCTGCGGTTGCGGCAGGCGGTTCTTGTCCACCTTGCCGTTGGCCGACAGCGGCCAGGCCGCGAGGAAGGTAAAGGAAGTCGGCACCATGTAGGCCGGCAGCTTGTCGGCCAGGTACAGGGCAAAGTCACTGGCCTGCAGTTGAGCGTCGCTCCTGATGACATAGGCCACCAGGCGTTTCTCCCCCAACTGTTCGCCAAGTATCCGTACCACCGCACTCTGCACGCCAGGATGGCGGTTGAGCACGGCTTCGATTTCCCCCAGTTCGATGCGGTAGCCCTGGACCTTGACCTGGTTATCCTCGCGCCCGAGGAACTCGATGTTGCCATCAGGCAACAGGCGCCCCAGGTCGCCGGTGCGATACAGCCGCTCACCGGTCGCCGGGTGGGCGAAGAAACTGGCCGAGGTCTGTTTCTCGTCACGCCAGTAGCCCTTCGCCAGGCCCACGCCACCGATGTACAACTGACCGGGCACCCAGGTCGGACGTGGCTGCAGCGCTTGGTCGAGCACATGGAAACGCTGGTGGTCCAATGCCTTGCCGTAGGGAATGCTGCGCCAGTCGGGATCGACCGGGCCGATCGGATAGCAGATCGACCAGATCGAGGCCTCGGTTGCACCACCGAGGCTGACCACCTCGATGGCCGGTTGCAATGCCCGCGCCCGATCCGCCAGGTTCAGCGGGATCCAGTCGCCGGAAAGCATGGCCAGCCTCAGGCAGGGCGGCAGCTCGCCGCCCTGCTGTTCGACCGATTCCAGCAACAGCCCGAGCAACGCCGGTACCGAGTTCCACAGGCTGACGCGATGCCGCTCGATCAGCTCGCGCCAGTGCAGCGGGTCAAGCGCCAGGCGAGGTTCGAGCAACACCACCGCAGCGCCGACGGCCAGGCTGCCGAAAAAGTCATAGACCGACAGGTCGAAACTCAGCGACGAGATCGCCAGGATCCGATCCTGCGCTCCGACGGCGAAGCGCCGGTTGATGTCCAGCAACGTGTTGACCGCCCCCCGATGGTCGATCACCACTCCCTTGGGCATGCCGGTCGAACCGGAGGTGTAGATGACGTAGGCCAGGTCTTCGGGGGTCAGTTCAACCGTTTGCAGGGCTGTTTCGCCGGTGTCCAGGGACTCGCTGACGGTGATGATCCGCACCAGGTCCGACCATTGGCTGTCCGGTTTCAGGGGCGGCTGACCGAGCAGCAGACGGGCCTCGGCCCGCTCCAGGAGATGCCGGACCCGTTGGGCCGGCAGCGCTGGATCGATCGGCAGGTAGGCGCCCCCGGCGTACAGGATCGCCAGGGTTGCCACCAGTTGCTCCCAACCGCGCTCCATCATGACCGCGACCAGCTGGTTGGGCCTTGCGCCCTGTGCCTGCAGGTGTGCACCGAGCTGACGAGCCTCATGGCGCAACTGCGCGTAGCTCAGTTGCCGGCCTGGTGCGATCAGGGCCACGGCATCCGGGGTCGCCTGCGCCTGTCGATCGAACAACTCGTGCATCAGCAACGGTGTTTGCCGATACGCCGGTGCCGGCGGCAGGCAGGCCTGTGGCAACAGCGCGGGCGTGCCGGCTGACCAGGCTGCCGGCTCAAGCAGACGGTCAAGTACCTGGTTGTAGGCAACGAACATCTGCTCGACCAGGCCTTCGGGGAACAGCTCGTCGATGCTGTCCCAGTTGAACAGCAGGCGGCCCTCCAGCTCCAGCAGGGTATGGTCGATCCACACCTGCGGGGTCTGGGTGATGCTGTGTACGTTCTGCGCCTGCAGGGCATCGGCCAGGTTGTACTCGGCCTGTTGCGTGGCGGCTTCGGACAGGGTGCTGTTGAAGACGATCGGAATCGCTGTCTGTTGCGCGCCGCGGGCCTGTGAAAGCTCGCGCAGTACGCGCACGCCGCTGACCACCGCATGGTCGATGTCCTGCCAGAGGCGCTGTTGAATGGCCCGGGCCTTGTCGGTAAAGCCGAGGTTGCCATCGATCTGCACCTCCAGCAGCACCAGCGAGGTGAAGTCGCCGATGATCGAGTCCACCTCCGGGTGCAAGGGCAGCCGATTGAACAGCGGCAGGCTGAGCGTAAAGCGTGGCTGGCGGCTCCACAGGGCGAGTACTTCGCAGAAGGCGGTGAGCAATACCACCGACGGCGTCACGCCGAACTGCTTGGCCAGCGCCTTGATCCGGCTCCAGTGCTCGACCGACAGTTGCCGGTCGCGTCGTGTGAAGTGCGGCGTGGCAATGCTCTGTGGCTGGCACACCAGGGGCAGATCCGGTGCAGGCGCCAGGTCCGCAACCCGCTCGCGCCAATAGGCCAGCGCCCGCTCGTAGCGCGCACCCCTGCGCAGTTGCTGCTCGGCCAGGACATAATCACGGAAGTTCAGGCCCGGTGCGGGCAGTGTCCGTTGCGGCTCCAGGTAGAAGCCCATCAGTTCACGGGCAAGAATCTGGCTGCTGGCCGCATCGACGATCAGCGCGTCGAGGCTGATATGCAGGTGGCTGATACCGTCGTCCAGCAGGGTCAGGCTGAATTCGAACAACGGCCAGCGGCTGGCGTCCAGCACCTGGTGGGACAGGCGTTGGCGATTGTTGTCCAGGGCCTGTTGCGCCGCTTCACGGTCCAGGCCACGCAAGTCGGTCTGTGGCATCCGATACGTCGGTACCTGCTCCAGCACCTGCTGGGTCCCATCACTGAGAAACACCACGCGCAGCATGTCGTGCCGTTCGATCATCCGGTTCAGCGCACGCTCGAAACGCGCAATATCGAAATCGCGGATACGCAATTCCTCGTAGCCGTGGGCACTGACCCCGCCGAGGCTGACCGTCGACTCGCGACCGAACCAGTAGGCCTGCTGGATATCGGTCAGTGGAAACGGCTGGTAACGGCCCGCCGGGTCCGGCTGGATCACCGCGAAGGCCGGCTCGTTGCGGATCTGCTCGTCGCGACTGGCGCGGATAGCCCCCATCAGTTCACCCGGCGTCGGTGTGTTGAACAGGCTGCTCAGGGACAGTTGCGCAGCCATGCGCTGGTTGATGGCATAGACCAGTCGAGTGGCCAACAGCGAGTGCCCGCCCAACTCGAAGAAATTGTCCTGCAGCCCCACCCGCTCGCACCTGAGCACCTCGGCCCAGATGGCGGTCAACTGGATCTCGTCGGCTTCCCGGGGCGCCACGTAGGCGCTGGCGGAGATTCGCTCCGGTACGGGCAAGGCACGGCGGTCGAGCTTGCCGTTGCGGGTCAGTGGCAGGTTCGCCAGGGACACCCAGGCGCTGGGAACCATATAGTCGGGCAACTGGCGACGCAGGGCTTCGCGCAACGTCTCGACCGGAGCCGAGCCAACGATGTAGGCCACCAGTTGCTTGTCCCCCGGCGCATCCTCGCGCAGCAGCACCGCCGCTTCCAACACACCCGGCTGTTGTTGCAGCAGGCTGTCGATTTCACCCAGTTCGACCCGGAAACCGCGCAGCTTGACCTGTTGGTCGATGCGCCCCAGGTACTGCAGGTTGCCGTCAGCCAGCCACCTTGCCTGGTCGCCGCTGCGGTACATGCGCGCCCCGGGCTCCTCGCTGAAGGGGTCAGGCAGGAAACGTTCGGCGGTCAGCTCCGGCTGGTTCAGGTAGCCGCGCGCCAGGCAGGCGCCCGCGATATACAACTCGCCCGCGACGCCCGGCGGCACCAGGTTCAGGGCGTCGTCCAGCACGTACAGCCGCGCGTTGTTGATGGGCCGGCCGATCGGTGGGGCCTCCGGCCAGTCGGCGGCTGCGGCACAGGCCAGGCTGAACTGACTAACCACATGGCTCTCGGTCGGGCCATACTGGTTGTACAGATGCGCACCGCCCAATCCCTGGACGAAGCCGCGCAGCTCGTCATTGACCCTCAGTGCCTCGCCGGCGGTGACGATATCGCAGCCGCCGCGCGGCACTGGCGCATCGGCCTGCGTCAGGCCCGCCACCTGCTGCAGTACGGCGAATGGCAGGAATGCCCGCTGCACGTCGTTGGCCACCAGGGTCGGACGCAACGTGGCGAGATCCTTGCGCCCGTCCTCGCTCATCAGTACCAGGCAGCCGCCCTGGCACAGGGTGCTGAAGATTTCCTGGAACGAAACATCGAAGTTCAGCGAGGCGAATTGCAGCACTCGCCGTGGTGCCGGCGTCTGTCCCGCGGCTTCGTGCAGTTGCCAGTCGATCAGGTTGTCCAGGGCCCGGAGGGTATGCGCCACCCCCTTGGGACGACCGCTGGAGCCGGAGGTGTACAGCACGTAGGCCAGGTTGTCCGGCCGCGTCGCCACCTCCGGGTTGCTGCCGGGCTGGTCGGCCCAGAGCGACTGGTCGCTGTCCAGGCAGTAGAGGGGACGCTCACCGGCGCGCGCCGGCAGCCTTTCCCGCAGCCCCGAGTGGGTCAGCAGCAGGCTCGGCGCTGCGTCGTCGAGCATGTAGGCCAGGCGCTCGCTCGGATAGGCCGGGTCGAACGGCACATAGGCGGCGCCGGCCTTGAGGATCGCCAGCAGGCCGATGATCATCTGCGGCGAACGCTCCAGGCTCAGGCCCACCCGATCCTCGGGGGCAACACCCTGCTCGCGAAGGAAATGCGCCAGGCGATTGGCTGCGGCGTTCAGCTCGGTGTAGCTGTGGTGCTGGTCCTCATGAATCAGCGCCGTGGCCTGCGGTGCCCTTCGCACCTGGGCCTCGAAACGGGACAGGAAGCGGCCCTGCGGAGCGCGATCCGTGTCACTGCGGCTCCACTCGTGCAGCAACTTGCGCCGTTGTTCAGGCGTCAGCAGGTCGAGACGGGCGACCGCCTGGTCGCTGTCGGCCGTCATCTGCATCAGCACCCGGCGCAGGTACTCGCCGAAACCGGCAACCGTCTGCGCGTCGAACAGACCCGAGGCATACTCCAGGCCACCGACGATCTGCCCGTCGCGTTCACTGAGGGCCAGTTGCAAGTCGAACTTGGCGACAGGCTGGCGGCTCTCGACCGCCTCCACCGTCAGCCCGGGTAATGCCCATTGGCCCTGCTGGCCCTGTTCCCAGGCGAACAGCACCTGGAACAACGGGCTATAGGCCAGGCTACGTGGCGGATTGAGCAACTCGACCACCTGCTCGAACGGCAGGTCCTGGTGTTCCTGGGCCTGTAACGCGACCTGGCGGGTGTGTTGCAACCACTGGCTGACACTGGGGTTGCCATTCACCCTCAGGCGCAGCGCCAGGGTGTTGACGAAGAAACCGATCAACGCCTCCAGCTCGCTGTTTGGACGGTTGGCCACGGGCACGCCGATCACCACGTCGGATTGCGCCGACAGGCGGGCCAGCACCAGTGCCCAGCCGGCGAGCACGGTCATGAACAGGGTCGTGCCCTGACTATGGCTGAGTTCCTTGAGACGACGGGTCAGTTCCTCGTCCAGTACCAGCGGTACCACCGCACCCCGATAGTCCTGTACCGGCGCACGCTTGTGGTCCGCCGGCAGTTCCAGCAGCACCGGTGCATCGGCCAGGGCCTCGCGCCAATAGTCGCTCTGGCGCTGCAGCACTTCGCCGCTCAGCCACTGGCGTTGCCAGGCCGAATAGTCGAGGTATTGCAGTGGCAGCGCCGGCAAGGGATCGTCGCGATCCGCCAACGCCGCCGCATACAGCTGGCTGAGCTCACGGGTCAGGACGCCCATCGACCAGCCATCGGAAACGATATGGTGCAGGGTCAACAGCAGCAGGTGCTCGTCATCGGCCAGCCGGACCAGCACCGCACGGATCAGCGGGCCGTGCTCCAGGTCAAAGCCGCGGGCGCCTTCATGGGCGACCAGTCGCTCCAGGTCAGTGTCGTCGGTGGCGCCGAGCCGCTCCAGTTTCAGTCCCTGCCCGGGCTCTGCAATCACTTGCCGAGGCTCGCCCTCGACGCTGATGAAGCGCGTGCGCAGGGCTTCATGTCGATCCAGCAACTGATTGAGGCTACGTTCAAGCGCCGGCACCTGCAGTTGGCCGCGCAAGCGCAGGTTCAACGGCATGTGGTAGGCCGCGCTCCCACCCTCCATCTGCGCCAGGAACCACAGGCGTTGCTGGGCAAACGACAACGTTTGCGCGCCGCCTCGTTCGATCCGCCTGATCGGCGTCTGCGGGCGCTGCGTCGAGCCTTCCAGGTTGCGGCAGAACGCTTTCAACTGCGGAGCGGCGAACAGTGCGGAGGCCGACACCTCCCGCCCCAGATGACGTCGAATCCGCGCGATCACCTGCATCACCAGCAGCGAATGCCCGCCCAGGGCGAAGAAATGGTCATCACGCCCTACCCGCTCGACGCCCAGCACTTCGCTCCAGATCCGTGCGAGCGCGGTTTCCAGCTCGTTTTGTGGCGCAACGTAGTGGCGCTGGTCGAGGGCTGCGGTATCCGGTGCCGGCAAGGCCGTACGGTCAAGCTTGCCGTTGGCGGTCAGCGGCCATGCATCGAGATGCACGAAAGCGCTGGGCACCATGTAGTCCGGCAAGTGCAGGGCCAACTGCTCGCGCAGCACGCCAGGGCTGATGCCCCGGGCATCGCTGCCCAGGTAGTACGCCACCAGCCGGGACTGGCTGCTGGCGTCGTTGCGCAGCAGCACGACAGCATCGCGAACGCCGGCGATATCGGTCAGGCGCGCCTCGATCTCACCCGGTTCCAGGCGCAGGCCACGCAGTTTGGCCTGCGCGTCGTTGCGCCCGAGGAATTCCAGGTTGCCGTCGGCGCGGTAGCGCGCCAGGTCACCACTGCGGTACAGGCGCTCACCCGCAACGAATGGGTTGTCGACAAACCGCTCAGCCGTCAGTTCGGGCTGGTTCAGGTAACCCCGGGCGACCCCCACCCCGCCGATATGCAGCTCGCCCGGAACCCCGGGCGGAACCGGCGCTCCAAAGCCGTCCAGCAAATAGATACGGGCGCTGGCCAATGCCCGGCCGATCGGCAGGCTGGCTTCGGCCACTGGCTGCACAGGCAGTTCGAAGCAGGTGCTGTCGATGCTGGCTTCAGTGACGCCATAGGCATGGACGATACGCACCCCAGCGCCACACAACTGTCGCAACTGGCGGGCGCTGTGCACGCTCCAGGTGTCCGAGCCACACACCACCGTCTCGAGAAACGACAGGTCCTGGTCGCGCTCTTCGGCCCAGGCCAGCAATGGGCCCAGCACCGCAGGCACGAAGTCGGCAAAGTCGATTCGCGCGTCACGCAGCAACGTGTACAGCGCAGGTGGGTCCATCAGCGTCTGGCGCGGGCACAGCACCAGTTCGCCACCAAAACACAAGGCCCGAATCAGGTCGGCACTGAACACATCGAAGGAGAATCCGGCCATCTGCAGGTGCCGCAGCCCCGGCCGCAGGGCGTAGAGGTCCTCCCAGGCGGCGCTGACCGCCTGCAGGCCCCGATGTTCGACCATCACCCCCTTGGGCTGGCCGGTGGAGCCCGAGGTGTAGATCACATAGGCCAGATGGTCGGGTGTCAGCCTCAGCGCCTCGGGCGCGAGGTCATGATCCGGGGGGGCAGCCCGGCGTGAGGCATCCTGCAGGTCGAGCAATAGCGGTTGCGCTGCCAGGCCATCGAGGGCCGTGCGCAATGCAGAGCGGGCCGGGCCATGGCAGAGAACCACCAACGGTGCACTATCGAGCAGCATGTGCTGCAGGCGTGCCAACGGATAACCCGGGTCCAGCGGCACATAGGCACCGCCGGCCTTGAGTACGGCAAGCACCGCCAACGGCATGTCCAGGGTCCGCTCCAGGCACAGCCCGACCCTCACCTCCGGGCCGACGCCCAGCGCCCGCAGCTCATGGGCCAGGCGATTGGCGCGGGTATTGAGTTCGCCATAGCTGAGGCTGTCGTCGCCACAACGCACGGCGACCGCTTTCGGATCTCGCCGTACCTGCGCTTCGAACAAGCGGTGCAGATAACCTGTCGGCTGGACAGCCGGTGCGCTACCGCCCCACTCGCGGACCAGGTTGTCGCGGGCCTCGACACTGAGTAGCGGCAGTGCCGCAACCGGTTGCTGTGGTTGAGCCACCATGCCTTCCAGCACCTGGCGCAGGTAGCCGGCAAAGCGCGCGATCGTGGTCCCGTCGAACAGTGCGCGGGCATACTCCAGCCCACCGACAATCCGCCCGTCCTGCTCGGCCAGCACCAGGGTGAGGTCGAACTTGGCCACCTGCGGGCTGCCGCGCAGTGGCTGGCCGCTCAACCCGCCTAGTTGCAGTGTCCCCGGTTCGGTGTTTTCCCAGGCGAACATCACCTGGAACAGCGGGCTGTAGGCTTGGCTTCGCTCCGGATTGAGCAACTCCACCACCTGCTCGAAGGGCAATTCCTGATGTTCCTGGGCGCCCAGCGCCACGGCCCGGGCCTGTTCGAGTAACTGAACGGTCGTCGGCGAATCGGCCAGTGACAGGCGCAACACCAGGGTGTTGACGAAAAAGCCGATCAGGCCTTCGGTTTCCCGTCGTGTCCGATTCGCCACCGGCGTTCCGATCAACAGGTCGTCCTGGCCCGACAGGCGAGCCAGCAGTACCGTCCAGCCGGCCAGCAAGGTCATGAACAATGTGCAGCCATGGCGCAGGCTCAGGGCCTTGAGCTGCTGGGTCAGGGTTTCGTCCAGTTGCAGCGGTTCGAAGCCACCCTGGTACTGCTGCAGTGCCGGACGCGGGCGGTCGCCCGGCAGCTCCAGCAAGGCCGGAGCCCCGGCCAGGGTATCGCGCCAGTAATCGGCGTGCCCGGCCTGGTCCTGTTCGGCGAGCCAGCCCTGCTGCCATTGGGCGTAGTCGGCATATTGCAATGTCGGGACTGGCAGCGGGTCGTCGAGTCCCTGGCGAAAGGCGTCATACAGCTCACCCAGTTCTCGGGTCAGGACAGCCATCGACCAACCGTCACAGATGATGTGATGCAGGGTCAGCAACAGGACATGTTCCTGCTCGCCGAGGATCAGCAGGCGCGCGCGAAACAGTGGGCCCTCGCGCAGATCGAAGGCGGTTCGCGCCTCTTCGTCCGCCCGGCTCGCCACCTGCGCATCGGCGCCTGGATGTCGGGCCAGGTCGTCGATCTGCCAGGCACAACCGCAATCGGCTTCGGCGATCAGCTGGACCACCTCGTCGCCCTCGACGCTGAAGGTCGTGCGCAATGATTCATGGCGTGCCACCAACCGATCCAGGGCCTGCCTCAGTGCCGAACGGTCGAGTGGCCCGTTGAGACGCAACCCGAATGGCACGTGGTAGGCATCGCCGCCTCCGGCCAACTGGGCAAGGAACCACAGTCGCCGTTGCGCGAAGGATGCCGGCGGCGGCGTGTCGTCCCGCACTGCCGGGGTGATCTTCGGCCGTTTGTGCAAAGCGGCGAACTGCGCCGGCGTCATATCACGCAACGAGGTTTTGTCGAACATGAGAGGCTTCCATCCATGACTGCATTATTTTTGTTGGGTTGTGGGGCGTGATACGCCCCGCACGCCGCGACCCGGCCTTGTGGGCCGGGTCGCTCTCAGGGTCTCAAGGGGAAGCGCGGGTTTCCTGCGCCTGGGTAAAGAGGTGATCGAGCAACGCCTCGATGGTCGGGTGATCGAACATCACCCGCATCGGCAACTCGATGCCCAGCAGATCGTCGATCCGGGCGACGATGCGGGTGGCCAGCAAGGAGTGGCCACCGAGTTGGAAAAAGTTGTCGGTCAGTCCGACCCGCTCGCAGTGCAGCACTTCGCACCAGATCTCGGCCAGGGCCAACTCGATAGGCGTGCCAGGTGCAACATGGGTGTTCACCGCGTAGGCGGCTTCATCGGGTCTCGGCAGTGCCTGGCGGTCGAGCTTGCCGTTGGGGGTCAGAGGCAACTGGTCCAGACGCACGTAGGCGGCTGGAACCATGTGTTCGGGCAACACTGCAGCCAGTTGCGTACGCAACTCACGCGCATCTGGCGCGGCCCCCTCGGCAACCGTGTAGTAGGCCACCAGGCGTGCTTCTCCAGGCTGATCCTCGCTGGCAAGGACCACGGCCTCACGAACACCGGTACAACGACCCAGGCTGGCTTCGATTTCAGCCAGTTCGATGCGGTAGCCGCGAATCTTCACCTGAAAGTCGTTGCGCCCCAGGTACTCCAGGCTGCCATCGGCCCGGTATCGGGCAAGGTCGCCGGTGCGGTACAGTCGATCACCGGGCACGAAAGGACTGTCGATGAACCGCTCGGCCGTCAGTTCCGGCCGATTCAGGTAGCCCCGCGCAACACCGGCACCGCCGATATGGATTTCGCCTTCGGCACCGATCGGCACCGGTTGCCCCGCTGGACCGAGCAGATAGCAACGCAGGTCGGCCAGTGGCCGGCCAATGGGGCTTGCACCGCAACGCTCGGCATCTTCGGCCCGCAGCGCCAGATAGGTCGCGTGCACGGTGATCTCGGTGATGCCATACATGTTCACCAGTTGCGTATCGCTGTTGCGCGGGTCGGTGAACCAGGGTTTGAGTGCCGTGGTTTCCAGCGCCTCGCCCCCGAACACCACGCAGCGCAGGCTGTGGGTCGCCTTGCTGCGGGCCTGGGCATCGAGCAGGCCACGAAAGGCGCTCGGCGTCTGATTGAGCACCGTCACCTGCTGTTCGCAGAGCAATCGGTAGAACTCCGCCGGGGCGCGACAGACCGGAGCCGGCACAACCACCAGCCGCCCGCCGTGCAACAGTGCGCCCCAGATTTCCCAGACCGAGAAGTCAAAGGCAAAGGAATGGAACAGCGTCCAGACATCCTCGTGGTCAAAGGCGAACTGCGCAGCAGTAGTGTCGAACAGGCGCATCACCTGGCGGTGCTCGACCATCACCCCCTTGGGCTGGCCGGTGGAGCCGGAGGTGTAGATGACGTAGGCCAGGCTCGATGGCGTCAGTCCCAGGCGCGCCGGGTCGAGGTTGTCGGTCGGCGCGTCGGCCCAGCCCGGGCTGGTCAGGTCCAGGCACTCGGGGGCGTTTGCCAAGCCTTGCAGGGCTTCGCCCAGCGCCGCCCGGCCGGCCGGGTGAGTGAGCACCAGCGCCACGCCACTGTCTTGCAGCAGATAGGCCAGGCGTTCGCGGGGGTACGCCGGATCCAGGGGGACGTACGCACCGCCAGCCTTGAGAATGGCAAGCAGGCCGACCAGCATGTCCAGTGAACGTTCGACACACAGCCCGACCCGGACCTCCGGACCGACGCCTCGTTGGCGAAGGTGATGGGCCAGGCGGTTGGCCTGGGCATTGAGTTCGCCATAGGTCAGCGCCCTGCCCTCGAAGCAGGCCGCCAAGGCGGCGGGCTGGCGAGCAGCCTGGCGCTCGAAAACCTGGTGCGGGCAGTCGCGGATGACGCTGGCAGGCGCAGCAGGGTTCCAATCGTGAAGCAATTGACGGCGCTCGCCGGGCGGCAGGACATCCAGACGATCAGGGCGGCCTTGTGGCGCCTGCTCAAGGGCCTGGACCAGACTTTCCAGCGCCCGCTGCATCATCGCGCAGGTGCGATGCGGGTCCAGCGCCGCGCAGACTTGGGCTCCGATCCGGAAACCCTCGCCACTGTCATCCACGGCCAGCACCAGCGGATAGTTGGTGCGTTCCTCGCCACCCAATACCTCAATCCCCTTCCAGGCACCGGAGGTCGAGTCCCCTCCCTCGGTTGCCCGCTCGCTGTGGCGGTAATTGAGCAAGGTGGTGAACAACGGCGTTGGCGAGGCGATGTCGCTGCAACGCTGGGCCAGTGCCAACGAGGCATGTTCGTGCTCAAACAGTTGGGTCAGCAGCCCATGGGTATGACGCACGCAGGCTGCCACGCCCTGCGCCGCCAGGTCGATACGGATCGGCAGGGTATTGATGAACGGTCCGAGGATCCGCTCGGCGCCCTCGCCGCCATAGAGGCGGCCGAACAGGACCGTACCGAAGATCACATCGTGGCGACCGGAGGTCTGCCCCACGACCTGGCCCCAGGCCACATGGAACAGGCTGGCCGGGCTTACGCCCAGGGCCTGGGCCGACTGCCGCAGGCGTTGACCAAGGTCGCTGTCGAGCATCAGCCGGGCCTCGCCGACACCGCTGCCATCGCCCTGGATATCGAGCAGGCCGAACGGTGCGGATGGTTGGCTGATGCCGGCCAACATGCCACGGAAAAACTGCTCCTGGGCCTGCCGGTCCCCCCCCTTGACCCGCTGGGCAATGAAGTTGCGATAGGGCAAGGCTGGCGGCAGGCTGTCCGCGTGACCGTCAAGGACCGCCTCGACCTCGGCGTTGAGCTGTTTCAGCGAGGTGTTGTCATCGATGATGTGATGGAACAGGCGCAGGCCCAGCCAGCGGTCGTTGACCTCGTCCCGGGCAATGACCAGGCGCATCAGCGGCGCTCGCTCCAGTGGCAGGCGGTATTGCCGTGGGTCGAAGCGTCGACGCAACTGCGTGGCGATATCGCCCTCGGCCGGGTCCAGGCTCAGTTCCTCGACCAGACCCTGCACTTCACGCCAGACCACTTGCACCGGCTCCTGCAGATCGTCCCAGAACACCGAGGTGCGCAGGATGTCGTGGCGGGTGATCACGGTTTCCAGCGCCTGGACATACCGCTCCAGGGTCGCCCGGTCGCTGAAACTCATCAGGCACCAGAGCAGGTAGGGATCACCATGACGCGCCATCAGGTGATGGAACAGCATGCCCTCCTGAAGCGGCGACAACGGGTAGATGTCCTGTATGTTGTCGGCACCGCCCTGCACCGCGCCGACAATGGCATCGATCTGCCGCTGTTGCAGACTGACCAGAGGCAGGCATTCAGGGGTGATGGGCAGGCCGCGAACGATGGCATTGGCCGGAATCGGTGCGGCCAGTTCCGCCATGTCCACACCGGCGGCGAGTTCGCGCAGTACCGGGACGCTGAACATCAGCCGGGCATCGAGTTCGATACCCTGTCGCCGCAGCCGCTCAAGCACCCGCAAAGCCGAAAGCGAGTGCCCGCCCAGGGCGAAGAAGTTGTCGTCGCGACCGATTCGCTCGCGGCCGAGCACATGGGCCCAGGCCTCGGCTAGCGCGCTTTCCACCGGCCCTTGCGGAGCACTGAACGGCCGTGTGCCGAAGGCACTGTCATCGGGCGCCGGCAACGCCTGGCGGTCGAGCTTGCCGTTGGCGGTCAGCGGCAAGGCCTCCAGGCTGACATAGGCAGCCGGGACCATGTGCTCCGGCAAGGCAGCAGCCAGTTGCGTACGCAGTTCCCGGGCGCTCGGCACGGCGCCCTCGGCGCACGTGTAATACGCTACCAGGCGAGGCTCGCCCGGTTGATCCTCGCGGGCGATCACCACCGCATCACGCACACCGGCACAGCGAGCGAGGCTGGCTTCGATTTCACCCAGTTCGATGCGGAAACCACGAATCTTCACCTGGAAGTCGTTGCGACCGAGGAACTCCAGGCTGCCATCCGCGCGATAACGCGCCAGGTCGCCAGTGCGATACAGGCGCTCACCCGGCACGAAGGGGTTGTCGATGAAACGCTCGGCGGTCAGTTGCGCACGATTCAGGTAGCCACGGGCCACCCCTGCTCCACCGATATGGATCTCGCCTTCGGCACCGATCGGCAGCAGTTGCCCGTTGGCACCGAGCAGGTAGCAGCGCAGGTCGGCCAGCGGGCGCCCGATCGGGCTACCCGGCTGCTCGGCATCTTCAGGCTGCAGGGCCAGGTAGGTGGCATGCACGGTGATCTCGGTGATGCCGTACATATTGACCAGTTGTGTATCGCTGTTGCGTGGGTCGGCGAACCACGGCTTGAGCGTGGTCATCTCCAGGGCTTCGCCGCCGAACACCACCTGGCGCAGACTGTGCGCCGCTGTGCTGCGGGCCTGGGCCCCCATGAGGCTGCGGAAGGCGCTCGGGGTCTGGTTGAGCACGGTCACGCCCTGCTCGCAGAGCAACTGGTAGAAATCTGCCGGGGTACGGCTGGTCAGGGTCGGCACGATCACCAGGCGCCCACCGTGCAGCAGCGCGCCCCAGATTTCCCAGACCGAGAAGTCGAAGGCGAAGGAGTGAAACAGTGTCCACACATCATCGGCGTTGAAGCCGAATTGCGCAGCGGTGCTGCTGAACAGGCGCGCCACCTGAGCGTGCTCGATCATCACGCCCTTGGGCGTGCCGGTGGAGCCGGAGGTATAGATCACGTAGGCCAGGTGGTGCGCGGTCAGGCCCTGTTCCTCGGGGTTGAGGTTCTCGGCGGGACGCTCAGCCCAACGTGTCGCATCGGCTTCCAGGTCGAGCAGGCGCGGCTTGCTCTGCAGTCCCTTGCAGGCGGCGGTCAGGCTGGGCCTGGCCGGTGCGTGGGTCAGGACCACTGCCGGGGCGCTGTCAGCCAGCAACAGGTGCAGGCGCTCGCTCGGGTAAACCGGATCGAGCGGTACATAGGCGCCACCGGCCTTGAGGATCGCCAGCACACCGACCAGCATCTCCAGTGAGCGCTCGACACACAGCCCCACCAAGGCATCGGGGCCGATACCGAGGGTGCGCAGGTAGCGCGCCAGGCAGTTGGCCCGGGCATTCAACTCGCCATAGCTGAGCGTCTGGCCTTCGAGGCTGACAGCCGGCGCCCAGGGATCAAGCGCTACCCGCTCTTCGAACAATTGATGCAGGCAACGGGGCGGTGGCTCGGCAGGACTGACCTGGTTCCACTCATCGAGCAACCGCTGACGCTCTTCGGTACCGATCACCGTGTCAGTGTCGAGGCGGCGCCCCGGTGCCTCCAGGCACTGTCCCAACAGCTCCAGATAGTTATCGCGCAAACGGGTCATGGTTTCGTCCTTGAACAGATCAGCCGAGTAGTTCCAGAGCAGTGACAGGGTGTCGGGGTTGTCGGCCCGGGTGCCCCGGGGAATCACCACCACCTCGATGTCGAATTTGGCCGTCTGGTTGCTGTAGGCCTCGAACAGCGACAGATCGAAACCCGGTCCCTGAAGCGGCGGGGTCTGCGAGTTGTGGAAGCTGAACGCCACCTGGAACAGCGGGTTGCGTGACAATGAGCGGCTGGGCTGGAACTCACGCACCAGTCGTTCGAACGGCAGGCTTTCGTGGTCATAGACGTCGAGCATCCGCTCGGCGGTGCGGCCCAGCAACTGGCGGAAGGAGGGTGAGCCGCCCAGGTCGGCGCGGATCACCACGCTGTTGACGAACATTCCGAGGCAGCGCTCGTAGGCGACCGACTTGCGATTGGCCACGGCCGAACCGACCAGGAAGTCCTCGACACCGCAGCGCCCGCCCAGCCACCACTGGAACACCGTGAACAAGGTGGTGAAGACTGTGACACCCTCGGTTTCACTGAACTGGCGCAATCTGGCGGCCAACTCGGCGGACAGCTCGAAGCGCAACTGCCGGCCACGACCGCTGCGCTGGGACGGCCTGGGGAAATCGGTGGGCAGCGGCAAGGTGAACGGTGCGCCCTGCAACTGCTGCTTCCAGAAGTGCATCTGCCGCTCGTATTCGGCTTCGGCCGCCTCGCTCTGCTGCCAGCGGGCATAGTCCGAGTATTGTGCGCCGGGCAGCGGCAGCGCATCGCTGCGGTCGCCGTGGTGGTACTGGTACAGGTGCAGCAGCTCCTCCAGGAACAGGTTTGCACTCCAGCCGTCATGTACGAAATGGTGTTCGATATGGACCAGCGCATAGGCATCCGTGCCACGCCTGACCAGCAGCCAGCGAACCAGTGGAAGATTCGAGACGTCGATGGCCCGGTGCACCTCCTGCTCGACCCGCGCGATGAAGCCCTGCTCGTCCTCTGCCGGGATGTCGATACAGGTCAGCGCGGCAAGGGCCTGTTCATGGACACGCTGGTAAGGCACGCCCTCGCCATCGTCATGAAAGGTGGTGCGAAAGATCTCGTGACGGCTGACAATCTCATCCAGGCAGCGCTGCAACAAATCCTCATCGATCCGGCCGCGGATGCTGATCACGCTCTGCGCGTGGTAGGCACGGGCATCGGAGACCTTGTTCAACCACCAGACACCGCTCTGCTGGTAGGACAGCGGTGCGATCGGCGAAGCATCGACTGCGGTGGGCTGCGGCAGCGGTGCATCGGCCATGGGCTCACTCAACTGGCGTGCCACCTGATACAGCGTACCGTCGAGAAACAGGCTCTTGAGCGGCAGGTGACGTCCCCCCTGCTCGCGAACCCTGACGGTGATCTGCAGGGCGCTGAGGGAGTCTCCCCCCAGGGCCAAAAAGTTGTCCTCGCGCCCTACCCGCTCGACTTTCAGCACCTCGGCCCAAATACCGGCCAACCACTGCTCCAGTCCTTCATGAGGGGCGACATACTCGCCGCAAACCCGCGCAGCGGCATCGGGCAGCGGCAGCGCCTGCCGATCGAGCTTGCCGTTGGCGTTGATCGGCCATTGCATCAGGCGCATGCAGGCCGCGGGCAGCATGTGAGCGGGCAAGGACTGTCGGGCATGTTCGCGCACTTGTCCAGGCGTGATTTCGGTCGTTGCCAGGTAGTAGGCCACCAGCCGGCGGTCCCCGGGAGTGTCTTCGCGGGCGATCACCAGCGATGCCTCGACACCTGGCAGAGCGTTCAGGCAGGCCTCGATCTCTCCAGGCTCGATACGAAAACCGCGCACCTTGACCTGGAAGTCGCTGCGCCCCAGGAACAGCAGTTGGCCATCCGCCTCGAAACGGGCCAGGTCGCCCGTCCGGTACAGGCGCTCACCGGGTGTGAAGGGACTGTCGATGAAGCGTTCGGCCGTCAGTTGCGCACGGTTCAGGTAGCCGCGGGCCACACCGCAACCGCCGATGAACAGCTCGCCAATCTCGCCCATGCGCACTGGCACGCCGGTTTCGTCCAGCAAAATGGCACTGGCCTGATCGATAGGTTCACCGATCGGCACGGGCGACTGCGGGTCCTGATGCTCGCTGCAACGGTAAACGGTGGCCCAAATGGTGGTTTCGGTCGGTCCGTAGGCATTGAACAGCTGTCGCCCTTTCGCCCAGGCGGCGGTCAGCGCCGGAGGGGGTGCCTCTCCGGCCAGTACCAGCGTACGCAGCTCGGGCAAGCCCATCGGCTCGCCTAGACCGGCGAGCACCAGCGGCGGCAGCGTGGCATGGGTGATGTGTCGTTCGCGCAGAACCGTTGCCAGGTTGTCGCCCAGCAGCAATGTGCCGGGCTCGACGAGTTCCAGGCAGGCGCCATGGGCCAGGGCCATGACCCACTCGAAGACCGAGGCGTCGAAGCTGAAGGAGGCAAACTGCAGCACTCGGCATCCGGGCCCGACCTTGAACAACGGGCCCTGGACCTGAGCCAGGTTGACCAGTCCACGGTGCTCGACCATGACCCCCTTGGGCAGCCCGGTGGAGCCCGAGGTGTAGATCACGTAGGCCAGGTGACTGTCGTTCAGCCCGAGGACGTCAGGGGAAAGGTTGTCGCCTGGGCATTTGGCCCAGGTGGTGTCGTTGGCCAGGTCGAGAATCTCGGGCTGTTCGGCCAGGCTCGCCAGCGCCGGGTTCAAGCCGGACAACGCCGCAGCATGAGTGATTACCAGCCGGGGGCTGCAATCGGCAAGCATGTGTGCCAGACGTTGCGAGGGGTATGCGGGATCGAGCGGGACATAGGCCCCCCCGGCCTTGAGCACGGCCAGCACGGCGATCAGCATCTGCGGCGAACGTTGCAGGCAGAGGGCGACCCGCGTGTCGGGCCCCACCCCCGCTGAACGCAGGTGGTGTGCCAGGCGATTGGCCTGGGTGTTGAGTTGCTGGTAACTCAGGACCTGCCCCATGAAACCCAGCGCCGGGGCCGAGGGATCACGCAGTACCCGGGATTCGAACAGTTGCTGGATAAGCGCTGCGTTCGGTTCTCTGACCAATTCAAGCCTCTCATTCCCTTGGAGGATTCACGATCAGTGGCGAAACCTGCGCAGGGATGACAGCGCTAGGGTCGACCCGATCGGCTGCGACTGCTCGGACTGTGCCGTCCGTAGCAATCTTCTTACGCTGGAGGGGATTCTGTCCCACAGCGCGGACGGATAATAACCACGAATTTTGTCGGCTGGAAATACAAAGTTGCGTCGTTCATGTAGCGATTTTGCGCTCATGGCTTTCTGCATCCACTGCTTGTCCAGTGGATCGCAGGAGGTGCGCAAAGGGCCATACCGACGTCTGGACGGTGCCTGGACTGTATTGCAATGTATCGAAAACCCGACTCGATACCTTGCGATGCCCAAGGTGCGAGATTTGACATACTGCCGATGCTTGCCGGTGTGCTCAATAGTGTGTCTGGCGGTAGACACCGCCAATGTCATCACCTTTCATCAGGAGTATGTCTTCATGAAAATCGGTTTTGTCGGCCTGGGCAGCATGGGCCAGGCCATCGCCAGCAATCTGCTGAAGTCCGGCCATGAGCTGTGGGTGTGGAACCGCTCGCCCGCGCCGGTACAGGCACTGGTGGACCTCGGCGCCAAGGCGGCCGCCGAGCCACGCCAGGCTTTCGCTGCGGATGTGGTGTTCAGCATGCTGGCCCATGACCAGGCGATGCGTTCGGTGTTGCTCGACTCCGGCTTGCTCGATGAGCTCGAGGCGCCGCTGATCCATGTGAACCTGGCGACCATCGCGGTGGATTTCGCCCAGGAGCTGGCCGAGTTGCATTGCGCACGGGGGCTGACCTACATCGCCGCGCCGGTGATGGGCCGGCCGAATGTGGCGATTGCCGGGGAGCTGAATATCCTGGCCGCTGGACCCGCGCAAGCCCTGGATCAGGTGCAGCCGCTGTTCGATCTGATCGGGCGCAAGACCTGGCGGTTGGGGGACAGCGTCACGAGTGCCAATGCGATGAAGCTGGCCACCAACTTCCTGCTGGTGTCCGCCGTCGAGGCCATGGCCGAGGCGGCCAGTCTGGTCAAGGGGCATGGCATGGAGTCCGCGGCGTTGATCGATCTGATTTCGACGACAATCTTCCCGGGCCCGGTGTACTCGGGGTATGGAGCGTTGATTGGCCGCAGTGAGTACGGCAATGCGGCGTTCAAGGCGGCGTTGGGACTCAAGGACGTCAATCTGATTCTGGATGCGGCGCGTAGTGTTTCGGTGCCCATGCCGAGTGCGGAGCTGATACGCGACAACCTGGTTGATGCGCTCGAGCACGGCGAGGGGGAAATGGACCTGGCGGTATTGGCCCAGGTCATGGAGCGGCGGGTGGGTCAGTAGCGGCGGGTGCAGGGTGGGCGGTCGTTACCCGCTCTGGCCCTGTAGCTTGTGCCGTTTGCACGGGCCTCCTCGCAGATAATTCCGGCTCCCACAGTCCGTGTGCTCGGCACAGAACTGTAGGAGCGCGGCTTGCCCGCGAACCGCCGAAGGCGGCTAGCATTTGGCCACTCATCACCGGGAAAGTCAGAGACAGCTGGCTCCCACAGCCCTCCCCTGTGAGGGTCGGATCCACCGAAACGTCGGGCTGCGCCAATGCGTCCGCCGCAATAGCCTGAAAACCGGATGAGCCAACAGCAAGTGCTGCTGGCTCATCCGGTTTTCAGGTTTCGGAAGAGGTTGTTGAGTTCTTCAGCGAGCCAATCGGGTGAAGACGTAGTCGCGATCCTTCACCAGCGCCTGATGGCAGGCGAAGCAGGTTTCGTGCTGGCTGACATCGGCCGGCTTGCCGTTGATAAAACGACCAAAGCCCCAACCACCGGTGGCGGCATATTTCTTCGAGTCCTTGACCATGAATTGCACAGTGGTCGAGTCAGCCGGGACCAACGCACTGGCGGCTTCCGGGGACTGCATGTGTTTCCAGGCCAGTTTGGCGAGGATGGTGCCATCGGGAAACGGCCGGGTGTCATCGCTGCGGTACGCCTTCAGCGCCGTTGGATTGCCAAGGATCGCACGCAGTTCGTTCAGTGGCGGCCCCTGTAGCGACGGTGCCACCAACTCCCACTGGCGATAGCCGTCGGGAATGGTCACGCCATAGATGGGCGAAGCATTTTCCGCGTTGACCGTGCTGTTCGACGTCGGCGCCGCCAGGGCAATCCCCACCGACAGAGCCACGCCTGTCGCAGCCAGTCCGGTATAGAGCCATTTCATGTCAGCGTTTCCTGTTTGACCTGAGAAGGCTCACAGTCAATCGCCCCCCTGTATCCCGGATGTGTTCAGATCCGGTCGAAAAGCCAGCCAATGTATCAGCGACCGATCCAGACACACTGTGATACAGCAAGTGCCGATCAGAAATGCAAACGCCCCGGCAGATTCGGCCTGCCGGGGCGTTTTTTTTCAAAACCCTGGAGGGTTTCTCAATGCATCATCTTGCCGTGATCGTGCATCGGCATTTCAGTCAGGGCCCGGGCCGTGGCCTTGACCTCGATCGACTCCTTCACCCCCTTGGCATTCTCGACCACCAGGGTCAGCGGCACGCTATCGCCCTCCTTCACCTGGCCGGCCAGGTTCATCAGCATGATGTGATAGCCCTCGGGGTCGATGTCGACGGCCTTGCCGGCAGGCAACTCGACCGAAGCGACCGGCTGCATGCTCATGACGTCGTTCTGCATCTTCGACTCATGGATCTGCACCAACTTGGCAACAGGCGATTTCGCCTCCAGCAGCTTGCCACCTTCGGTCGAGGTGATACGCATGAAAGCGCCGGTGGAGGGCTGGCCTGGCACGGTCGCACGGACCCAGGCGTCTTCCACCAGGGTTTGCGCCGAAGCGTGCAGGCTGATCATTCCTAGAATAGAAAATGCTATGTATTTCAATGGTTTCATATGAGTATCTCGAATCATTCTAGCTGGCGTCTGTCAGCAGACCGACATGACGGTGAGCAAATCTTCCGCACATTGCTGCGCAGTCAGTGACGGCGACAGGCCAAGGCGCAGGCGTCCGCGGCTGTCATAGACAAAGCTGGTGGCGGTATGGGACATCGTGTAGCTGTCGCCGGCCGGGATCTTCTCGTAGAACACCTTGAATTCCTTGGCGGTCTGCGCGGTTTCTTCCAGGGTACCGTAGAGGGCGACGAAGCTCGGGTCGAAAGCCTTGACATAGGCATCGAGCACCTGTGGCGTGTCGCGCTCCGGGTCGAGGGTGATGAACACCACTTGCAGCTTGTCGCCATCGGGGCCCATCAGTTTCTTGGCGCGGGCAGCCCGGGCCAATGCGGTCGGACAGACCGCCGGGCACTGGGTGAAGCCGAAGAAAACCATCGGCATCAGGCCGCTGAAGCTGCCGAGCATGGTGACGTTACCCTGGGTGTCCTTGAGTTTGAACTTGCGCCCAAGGATCTCGTCGCTCAGGTCCTTTCCATACTTGTACGTCAGTTTGTCGGAGCTGTCGCAGCCCGCCAGCAATCCAAGACCCAGGACACCAAGGCCGGCAACGACCTGGCGGCGAGTCAGTAACTCATTCATGTAAACGGCCCTCTAGGTAGCCTTTTTGCAACACAAGTGTGCAACGCAAGTGGTGACGACGTGCGTGACCCCGCCAGTGGAGTGCAGTCACGCTGCCAACCACGATTGGCAGTGATGGTCAGGCAGCAATCCGAGGGGGTGCACGGGAGCGGGAACCAGGAAAGACTGGCGCTGCGGCTTGCCGGGGGGAGAACGTGGCGCTCGGGAAACCGAACGGTCGGACGCCGACAAATACCTGCACCGCGTGGGAGTCTGCCAGTGCCGGGTGCTGGAAGAGCAACGAGCAGTAGCCACATTTTTCCCACAATGCGAGGTGATGCGGGGAAGGTCCGGGGCTGCGCTCCGGCAACAGGCCGGAACCCGGAAGAGGTCCCCCACAGATATCCTCCAGCGACGCCTGCGTGGCGCGGGCCTGGCTCATCTCCTGCCCGATCAACGGGCCGGCGAACACCAGCAGCATGGCGAGTAGGCTCAGCCAGGCTCCGGCGCGGTGCCTGAGTGTTCCAGAGGGGAGAAAGGAGGTCATGGGCAGGCAATTTACCACTGTCGCCCACTTGGCGTCGGCCGGTGCGACAAAATGGCACATGAGTCGAGAGCTTCTGCACGTGCCATTCAACCGGCTGGAGAACTTCAGGCCAGCTTGACGTTCATGGTGATCCGCGCCGTGAACACCTTGGCCTTGCCGGGCACAGGCGTCCGATAAGCGGACTGTCCCAGCCCGCGCCAGCAACTACGCTCTAGATTGGAACACATCCCTTGAACTCCAGGAGCGTACGATCATGCGTCGCGTAGTGCTGGTTCTTTCCGTTGCCGTTCTGCTTCCCGCCGGTTATGCCATGGCCAGGGTCGATGCTGGCGATGTCGCGACCTCGGCCGGGATCTCGGCGTCGCTGTATTCCACTTTCAAGAAGGACAAGAAGATGGTGGCCCCTTCCCGTGATGACGCATCGAGCTTCATCGCCAGTGGTGGCGCGATACGCGGCGCCTATCTGGAAGCGGCCCTGAAGCAGATTCGCCAGGATCATCCGGGCCTGCAGGCCAGCGACCAGGACCTGGCCGAGGCGATTCTGCTGCAGCCTTGACACGGTGCTGCGCACAGCAGGTTATCGAATGGCATGCCGTGAGGCCTGCGCCAGGCGCCGAATCGCCTCACGGATCTCATCCGTATCCAGGGAGGCGAAGCCCAGGCGCAGGCCGTTCTCCGGCAGATCCATGGGCGAGAACTGCCGCCCGCTGCGCACCACCAGTTTGCGCTCAAGCGCCTGCATGACCAGTCGATCGACATCCGTTTCGGCCTGGAAGGCCACCCACAAGGCCAGGCCTCCCTGCGGCGAACGGATCTCGATGCGCTCGCCAAAAGCCTCCATGAGGCACTCCTGGAGGACTTCACGTCGTTGCCGGTAGATTTTCGATACGCGCCGCAGGTGTTTTTTCAACTCGCCGGCATGGATCAGCTCCGCCAGCATTGTCTGCATCACCGCATCGCCCTGGGATACCACCAGGGCGCTACGCTGCTCCAGCACGCGGATGACGTTGACCGGTGCTACCACGAAACTGCAGCGAAAGGTCGAACCCAGGGCCTTGGACAGCGAACCGACATAGATCACATGGCGTTGCCCGGTGTCGCTGGCCAGCGGCAGGTAGGGTCGCCCCTCGAAGTGGTATTCGTGATCGTAGTCTTCCTCGATCACGCAGAAATCATAGCGGCTGGCCAGTAGCAGCAACTTTTGTCGCCGCTCGGCCCGCAGGCTGACGGTGGTCGGGAACTGGTGATGAGGCGTGAGATAGATCATGCGCACCCGATGCTGCCGGCACAAGCCTTCGATCTGCTCCACCTGGCAGCCTTCGCTGTCGATGTCGACGGTGATCAGCTGTGCGCCCAGCGCACGAAAGACCGCCCAGGCCGGCGGATAGCTCAGGCGCTCCACCAGTACCACGTCACCGGCGCGGATCAATGCACTGGCCGCCAGGTACAGCGACATCTGGGTGCCCTGGGTCAGGCAGATATTTTCGGCAGTCACCGACAACCCACGGTTGTTCCGAAGCATCTCGGCCAGGGCGGTGCGCAGCAGGTAGTCACTGCCGTCACTGCCATGACGCACGGTGTTGGAGGCAAAACTGCGTCGCAGGGCATTACGGTAGTAACGATGCAGCACCGCCTGGGGCAGCAAGCGGTGGTCGGAGGCGCCGTTGTCGAAGAACAGCGCATCGGGCAGGCGCTGCAACGCCATGTCCCGCCGGGTGTCCTGCAGATAAGGCACCGGCGGGTCACTCAGCAGGCGCGGCACGAAGTCCCCCGTCAAGCCTTGTCGCACGACGTCCGCTGCCAGTTGCGTGTTGACGAAGGTGCCGCGACGCACCTCGCTGACCAGCCAGCCCTTGGTGACGGCCTCTTCGTAGGCCAGGATCACCGTCTTGCGATTGACGTCGAGCAACCGGGCCATCTCCCGCGTGCCTGGCAACAGGCTGCCCGCTTCCAGGCGGCCCTCGCGGATGGCCGCGACCAGGCCTTCGACGATCCGCCGATAGGATGCCTGGCCCTGCACCACATCGAGATTGAGCAAGGGCCGCCATTTGCGCATCTGGACCATCTGAAGTTTCCAAAACTGGAGGTTCTAATGGTCCTAGTCTATCGCAACAATGGAGACCTCTACCGTCCCGAGGTCGTTATGCATCCCCATCGTCATGTGATCGAACTGTCGCCTTCGGGCAAAACCTTCAGTGCCGGCGACGAGCTGCTGCTCGACGCCATGCTTGCGAGCGGGTTGCCGGTGCCGTTCTCCTGTCGGCGTGGCGCCTGCGGTTCGTGCAAGGTCAAGGTGCTCAGTGGTGAACGGCGGGACAAGACGCTGGGGCCGAACGATCCACTCCCCTCTTTTCCGCTCGCGGCGGATGAAGCACTGTTGTGCCAAAGCCATGCCTGCAACGACATGCGCCTGGAGATTCCTGGCTGGTCCCTGGAGGCGCCCACCCTGGAAATCACGGCGGCGGTCGTGAGCAAGCGCGTACTCAGTCGGGATATCACCGAGCTGGTGCTGCAAGTCGGTACGCCCGAGGCATTTGACGTGAGAGCCGGCCAATACCTGCGGTTGCGCCTCGACAACGGTGATAGTCGCTGTTTTTCCGTGGCCAACCTGCCGGCACACGACCAGGGGCGGCTGGTGTTTCAAATTCGCCGGGTTCCGGGCGGGCTCTTTTCCGAAGGCGTCCTCGATCAGTTGCACACGGGCCAGCGCCTGAGCCTGGAGGGCCCCTTCGGTGCCTGCACCTGGCAGCCCGACGGCGAGCGCCCGGTCGTGCTCTTCGCCACCGGGACCGGTTATGCCGGTATCAAGCCACTGCTGCTGATGGCCCTGGCCGAAGGCATCGACGTCACCTTGTATTGGGGCGGTTCGACAGCCGAGGACTTCTATGAGCGCGATTTCCTCGACGAGGCCCGCCAGGCGCATCCGGGGTTTCGCTGGTTTGCGGTGTTATCCGGGCAGGCGCGACTACAAGACGTGGCGCTGGAGCATGGTCATCGCTGGATCGACGCGCAGGTCTACGCCTGCGGCAACAGCCGGATGGTCAGCGAGGTACGAACCCAATGCATGGCCGCCGGCCTGCCGCCACAGCGCTTCATCGCCGAGGTGTTCGCGGCCAGTGGCGCCACCAGTGCTCCTCGGCAGCTGGACCCGGTGCTGGAAAAGGTCGGTCCTCGCTACTCCCTGGACGGCATGCTCGCGGCTCGTGAGCAATCGATACGTGCCCTGGCGCAGATCGCCAGCAAACTCAAGGTCGGGATGACCACTGGCCAAGCCCTGGACATGGCCAACCAGCACTTGCAGGCGATGGGGGCTTCCCACACCTGGCACCCGACCTACGTTCGCTTTGGCCCGGACACGGCCCGTATCCAACTGCAGGGTGTGGACCTGCAGCGAACCCTGCAGGCGAACGACATTGCCGTGGTCGACCTGGGACCGGTCTGGGATGGCTACGAAGGCGACTACGGCGATACGTTCGTCTTTGGCGAAAACCCGCTGCATCGAGCTTGCACCCAGGCGCTGCACGAAGTCTTCGACGAAACCTGCCAGGCCTGGCGTGAAGGGCTGAGCGGGCGTGAGCTGTACGATTTCGCCCAGTCACGGGCTGAAGCGAGGGGCTGGGTACTGGAGCGCAATATCGCCGGTCACCGACTCTCGGACTTCCCCCACGCCTTGCATGGCCCGGCCACGCTGGCGACCCTGGACATCGTTCCGAGCGAAATGGTCTGGGTGCTGGAGATTCAGTTGCGCCACCCTACCGAGGAAGTCGGCGGATTCTTCGAGGATGTGCTGATCGGTCAACCCGGCCAGGCCGTCGAGGCTGACCGGGCAACACGCTGAGCGAGCCGCTGCTATTTGCTCGCCACCTTGGCCCCCGTGGGGTGGCCCCGGCGTATTTCATGCTGGGTTTCCAGCACTCGATCCAGGGCACTGGTCGCCTGGTGGTCCTGCATCGGCGCATGGATGGCCGCTGACACCAGGCTGATCAGCTTGGCCATCACCTCGGCATCGGTGGCGGGCCGGCCGAGACTCATCGCCTGCATCAGGAAACGCAGCTCGGTGCCGGCGATCACCCCGGAGATGGCCTTGAGGGCGAACTGCAGGCGTACACCGACTTCATTGCGCGGCATATCGGGCAAGGCCAGGGCAAAGGCATTGAAGAATCGCTCGAACACCGGCTGATAATGTTCCTTCAGGTATTCCTGGATGAACGGCGAAGTATCGCTGTAGACCCGCCCGAGGAACCGCACGAAGGACCGCCCTTCCTCGCCGGAGTCGGCACGTTCCAGTCCCATGGCCGGAGCAAACAGCACACCGAGCAGGGTTTCGCAGTCCAGCGGACCGTCGGACTGTTCCTCGCAGCGGGCGAGCAGTTCAAGGCGCTGTTCGTTGAGCGGACCCAGGCGTTGTTCGAGCAAGGCGGTCATCAGGGAGTCCTTGTCCCCGAAGTGGTAGTTCACGGCGGCCAGGTTGACCTGGGCTCGTTCGGTGATCTGGCGCAGCAGCACGGCGTCATAGCCATACTTGGTAAACAGTGCCTCCGTGGCATCCAGCAAGCGAGTCTTGGTGACATTGGGAGCGCTGAGTTTCTTTGCGACCATGTGTGAGGAGCCTTTGCAAGGAGATAACTGACCGAACGAACAGCGTTTTAAAAATAAATTTGATTTTTTATACCTCTGAAAGCCTTGGAACGCAAGCTTCTCGCGGATTCGTTACCCTCGCGCAAGGCAATAGAAGACTCACGAAATATTCGATGAAAAGCCTCGTGAAAGTGTTTCTTGTTGTCACAAAGCTGAGACAAAAAACAGCCATTTTCCTTGCCCTAGACGGCTAGCATCGGACCGGGATCACAGCTACTATTCAAACAAATTTTTAAAATAAGAAAACAAAACCTGTGCTTGACCCTGCCCGCAACTCGCCTGGACGCTTGCCGCGTGACCAGGTGTTGGCAGCATCATGGACGGGCCTGCCGGCGCTATCAGCAATGACTGAAACGACAGCTCACAAAGGTCTCATTTCCCTGCAGGGCATCGGCAAGAGCTACCGGCTCGCCGAGCAACCGCTGACCATCCTCAAGGATGTCTCGCTGTCCATCGAAGCCGGTGAAAGCTGCGCCATTCTCGGTGCCTCCGGTTCCGGCAAAAGTACCCTGCTCAATATCCTCGGCCTGCTCGACCTGCCCAACAGCGGCCGTTATCACTTCGCCGGGCACGATATCTTCAGCGCCAGCCCCGACCAGTTGGCGGCCATTCGCAACCAGCAGATCGGGTTTGTCTTTCAGAGTTTCAACCTGCTGCCACGGCTCGATGCGCTCGACAATGTCGCCCTGCCCCTGAGCTATCGCGGCGTACCGCGCGGCGAATCACTGGCCCGGGCCAAGGCCATGCTCGACCAGGTCGGCCTCGGCGAGCGCGCCCACCACCGTCCAGCCGACCTGTCCGGCGGCCAGCGCCAACGGGTAGCCATTGCCCGGGCGCTGGTCGGTGAACCCTCGGTGATCCTGGCCGACGAGCCGACCGGCAACCTGGACAGCAGCACGGCCCGGGAAATCATGGACCTGCTGCTGGAGCTCAACCGGACCCGCCAGGTGACCCTGATCATCGTCACCCATGATCCACACATCGCCGAGCGCCTGCACCGGCAGATCCGGGTCCAGAACGGTGTGGTGCACGAGACGTGCCCGGCATGAGCCTGCGTGTCGAACAGAGCGCCAGCCAACTGCTGCACGAGGCGTTCGTCAGCCTGCGCACCCTGGGCAAGCGCTCGATCCTGGCGCTGCTGGGGATCGTCATCGGCAGTTCTTCGGTGGTGGCGCTGATCAATATCGGCCATAACGCGGCGCTGGAGGCGGCAGCGATCTTCAAGGACATGGGCACCGATACCCTGACCGTACAGTTTCCCAACAATGGCGACAGTCGCGAGCCGATGCCCGCCCACCTCGACACCGCGCGGCTGCAGGCACAGGTGCCAGCGGTGCTGTACCTGGCGCCGATCGTGCTATCCAGTGGCTCGGTGGTGTTCCAGGGGCATGCCACCAATGCCAACTGGGTCGGTGGCACCGCGCAACTGGCCGGGGCCATGCGCCTGAGGTTGCGTGAGGGACGTTTTCTCTCCGATTTCGATCAGGGTGAAACCTACGTGGTGGTCGGTGATCGCATTGCCCGCACCCTGGGCGTCCCCGGCCACCCCCTGCAAACCGGCGACCGGATCCGCCTCAATGATTACCTGTTCCAGGTCATCGGTATCCTGCAGAGTCAGCCGCCAGCCGCGCTGATTCCGATCCAGACCGATGATTCGCTGTTCCTGCCCCTGGCCGGGATGCGCCGAATCACCGTTTCGCCGCAGATCAGCAGCGTGATTGCCCGGGCCGCCGCCGATCAGGACATGGAAACCGTTGCCGGTGAACTGGCCCAGGCACTGAAAAACACCTTGCGCGGTCGCGCCGTGGAAGTCCAGATACCTCAGCAGATGATCGATGGCATGACCCGGCAGAGCCGGACCTTCGGCTACCTGCTGATGGCCCTGGGGGGCATTTCCTTGATCGGAGGTGGCGTGGGGGTGATGAATGTGATGCTGATGAATGTGTCCGAACGCCGGCGGGAGATCGGCATCCGCATGGCCCTGGGCGCCAGGCGGAGGGACATTCGCAACCTGTTCCTGCTTGAAGCCGTGACACTGACGGCGGTCGGCGCGTTGTCCGGGGCCATCCTCGGCATCAGTGCCGCGTACCTCTACGCCCGGGTATCCGGTTGGCAGTTCTCCCTGTCCGCCGCCTCATTGCCGCTTGGCGTCGGCAGCACCCTGCTGGTAGGCCTGTTCTTCGGGCTCTATCCAGCCCTCTCGGCGTCACGCCTGCAACCGGTGGAGGCGCTACGCGATGAGTAGACGCAGGCCATGGACGGCTACCCTGCTCTGCCTGTTGTGTTGCCAGGCATTGGCCGGCAGCTCGCTGGTGGGCCAGCCCTCGGCGCCGTCCCTGCGCAACGGTCAGCCACGCAGCGTGCTGCTCAGTGAGCAGATCACCAACCTGACCCTGGGCGATGCGGTCTATCTGGGGCTGCGCAACAACCGTGGCATTCGCAGTGCCTATCTGCAACGCATTGCCCAGAAGTTCGACCTGCGGGTCTCCGAAGATGCCTTCAACCCCAAACTGCTGCTTTCCGGCCAGTACCGGACAACCAAGGGCTCCGACGACAGTGCGCGCAATGCCTCGTTGTCGCCCACCGCCAGCTTGTTGGGCGAATATGGCACCCGCCTGAGCATGGCCTGGACCCAGCAGTTGAATAACGCCGACGTCGCCGGTCGCTATCGCAGCGATGGTCTTGACCTGGCGATCGTCCAGCCGCTGATGCGCGGCGCCGGTTGGGATGTGACCACCGCGCCGCTGCGTCTGTCGCGGATCTCCGAGCAGATCAACCGGCTCAATCTCAAGGCCAGCGTCTCCCAGACCATCAGCGATATCATCACGGCCTACCGGGAAATGCTCAGGTCCCAGGAGCAGTTGGTCATCACCCAGGAGGCACTCAAGCGTGCCAGGGCGCTGCTGGAGGTCAACAAGGCCCTGATCGCCTCCGGGCGCATGGCCGAGTTCGAGATCGTCCAGACCGAGGCGGACATCGCGACCCAGGAGCTGGGCGTCGAGGAGGCCCGCAACCAGGTCGATGTCAACCGCCTGTCGTTGCTGCGCCTGCTGGCCCTGGATCTGTCGACGCAGATCCGTGCCAGCGAGGCGCTGGAGGCCTCGCAGGTCAACATCGACAAGCAGGATGCCCTGCGCGTGGCCAAGGTCCAGCAACCGGGGTATCTCGCGACGCTACTGGGCAGCCAGCAGGCCGATCTCAACCTGGTGATCGCCAAGGACCAGGGGCGCTGGGACGTGTCACTGGTGGCCGGGGCCAACCAGATACGCGACCGCCTGGACAACGACGTCGGTAACAGCGGCTCACGCCGCTGGGACAGCTATGCCGGGGTCCAGGTGCAGATTCCCATCGGTGATCTGAGCACCCGCCAGGCCGAAGTGCATGCGCGGGTCGACGTGGAGAACCAGGAACTCATCCAGGCTGATGCACGCCAGGCCCTGGAGCGCAGTGTCAACGATGTGGTGCGTGACCTGGGTACACGCTGGCGCCAGTATGAAATTGCCCGGCGCGCGGTGGACCTGTCCAGGCGCAAGCTGGATATCGAACGGGACAAGCTCAGCGTCGGACGCTCGAGCAACTTCCAGGTATTGAGTTACGAAAGCGACCTGCGCAACGCCGAGAACTCGCGCCTCAATGCACTGATCGCCTATCTGAACGCCCAGACCCAACTGGATCTGACCCTGGGCATGACTCTGGAGAGCTGGGACATTGCACTCAATGACTACTGACAAGCCGCTGCGGCGCAAGCGCTGGATACAGGGAGCCGGGCTGCTGCTCACGCTGGTGGTGGCCGGTGCCGTCGTCACCACCCTGCGCGCACCGGCCGCCGACGAGCCCGCAGATGGACGCTGGATCGCGGTGCAAGTCTCGCCACTGGTGCATCAGATCGGCCTGGTCGGCAAGATCGAACCGCAAAGGACCATCATCCTCACTGCCCCGTTCGACGGCAACGTACGAGCGATAGACGTCGAACAGGGGCAACGGGTCGAATCTGGACAGACCCTCCTGCAGATGGACCCGGGGCTGCTGGAGATCCAGTTGCGCGATGCGCTGTCGGCGCAGCTCAAGGCACGCCGGGCGGTGCAGGAGCTGCAGGATTGGAAGAACAGCCCGCAAGTGTCCCGGGCCCAGCGGACCTTGCGCAGTGCGCAGATGACGGTCGGCAACAGTGAACGCAAGTTGAACGAAAGCCAGAAGCTGTTCGAACGCGGCATCATTCCGCGCAACGAACTGCAGGATCTGCAGCAGCAGTTGCAAAGCCAGCGCATAGACCTGACTGCGGCAGAAGGTGACCTGCAGCAGGCGCTGGACCAGGGCAAGGGCGAATACCGCCAGATCGCCGATATGGAACTGACCAACGCCACCGTCAAGTACGAGGCGCTCAAGGCCCTGCTCGACGGCAGGAACGTGGTGGCGCCCTTTGCCGGCATCGTCGTCCCTGCTCCTGGCAGCAGCGGCCCGCAGAACGCTTCCAGCAACAATTCGGCCCCGGTGCAGACCGGCAGCCGGGTCACCCAGGGCCAGATACTGTTCGGACTGGCCAACATTGAACAGCTGAAGATTGTCAGCAAGGTCTCCGAGCTGGATATCAACCAGTTGCACCAAGGCCAGAGCGTGGAAATCCTCGGCGATGGCTTCGACGGTGAACGGCTCAGTGGTTCGGTCGATATCGTCAGTAGCCTGGCACTGCCCAATGACGCGCCGGGTGGCAGTGCACAGTTTCCGGTGACCCTGTCGATCCCCAAGTTGACCCTCGAGCAGCTGCAACGGGTGCGCCTGGGCATGAGCGCCCGGTTGACCATCGTCACCTATCGCAACGACCAGGCGATCGTGTTGCCGGCGGCGGCTATCCAGCATGACGCCAAGGGTATGGTGGTGGATTACCGCGAGGCGGCAGGCCAGCCAGTGAAGCGTGTGCCGGTAAAAACCGGGCAGGCGACCCCCGATGGAGTGGAAGTCTTTGGGTTGCAGCCGGGCTTTGTGCGATTGGCGCAGTGACCAGCCAGCCCCTTTGGGCAGCCGCAACAGCGAATGATCAGGGCCGATTCCAGCTTATGTCCGAGTCGATACGCCAATATCTGGCTGCACGCTTGCAGACCGCTGCAGCGGTCACTCTGGTTGTTCAATCGAGACCGGTGTTTTCATCCAATTAAAGTCGAAACTCTCCAGGCCTGGGCGGCCAACTATGGCGTTCGGCGCAAGTCCATCCCGTGGACCCGACCCAAATGACTGTTTTGTAAATAAAATACCCAGATACTGGAACTTGGGACGTTCGAAACAGGTTCGTGCCAAACCCTTGCACACGGGTGTTTGCCGTTTCTCATTCAATCCTGGGCGGGAACCTTGAGGTCGACTCCAAGCGCCTGGGCGAACGACTTGATCAGCGGGCTGCGCGTCGTGTTGTGACGCAGGATCAGATTGAATGCCGTACTGAACCGAATGACCTCCGGGCGCAGGGCCCGCAGTTTCCCCGCGGCGACCTGTGCCGCGGCGTAATGCCGGGGCAGGAAGCCGACAAAACGCCCGGTCTGGATCAGCATCGCCACCGCCTCGACCTGAGACGCGGAAGCCGAATGACTGTCCTGTCCGACGAAATTGAGCTTGTCGCGGTGGATGGCGTAGCGGTGGTTGATGAAGGGCTGGGTACGCAGCACATCGACATCGATCAGGGCGTCATCGACATCGAACAAGGGGTGCCCCACACCACAATAAGCCTCTGACAATTCCTCATACAACTTGAAGTAATCAAACTCTTCCCTGCGTTGATATACCGGCACTATCCCGGCAATGAAACGCCCTTCGACCACGCCTCGCTCGACTTCATCCAATTGGGCAGCGTGCAAGCGAAACCTGACCTTTGGAGATTCATCATTGATAAGGCGCAAGGCGGAAATCAACGGGGAATTTTCATCGGAAATCGTGTTATCCACGACACCAATACTAAGATCACCAACAAGTTCATTCTGGGCAGAACTAAGGCGATCACGAAACTTGTCTACCGATGCAAATAACTCAATTGAAGCCTGATACACCAGGCTCCCCTCTTCGGTCAGGCAAAACCCTTCCCGCCCACGTGTGCAAAGGCGCATGCCGATCCGGATTTCCAGGTCGGAAATCTGTTTGCTGATGGCCGCAAGCCCCACGTTCAACTCGTTTTGAGCGGCACTGAAACCACCGGCCTCGACCACCGCCTTGAACACCTTGAGCAATTTGAAGTCCAGTCCACTGAGCGCCAAGGGCGCTCTCTGGACCGGCTTCGCCGATGGGTTTCCAGAATTGGAAAGTTGGGTTTCCATAATGCTTATTGACCTCTAACCGCCTATTCACCAGGATTTGTTCCACAAGAAAAACATAGCCGGTTAATAATAATGACCACAGAAAACAAGGCTTGGCAACCACAACAAATTCCTGCGAATCAGCACAAGTCCGCTGGTTGTACGCGTTTAAAAACTGACGTTCCGATCAGTTCCTTTCAGTTACAACTGCCCTCCTGAAAAGCGCCTGACCCACCCGCCCACGACTGGCCCCAGCCCGTCCGGAAGGCCGTGATGGTCCTGCGTCGAACACTCAAATCCGTGCGAGGAAAACAATAATGACCCAAGCCACCGATCGTCTCTGGGGCGCCCGTTTCAAGAGCGGACCATCCGCCGCGCTGGCTGCGCTGTCCCGCTGCCCGGAGCGCTACTTCCGCCTGACGCCCTACGACCTGGCGGGTTCACGGGCGCATGCCCACGAATTGCAACGTGCCGGCCTGCTGGATGAGCAGGAAACCCGCACCCTGATCGAGGCGCTGAACCGGATTGGCGAAGACTTCCAGGCCGGGCGTATCGCCCCGACGCTCGACGACGAAGACGTCCATACCTTCATCGAGCGGTTGCTGACCGAACGCCTCGGCGCCCTGGGTGGCAAGCTTCGGGCCGGGCGCTCGCGCAACGACCAGACCGCCAACGACCTGCGGTTGTTCCTGCGTGATCATGTCCGTACCCTGGCCACTGAGGTCCTGGCACTGCAGCAGGCGCTGGTGGAACAGGCCGAACAACACGTGGAGAGTATCTGCCCAGGCTTTACCCACCTGCAGCAGGCCCAACCGATCGTCTTCGCCCACCACCTGCTGGCTCATGCCCAATCGATGCTGCGCGATGTCCAGCGGCTGGTCGACTGGGACGCCCGCACCGCACTATCGCCGCTGGGCGCGGCCGCCATGGCCGGCTCGGCCATCGCCCGCCAACCGCAGCAGTCGGCCCGGGAGATGGGCTACGCGGGGGTCTGTGAGAACTCGATCGACGCGGTGGCCAGCCGTGACCACGTCGCCGAGTTCCTGTTCGTGGCCAGCATGCTCGGCATCAACATCTCGCGCCTGGCCGAAGAGTTCTGCCTGTGGTCGTCGCGTCAGTTCCGCTGGGTGAACCTGGATGACGCCTATGCCACCGGCAGCTCGATCATGCCGCAGAAAAAGAACCCGGACATCGCCGAACTGGCACGGGGCAAGGCCGGCCGCCTGATCGGCAACCTCACCGGCCTGCTGTCGACCCTCAAGTCGCTGCCGCTTTCCTACAACCGCGACCTGAGCGAAGACAAGAACGGCGTGCTCGACAGTGTCGACACCCTGTTGCTGGTGCTACCGGCGATGGCCGGCATGGTCGCGACCATGACGGTGAACGTCGAGGAACTGCGGCGCCAGGCGCCGTTGGGCTTCACCCTGGCCACCGAAGTGGCCGACTGGCTGGCGGTTCGCGGCGTACCGTTCAAGGAGGCCCACGAGATCACCGGCGCCCTGGTCAAGGCCTGCGAAGCCCGTGATATCGAGCTGTGGGACGCCAGCCCGGCACTGCTGGCCGAAGTCGACAGCCGGCTGACCCCGGACGTGCGTGACAGCCTGACCCTGGAAGCGGCCATCAACGCCCGCAGCGGCTGGGGTGGAACCGCTCCACACCAGGTGCGCGAGCAGATCAGCCGGCTGAAGACAGCCCTGGCCGCGCAACAGCAATGGGCGGCGGATTACTCAGGCTTCCGTCTCTGAAGAAACACCGAACCGGCAACACCGCTCCCCCCTGTAGGAGCCGGGCTTGCCCGCGAATAGGCCCTTGAGGCCGCTAAAAGCTTCGCGGGCAAGCCCGGCTCCTACAGGGAGGGCGGCGATCCACAGTTGGAAACACAGGTGGCGCCCAGCGGCGCCGCATACGGAGAAACACCATGAGCCAGACCCAGGCGGACCGCCTACTCGCCGAGCGCAAGCAAGCCGAGAACCAGTTCGACATCACCCAGTACGAACACGTGCCGCGCCGTTACTACGGGCGGATCCTTTTCGCCACGCTGATTGTCGTTGCCCTCATCGGCCTGGTCCGGGCCTTCGCCAATGGCCAGATCGAATGGTCGTACATCGGCCAGTTCGTCACCGCCAAGTCGATCCTGACCGGACTGCTCAATACCCTGGTCATGGCCGTCCTGGCGATGGCCCTGGGCATCCTGTTCGGCATCATCACCGCGATCATGCGCATGTCGTCCAACCCGATCCTGCGTTATGTCGCCATCGCCTACACCTGGCTGTTCCGCGGCACACCGCTGATCCTGCAACTGCTGCTGTGGTTCAACCTCGCGCTGATCTTCCCGACCATCGGGATTCCCGGCCTGTTCCAGCTCGACACGGTGAGCCTGATGACCCCGTTCGTTGCCGCCCTGCTCGGCCTCAGCATCAACCAGGGCGCCTACACCGCCGAGGTGGTGCGGGCCGGCCTGCTCTCGGTGGACACCGGGCAGTACGAGGCCGCCAAGTCGATCGGCATGCCGCGCCTGCAGGCGCTGCGCCGGATCATCCTGCCCCAGGCCATGCGCATCATCATCCCGCCGGTGGGCAACGAGTTCATCAGCATGGTCAAGGCAACCAGCCTGGCCAGCGTGATCCAGTACTCGGAGCTGCTCTACAACGCACAGAACATCTACTACGCCAACGCCCGCGTAATGGAGCTGCTGATGGTCGCCGGCATCTGGTACCTGCTGGCAATCACCCTCTTGTCCTTTGCCCAAAGCCGCCTGGAGCGCCGATTCGCTCGCGGCGCCGGCAAGCGTTCGTAAGTGCCCTGGAGAACCTGCCCATGAGAACCATCGTCAAGGCCGTTGGCCTGAACAAGCACTACGACTCGTTCCACGCCCTCAAGGACGTCAATATCGAAGTCGAACAGGGCGAGGTGCTGTGCATCATCGGCCCATCCGGCTCAGGCAAGAGCACCCTGCTGCGTTGCGTCAACCAGCTGGAAAGGATCGACAAGGGCGGCCTCTGGGTCGACGGCGAGCTGGTCGGCTACCGCGTGGTCGGCAACAAGCTGCACGAACTCAACGAAGCGCAGATCGCCCGCCAGCGCCTGGCCACCGGCATGGTGTTCCAGCGTTTCAACCTGTTCCCGCACATGACCGTGCTGGAAAACATCATCGAAGGCCCGGTCCAGGTCCTCAAGCGTTCGCCCAAGGAGTCAACGGACGAAGCCCTGGAGCTGCTGGCACGGGTCGGCCTGGCGCACAAGCGCGACAGCTACCCCATCGAGCTGTCCGGCGGCCAGCAGCAACGGGTGGCGATCGCCCGGGCACTGGCGATGCGGCCCAAGCTGATGCTGTTCGATGAACCCACTTCGGCACTCGACCCGGAACTGGTCGGTGAGGTGCTGTCGGTGATGCGCGACCTGGCGCGCACCGGCATGACCATGATCGTCGTCACCCATGAACTGGGCTTCGCCCGCGAGGTTTCCAATCGCATGGTGTTCATGGACGGCGGACAGATCGTGGAGGAAGGAAGCCCCGAAGAGATACTTATAAATCCACAGAACCCCCGCACCCAAAGCTTCATTTCTGCCGTTCGAACCTAGGTTCATGCTGAACCTCACAACATTTCATAAGAGAACGACCATGAAGAACCTCGCAATCCCAGCAGTACTCGCCGGCCTGATGGCTTCCAGCTTCACCGGGGCCGCCGAACTGCCCGCCACTATCAAGGCCAAGGGCGAGATCGTCGCCGCCATCGTGCCGAACTACCCGCCGATGGACTTCAAGGACCCGGCCACCAACGAGCTGACCGGTGTCGACTTCGACCTGGGCAACGCCCTGGCCAAGCGCCTGGGTGTGAAGATCAAGTGGCAGGAGACCTCCTTCGAACAGATGATCAATGCCCTGACCACCAAGCGCGTGGACATCGTGCTCTCGGGCATGACCGACACTGCCGAGCGCCAGAAGGCGGTGGATTTCGTCGATTACTTCACCAGCGGCTCGCAGTTCTACACCCTGGAGAAGAACAAGGACATCAACGAGATGACCGATATCTGCGGCAAGGTCGTCGGTACCAGCCGGCGTACCACCTTCCCGGCGGAAATCGCCGCCTGGAGCAGCGCGCACTGCCCGGCCGACAAGCAGATCAAGGTGATCGGCACCGAAGGCTCGGCCGACGCTCGCGCACAACTGCGCCAGAGCCGTATCGCCGCCGCCGTCCAGGGCAGCGAGACCCTGCCGTACCTGGCGACCCAGGAGAAGAACACCTTCAAGATCATCGGCACGCCGATGACCGTGCAGTTCACCGGCCTGGGCGTCAGCAAGGAAAACCAGCAACTGCGTGACGCCATCCAGGCGGCGTTGCAGGACATGATCGCCGACGGCAGCTACCAGCAGATCCTGAAGAAGTGGGACCTGTCGGTTGGTGCGGTCAGCGAAGTTGCTATCAACAAGGGCCAGTAAGCGCCGGTCAACAAGGAATAACCACCCATGTCCTCGACTCCAACCTGGCCGAATGGGCACAAGGCCTGCCTGGCCCTGGCCTTCGACCTCGACGGTCCGACCGGCGATGCCATGCTGGATGGCTCGATCTGGCACAAGCCCGAGTACTTCGGCTTTGGCGGCTATGGCCCCTATCGGGCGTTACCACGGCTGCTCGACCTGCTGGAGGAATTTCGCCTGCCAACCACGTTCTTCGTCCCGGCCTGGGTCGTGGAGAACTGGCCACGACAGTGCCAGGCGATCATCGAGCGGGGACATGAGGTGGCCTACCACGGCTACAAGCACGAATCCTTTTACGCCCTTGCGCTGGAACAGCAGAAGGACGTGATGAAAAAATGCCGCGAGGTGTTCTGGCAACACCTGAACATCCGCGCCGAGGGCTTTCGCACACCTTCGGGGGACTGGCAGCGCGACACGCCGGCGATGCTGGTGGAAAATGGCGTGATCTATTCCAGCAGCATGCGCGGCGACGATCGCCCGTATCTGGTCAATGTCCCCGGCCACAGCCAACCACTGGTCGAAATCCCTGGCCGCTGGGAAATGGACGACTACGCCTCGATCGCCTACACCCGCGGGCCGGATTTTCCCAGCGGGCTGGACCGCACCGCCAGCTATGAGCTGACCCTGGACAACTGGTGCCGTGAATTCGACGGTGCCGCCGATGAAGGCCTGTGCCTGACCACCCTGTTCCACCCCAAGATCACTGGAAAACCGGGGCGCCTGGTGCTGCTCGAGCGGCTCTTCGAACACATGCGCCAGCGCGATGACGTCTGGTTCGCCACCTGTCGTGAAGTCGCCCACTGGTGGCTCAAGGAGCATCATCATGGCTGAGTTCATCCGCACACCCGTCGCCAGGGCCCCGTTCAAGAGCCCTTGGCCTGCGCCCTACCGCAGTGCGGTGGTGATCACCGTCGACTACAACGACATCCATGGCATCCTGACCCAGGCCCCCCAGGTGGCCGGGCGTGACAAGACCCTTTCGGTCTGGCGCTACGGCACCCAACGCGGGGTCGAGCGCCTGCTTGCCCTGTTCGATGAGTTGAACGTGCGCAGCAGTTGGTGCATCCCGGGGATAGTCGCCGAGGAAAACCCGGTGCCTATCCGGGCCATCCTCGCCGGCGGCCATGAAATCGCCTGCAGCGGTTATCACCACCAGGACTACGACCTGCTCAGCCTGGCAGAACAGAAAACCGCCCTGATCCGCGGTTGCGAAAGCCTGGCCAACCTCACCGGGCAGCGCCCCCGCGGCTTTCGGATACCCGCTGGCCAGTGGCGGCCAGGCTTTACCGAGGCCTTGCAGGAACAGGGCATCCGCTGGTCGTCCTGCTGGCGTGGCGATGACCTGCCGTTCGCCCACCCGACGGCGCCAGGGCTGATCGAGCTGCCGCTGCACTACGAACTCGAAGACGAACCCTACTTCGCCTTCAACCTGAGCCCGGCCGTGCCGCCGGCGCAGTCACGGATCGCGTCCTACAGCCACACGCTGGGCAACCTGCAGATGGACTTTGCCGGTTTTTACCGCTTTGGCCTGTGCTACGTGCTGCGCTTGCACCCTGAGATCATTGCAACGCCAGGACGTATTGGCGTGCTGCGCGAGCTGTTGCAGGGCATCCAGCGCCATGACGATGTCTGGATCACCACGGCCGAGGAAGTCGCCCAGTGGTGGTCAAGCCATGCAGCGCCCATGACCGAGGACCATCCGGCGGCAGTCTACGAGCGGCATTACCGCACCTACCTGTCATGAGGACTTCGACCTGCGCCTGGCAGCCACAACAATAAGGACATAGCCCAACCGTGGCCACCTACTCTCTCGTTATCCGCCGGTTGATGATCTGTTCGGTGACCATTGTCGTCAGCCGTGCCATCACCAGCCCGCTGTTGACCCTGTTCCTGAGCCACAAGCTGGGCCTGAACCAGCAGGACATCGGCCTGCTGCTGGGGATAGCGGTCTTCATCGCCACCCTGATGTCGCTGTATGGCGGCTACGTCATCGACCGGCTGGAGAAACGCCGGTTGCTGATCCTGGCCATGTTGTCGAGTGCCATCGGCTTTACGCTGCTGACCTTCGCTCAGAACCTGTACCTGACCACCCTGACCCTGGTCATCACTGAAGCCGCATCGGCGCTGTTCCTGATCGGTTCCAAGGCGATCATCAGCGAGAACCTGCCCATGGGCCAACGTGCCAAGGTATTCTCGCTGCGCTACACCCTGACCAACGTCGGCTATGCCACCGGCCCCATGCTTGGGGTGGTGATTGCCGGGGTACAACCACAGGCTCCCTTCCTGATCGCAGCCGGCATTGCCTTCTCGAGCATGTTCCTGATGTTCGGCATCGCGCCACGAACCGAAGAGTCGTCCGCCAAGCCGAGCAGTTTCCTCGATACCCTGCGCACCCTGCGTGGCGACCGCACTCTGATCCTGTTCACCTGCGGCAGCCTGCTCAATACCATCGTCCATGGCCGCTACACCCTGTACCTGTCGCAGTACCTGCTGGTGACCCACAGCAATCAGGATGCCCTGGCCACCCTGTCGGCGATCCTGGCCTGCAACGCCATCAGCGTGATCCTGCTGCAGTACCAGATCGGGCGCTTTCTCAAGCGCGATCAACTGCGCTACTGGATGGGCGTGGGCATCGCCTTCTTCATCATCGGCCTGATCGGCTTCAGCTACGCCACCCACCTGGTGTCCTGGTGCCTGGCCATGTTCATCTTCACCCTCGGCGAAATGATCATCTACCCGGCCGAGTACCTGTTCATCGACACCATCGCTCCCGAACACCTGCGCGGCAGTTACCTGGGGGCCCAGAACCTCGCGGCCCTGGGCGGTGCCATGAGCCCGGTGATCTGTGGCTATCTGCTGATCAATACCCCTCCGGCGACGATGTTCTACGCGCTCTGCGGCTTGACGGCAGTGGGTGGCGGCCTGTGCTTCCTGGCTGGGCGCGGCATGCATTCACTGCAAAAATAGTGAAGTTAAAGCGCATTATTATGAATTAGCCAATCATTGAAGGAACCGGCACACTGGCGTCGTTCCTTCCCCCCAATGTTGGAACCTTGAGAGGGCTTGGCGCGGGTCGCACAAGCCCCTTTTTTTGTCCGATGCCTTCGAAGTGGATCGTTTTCAGCATGCTTGCCCGTTGGTCACGCCGTTTACTGCCGCCCTCCCTCAATACCCGCCCGACAGAATGGAGCCGCGCCGCCATAGGCGTTGGCCTTGGCACCCTGATCAGTGTCTGGGCCTGCGCCCAACTGTTCGGACTACCGGTGGCGCTGCACCTGATTGGCCCACTCGGTGCCTCGGCGGTGCTGCTGTTCGCTGTTTCCTCGGGTGCCCTCGCCCAGCCCTGGTCGATCATTGGCAGTTATTTGTGCGCCACCCTGATCTCCATGCTGGTCGTACACTGGCTGGGACGTAGCCTGGGCAGCGCCGGCCTGGCGGTCGCGCTGGCGGTACTTGGCATGTGCCTGCTGCGCTGCCTGCATCCGCCTGCCGGTGCCCTGGCGCTACTGATGGTGATTGCCGACCCGGACACCGTCGCACTGGGCTGGCAGGTACTGGAGCCGGTGATGCTCGCAGCGGCCTGCCTGCTGGCGGTTGCCATCGGCTACAACAACCTGACCCGGGTTCGTTATCCCAAGGTGCATGTCGAACCCCCAAAGACGTTCATCAGCACACCCCAACCCGGTGAACCACCCGGCATCACCCGCGAGGACCTGGAACAGGCCCTGGCCCAGATGGAGGAGTTCATCGACGTGACACCCGAAGATCTGGAGCAACTGATCACCGCCTGCGAGACCCAGGCCAAACGCCGCAGCATTGGCGAGGTCTTCGCCTCCCGCCCCTGATTTTTGCCCCAAGCTGGAGCAGATACCCCACCTGGCAACCATTGACGGTGCAGTGTGGGGGCCGGCTTGCTGGCAATTGCGTCCTCCCAGGCACCGCATAATCCGCTGGCACAACCGGAAACACGGGTTGGCGCAAAGCTTGCAGACAGCGAAACAACAGCCGTCAACGTAGACGGTTGATTTCACGACAAAGGCGCCGTGTTGCCCCGTTTCGACGGAGTGCGACACAGCGCCTTTTTCATTTGTGCAAGTTTTCCTCGGGCAGGAGCAACGGACCATGACCCAGACCAGCGTACGCAGCGTGTGCCCCTACTGCGGTGTCGGTTGCGGCATCGTCATGGAAGTGCGCGACAACCAGGTGATCAAGGTCAGCGGGGACAAGCAGCACCCGACCAATTTCGGCCGCCTGTGCACCAAGGGCAGCACCTGCGCGCAGCCACTGGCGCATTCCGGGCGCATGGCGCAGGCCTTCATGCGCCACGAACGCAAGCGCGACCCCGGCCAGGTCGGCATGGATCAGGCCATCGGCGAAACCGCGCGACGGCTCAAGGCGATCCTCGATGAGCACGGCCCCCACGCGCTGTCATTCTATGTCTCCGGACAGATGTCGCTGGAGGCCCAGTACCTGATCAACAAGCTCGCCAAGGGCTTCGTACGTACCAACCTGATCGAGTCCAACTCACGCCTGTGCATGGCCAGCGCCGGCGCCGGCTACAAACTGTCGCTTGGGGCTGACGGGCCGCCGGGCTCCTATCAGGACTTCGACCAGGCCGAGCTGTTTTTCGTGATTGGCGCGAACATGGCCGATTGTCATCCCATCCTGTTCCTGCGCCTGATGGATCGGCTCAAGGCCGGGGCCCGGCTGATCGTGGTCGACCCCCGACGCAACGCCACCGCCGAAAAGGCCGACCTGTTCCTGCAGATCAAGCCGGGCAGCGACCTGGCCCTGCTCAATGGCCTGCTGCACCTGCTGGTGAAGAACGGCCACACCGATCCCGAGTTCATCGCCCATTTCACGGAGGGCTGGGAGGCACTGCCGGACTTTCTCGAGGACTACCACCCGGCCCGCGTCGCCGAACTGACCGGCCTGCCCGAGGCGCAGCTGCACCAGGCCGCACAGTGGATCGGCGAGGCCACTGAATGGATGAGCTGCTGGACCATGGGCCTGAACCAGAGTACCCACGGCACCTGGCACACCAACGCCCTGTGCAACCTGCACCTGGCCACCGGGGCGATCTGCCGGCCCGGCAGCGGCCCGTTTTCCCTGACCGGCCAACCCAACGCCATGGGCGGCCGCGAGATGGGCTACATGGGCCCGGGCCTGCCCGGCCAGCGCTCGGCGCTGGTGCCTGCGGACCGCGAGTTCATCGAGGACCTGTGGCAGATTCCCCGTGGCAGCCTGAGCCAGCAGGTCGGAGGCGGCAGCGTCGCCCTGTTCGAGGACATGCAAGCCGGCAAGGTCAAGGCCTGCTGGATCATCTGCACCAACCCGGTGGCCTCCTCGCCCAACCGGCAAAAGGTCATTGCCGGCCTGCAAGCTGCCGAACTGGTGATCGCCCAGGACGCTTTCCTCGACACCGAAACCAATCGCTATGCCGACATCCTCCTGCCAGCCGCCCTGTGGGCCGAGGCCGAGGGCGTGATGATCAACTCCGAACGCAACCTGACGCTGATGCGCAAGGCGATCGATGCACCCGGCCAGGCCCTGCCGGATTGGCAGATCATCGCCCGGGTTGCCTGCGAAATGGGTTATGCCGCAGCCTTCAGCTATGCCAGCGCGGCCGAGGTGTTCGAAGAGATCAAGCGGGCCTGGAACCCCGGGACCGGCTACGACCTGCGCGGAGCCAGCTACGAACGCCTGGAACAGGCACCCTTGCAGTGGCCGTGTGGCCCCGGTCAGCAGTCCCATCGCAACCCGATCCGCTACCTCAATGATGGCCTGGGCAGGCCTGCCCTGCCAGCCGCCGACGGCAGCTACCCACGCTTGCTGTTTCCCACCGCCAGCGGCAAGGCAATGTTCTTCGCCCGGCCCTGGGAGCCCGCGGCCGAGCGGCCCGATGAGCAGTTTCCGTTGGTACTCAACACCGGCCGCCTGCAACACCAGTGGCACACCCTGACCAAGACCGGCAAGGTCGCGGCACTGAACAAGCTCAATCCCGGTCCCTTCGTCGAGATCAACCCGCTCGACGCAGCACGCCTGGGTATCTCCGACAAAGACAGTGTCGAGGTACGCTCGGTGCGCGGCCGGGCGGTACTGCCGGCGCAGGTCAGCGAGCGGGTCGCCCCTGGCAACTGCTTTGCGCCCTTTCACTGGAACGATGTCTACGGCGAGGACCTGGCGATCAACGCGGTTACCAGCGATGCCGTGGACCCGATCTCGCTGCAACCGGAATTCAAGTTCAGCGCCGTGGCCCTCACCCGGGTCGAGTCCCCCCAGCCTGATCCACTGCCCTCGCCCACGCGCACGGAGGCCCCGCAGACCATGCAGACCCAAGCCCTGGCCCGGATCCTCGGGCTCGACACCGCCCCCAGTATCCAGCTGGCACCCAATGAGAATCTCTACCTGCAGGGCTTCCTGCTGGGGTTGGGCAGCAGCCAGGCCAACGCCGGGGTTCCGGCCCTGCCGGCCAATGCCCCGCTGCAGCCGGCCAACCGGCTGATCCTCGAAGGTATCCTGGCCGGGTTGTTTGCCCGTCAGGAGCCGGTCCAGCCGCAGGCACTGGTGAGCCCTGTCATCGCGAACGAGCCGCCGCCCCTGCTGCTGCTCTGGTCATCCCAGACAGGCACGGTGGAGGCCTTCGCCAAATCAGCCGCCGAGCGCCTGCAGAAAAAAGGCCACCGGGTGCGCCTGGCCTCGATGGACAGCATCCAGGCCCAGGAACTGAGCCAGGCCGGTCGTGCGCTGCTGCTGACCAGTACCTTCGGTGACGGCGATCCGCCGGACAATGCCCACGGCCTGTGGCAAGCCCTGGCGGCGGACAGCGCACCCAACCTGGCTAACCTGCGGTTTGCCGTACTGGCCTTCGGTGATTCCAGCTACGACCAGTTCTGCGGCTTTGGCCGCAAGCTCGATGAGCGCCTGCACAGCCTCGGCGCCCAGCGCCTGGCGGCCCGGGTCGACTGCGAACCGGATTACCATGCGCCGGCCAGTGCCTGGTTGGAGACGCTCGATACCGCCCTGGCCGAAAAGCCAGCGCCTGCCACCAGCGCTCCACGCTACAGCCGCCAGCAACCCCTGCCGGCGCGGCTCAAGCATAACCGGCTGCTGAGTGGGCCGGACGCGGGCAAGGAAACCCGCCAGTTCGTCTTCGACCTCGGCGACAGCGGCCTCGACTACCAGGCCGGTGATGCCCTCGGCGTCTGGCCCAGCCATTGCCCGGATCAGGTGGAACGACTGCAAGCTTGCCTTGGCGCGACCACCGCCGACACCGTGGTGACCATCAAGGACCAGACGCCGTTGCCGCTGGTCGAGGCCTTGACTCGCCATCTGGAGATTGGCCGGATCAGCCCTGCGCTGCTGCAACTGGTGCTCCAGCGCAGCGGCAGCAGCCAGCTCAAGCGACTGCTCGCCGACGAACACAAGACCGAACTCAAGGATTGGCTCTGGGGCCGGCAACCGGCTGACCTGTTGCGCGAGCTGCAAGTCGAGTTGCAGGCCCAGGAACTGGTCGATTGCCTGAAACCGCTGCAGCCGCGGCTGTACTCGATCTCCTCAAGTCCCAAGGTGCATCCGGGCGAAGTCCACCTGACGGTGTCCACCGTGCGTTATGAGCGCGCCGGGCAAGCACGCTCCGGTTGCTGCTCCGGCTTTCTCGCCGATCGTGCCGAAGGCCTGGAGGTACCGATCTTCGTGCAGAAATCGGCGAACTTTCGACCGCCAGCCGATCCTCGCGCACCGATGATCATGGTCGGCCCGGGCACCGGGATCGCCCCGTTCCGCGCCTTTCTGCAGGAGCGCCAGGCCACCGGGGCCACCGGCAGGAACTGGCTGTTCTTCGGCGAGCAGCACGCGGCCAGCGACTTCTATTATCGCGAGGAGCTGCAAGCGTGGTCCGAACAGGGTCACCTGCATCGTCTCGATACCGCGTTTTCCCGGGACCAGGCGCAGAAGATCTATGTGCAGCAACGGATGATCGAGCAAGGTGCGCAACTGTGGGCCTGGCTGGAGGATGGCGCGGGCTTCTATGTCTGTGGTGATGCCAGTCGCATGGCACGGGATGTAGATGCGGCACTCAAGCAGGTGGTACGCACCCACGGCGGCCTGGATGCCGAGGCGGCGCAGGCCTATGTCACGGCACTGGCGGCGGACAAGCGTTATGTGCGGGATGTGTACTGAGCCACAACCGCGAAAAGGCCCGGAAGAACGCCCCCATAGCTGGCGAATGCCCCGCAGGATGCACCAACACAGGTCGCTTTTACCCAGGAACCGCTCAAAAAACCCGGAAAAACCGGCAACCCGGCACTTGGCACGCTCCCTGCTTTTATCCGATTACCCTCTGCCATGAATGACCAGGCAGACCGTTCCAGTGGTCAACGGCGATCACCGACAGAACAGGAATAAAACACCAGGCAAAGGCGCCTGGAGCTTCGGCTCCAGGCGTTTTTTTTTGCATTTTTTCTGGCTGGGCCAGCCCGTGACTGGCCGTGATCCGAGGAAGCTCCATGAACGCTATCGTGAATGTCGAACATCGCAAGAAACTGGTGATCGTGGGTAATGGCATGGTGGGCCATCACTGCGTCGAGCAGTTGATCGAACGCGGCGCCCTGCGTCACTTCGAACTGCATGTCTACGGCGAAGAGTGGCAACCGGCCTATGACCGTGTGCATCTGTCCGAGTACTTTGCCGGCAAGGATGCCCACGCCTTGGCCCTTGGCGAGCCCGGCCTGTACGAGCGACATGGCGTCAACCTGCATCTGGGCGTGGAAGTATTGGAGATCGACCGTGATCGCCGGGAGATCGTCACTCGCTCCGGGCGCCAACCCTACGATCAGTTGATCCTGGCCACCGGTTCCTATCCGTTCGTTCCGCCGATTCCCGGCTCCGAAGGCTCGGCACGCCTGGTCTACCGGACACTCGACGACCTCGACGCGATTCGCTCGGCGGCGGCCGAAGCCCGTCGCGGCGTAGTGGTCGGTGGTGGACTGTTGGGCCTGGAGGCAGCCAACGCGCTGAAGTCCCTGGGCCTGGAGGCCCACGTGGTCGAGTTCGCCCCACGGCTGATGCCGGTGCAACTGGACGGTGACGGTGGCGCCGCCCTCAAGGCACAGATCGAAGGCCTGGGTGTCGGTGTCCACCTCTCCCGGGCGACCCGGGAAATCGTCGCTGGTGAGCAGTACCGCTACCGGATGAACTTCGAAGGCGGTGAGTTTCTCGAAACCGACCTGATCGTTTTTTCAGCCGGCATTCGGCCACAGGACCTGCTGGGCCGCAACAGCGGACTGGAAATCGCGCAACGAGGCGGTATCGTCATCGACGGCCACTGCCAGACCAGCGACCCGACTATCTCGGCCATCGGCGAATGTGCGTCCTGGAACGGCAGCGTGTTCGGCCTCGTCGCCCCAGGCTACAGCATGGCGCGCAACGTCGCCGCACGCCTGGCCGGTGAGACCGCCGATACCTTCAATGGCGCCGACATGTCGACCAAGCTCAAGCTGCTCGGCGTCGACGTCGGCTCGATTGGTGACGCCCATGGGGCGACTCCGGGCGCCCGCAGCTACCGTTTCATCGATGAGGCCAATTCGGCCTACCGGCGGCTGGTGGTCGATGCCGAAGGTAAGAAAGTCATCGGCGCCGTGCTGGTCGGCGACAACAGCTATTACGACACCTTGCTGCAATACGTGCAGAACGCAATCGCCCTGCCCCAGGATCCCGCCAGCCTGATCCTGCCGCTGAGCGAAGGCGCACCGACCCTCGGCGCCGATGCCCTGCCGGCAACCGCGACCATCTGTTCGTGCCACAACGTCACCAAGGGCGCGATCTGCTGCGCGGTCGACGCCGGCTGCAGCGACCTTTCCGAACTCAAGGCGCAGACCAAGGCCGCAACCGGCTGCGGTGGCTGCAGCGTACTGCTCAAGCAGGTCTTCGAACACGAACTGGTCGCCCGCGGCGTGGAAGTCGACAAGAGCCTGTGCGAACACTTCGCCTATACCCGCCAGGAACTGTACGCGATGGTCCGGGTGGGTGGCATCGAAACCTTCGAGGAACTGCTCGGTCGCCACGGCAAGGGGCATACCGGCTGCGATATCTGCAAGCCGGCGGTGGGCTCGATCCTCGCCTCGTGCTGGAACCGGCCGATCATGGACAAGGCGCTGGTACCGCTGCAGGACACCAACGACACCTTCATGGCCAACATGCAGAAGAACGGCACCTACTCGATCATTCCACGGATCGCCGCCGGCGAAATCACCCCGGACAAGCTGATTGCCCTTGGTGCCGTGGCGAAAAAATACGACCTCTACACCAAGATCACCGGTGGCCAGCGCATAGACCTGTTCGGTGCACAACTGCACGAACTGCCGCAGATCTGGGGCGAGTTGATCGATGCCGGCTTCGAGACCGGCCACGGCTACGGTAAGTCACTGCGTACGGTGAAATCCTGCGTGGGCAGCACCTGGTGTCGCTACGGGGTGCAGGACAGCGTAGGCATGGCCCTGCTGCTGGAGAACCGCTACAAGGGCCTGCGTGCCCCGCACAAGTTCAAGCTGGCCGTCTCCGGGTGCACCCGTGAATGCGCCGAGGCGCAGAGCAAGGACATCGGCGTGATCGCTACCGAGAAAGGCTGGAACCTGTATGTCTGTGGCAACGGCGGCATGCGCCCACGCCATGCCGAGCTGTTCGCCACCGACCTGGATGACGAGACGCTGATTCGCTACGTCGACCGTTTCCTGATGTTCTATATCCGCACCGCCGACCGCCTGCAGCGCACTTCGGTGTGGCGCGAAAACCTCGAAGGCGGTCTCGACTACCTCAAGGCGGTCATCATCGACGACAGCCTGGGCCTGGCGGCCGAGCTGGAAAGCCAACTGCAACTGGTGGTGGACCGCTACGAATGCGAATGGGCCAACGCCATCAGCGACCCGGAAAAACTCAAGCGCTTCCGCACCTTCGTCAACGACCAGCGCGGCGACCCGGATATCCATTTCGTCAAGGAGCGCGCGCAGCGTCGCCCCGTGCGCGCCAACGAACTCAACCTGATTCCCGTACATGAGGAGGTGGTCTGATGGGCCAATCAACCGCACAACACAGCGTTGCCAGCGACTTCCAGTGGCAGGCGGTCTGCCGCCGCGAAGACCTGGTGGAGAACTCCGGCGTGGTGGTCTGGTTCCACTGCGCACAGGTCGCGCTGTTCTACCTGCCCGATGCCAGCCAGGGGCGCACCCTGTACGCCATCGACAACCATGACCCGCTGTCCGGTGCGAATGTGATCGGCCGTGGCATCGTGGGTCACATCAAGGGCCAGCCGGTGATCGCCTCGCCCCTGTACAAGCAGCACTTCAGCCTGGAAGACGGCCTGTGCCTGGAGTATCCGGAGCAACAACTGCGGGTCTGGCCGGTACGTTGGGCGGGTGACGAGGTGGAAATCGCCGTGATCTGACGTTCGTCGGGAACCTGGCAAAACTGTCAGAACTGACAGTAGCCAGTATCAAGCGCACGGGCCCTAATGGGTATCTGGCAGCTGTATCCATCCGGATTGCCAGCGGGACAGGTGTTGCCCAGGCAGCACCTGTCACTTGTCAGCCACGATGGAGACCACGACGATGGATCACACCCCCCTTCCCGCCCCGCATATTGCGCTGGCACTGGGAAACTTCCACTATCCGCAGCACAATCTTCTGCCTGTCGCCGCCCTCACGTCCAATCTTGCCCTGGACATCGAGAACGCCTGGCCCGACCCCGCACAAAGTGGCCAAGTCGACCACATGACCCTGCTCTACACCTCGCCTACCGGCAGTGTGCATGAGGTGCCTGTGCCGTTGCCCGGCCCCCTGCACTTTCCGCTCAGGGTATGGTTACCCTACAAGTACCTGCATGAAGACGGGGTTTCAAAGGTCGCCTTCAAGGTGCGCAACCATGCCGGCGTTACCTACGAGTCGGACCCCGTGGCCTTCACCATCGACCTGCGCGTGCCCAATCATGACCAGGCCGGTACCAAGCCCGTGGTGGACGACGAAGTCGGTTTTCCGGGCGTGACCCGTGACTACCTGCTCAGGCATTGCAACAGCGTGAAGTTCCTGGTCGAACAGTATCCCGGGCAGACCGCCGGTGACAGGGTCGGCCTCTGCCTCGGCGGCCCCAACGAGCCGGTGCTCAGCGACGTCCTGGTGACCCGGGCCGACCGTGACATCATCATTCGCCTGGATGCGGAGTACTTTCTTGAACTGGCCGATGGTGTGCACCTGGCCTACTACAAGCTCTTCAGCCGCGCCGGCAAGGTGGGCCCCAATTCCAAGGGCACATTCGTGCGTATAGACCTCGGCCCGCGTGACTGACAGCGGCGCCAGCCGGCCAGGCATATGCTTGGATGGCCGCCTGCGGCGGATCGCCAGCAAGCCGGCTCCTACAGGGGGCGCGGCTACTTGGCGGCCACCGGTTCGGTCGCCCCGTCCCAGCCGCCGCCAAGGGCGGCGATCAGTTGCACGCTGGCGAGCAGGCGGCTTTGCAACAGGCTCAACACGCTGCGCTCATTGCTCAGGGCCGTGGTCTGCACGGTGACCACATCCAGGTAGGCAATCAGGCCGGCCTTGTACTGGTTCTCGGTCAGGCGCAGGGATTCACGGGCCGAGTCCAACGCCTGCTGGCGCACCCCTGCCTCGTTCTCCATGACCTTGAGCTGCACCATGTAGTTTTCCACCTCGCGAAAGCCATCCAGCACGGTCTGGCGGTACTTGGCGACGGTCTGGTCATACACCGCCTCGGTGCGCTCCACTTCCGCCGAACGCTGGCCGCCGTCGAACAGGGTCATCGCCAGTTTCGGCCCCACCGACCAGAAGCGGTTCGGCAGGCTGATCCAGTCGGCATAGGTACTGCTGCTGTAGCCACCGGACAGGCTCAAGGTCAGGTCCGGATAGTAGGCGGCCTTGGCTACGCCGATCTTGGCGTTGGCGGCGATCACCGAACGCTCGGCCGACGCCACATCCGGACGTCGCTCAAGCAGTTGCGAAGGCAGGCCCAGCGGAATCTGCGGCAACGCCGGAACATCCCGGGTCGCCACCAGCTTGAAGTCGGCCGGTGCCTGGCCGGTCAGCACGGCAATCGCGTTTTCAAACTGGGCGCGCTGCCAGGCCAGGTCGATCAGGTCGCCCTGGGCACTCTTGAGCTGGGTCTGGGCCTGGGCGATCGCGGCCTTGCCCGAGACGCCGAAACGGTACTGGTTCTCGGTGGTTTTCAGCGAACGCTCGTAAGCCTGCACCGTGGCCTCGAGCAGGCGTTTCTGTTCGTCGATCACCCGCAGTTGCAGGTAGTTCTGTACCAGTTCCGACTGCTGGCTCAGGCGCATCGCCGCCAGGTCGGCGAAGCTGGCCTGGGCACTGGCCTTGTCCGCCTCGAGGCCGCGGCGCAGCTTGCCCCAGACATCCGCCTCCCAGCTCACGCCCAGTTGGGCGTTGTAGGTATCGCGTATTCCGCTCGAGGAACTGCTCAGGCTCGAGTTGCTGCTGCCGGTGCCCTGGCTGGAGCGGGTCTTGCCGGCACTCAGGTCGACGCTCGGAAAGAACGCCCCGCGGGAGCTGCGCACCAGCGCCTGGGCCTGGCGAAACTGTGCCTCGGACTGGGCCACGGTCTGGTTGCTGCTGTTGAGCTTTTCCACCAGGCCATTGAGCACCGGATCACCGTACAGCTCCCACCAGGCGCCACGGGCCAGCGCATCGCTGGGCTGGGCCTGGCGCCAGCCGGCTGCTTCCTTGTACTGCGCCGGGGCGGCGGCATCCGGGCGCTGGTAATCCGGGCCAACGGCGCAGGCGCTGAGCATCAACCCACACAGGGCCAGGCTCAGCAGGCGCGAGCCACGCGCCATTTCCAGGCGTTGGGCCGCCTGCGCGGTCACATTGCGGTATGCAGGGTCAGTCATAGCGGAGTTTCCAGAGCACCATCGGTACGTACGCCGCGCCAGGCGTTGAAACGGTGGCGCAGGCGATCAAGATAAAGGTAAACCACCGGGGTGGTATAAAGCGTCAGGATCTGGCTGAAGATCAGCCCGCCGATGATGGTCAGGCCCAACGGCTGGCGCATCTCCGCACCTTCGGCGGTGCTGAGCATCAGCGGCAGAGCGCCGAGGATCGCCGCCAGGGTGGTCATCAGGATCGGCCGCAGGCGCAGCAGGCAGGCTTCGCGGATCGACGCCTGGGGCTCGAGGCCGCCATTGCGCTCCAGTTGCAGGGCCAGGTCGATCATCAGGATCGCGTTCTTCTTCACCACCCCGATCAGCAGGAACAATCCGAGCAGGGAAATCAGGCTGAACTCGCCACCCAGCAGGTAAATGCTGAGCAACGCGCCGACACCGGCCGACGGCAGCGTGGACAGAATGGTCAGCGGGTGGATGTAGCTCTCGTAGAGCACCCCGAGCACCAGGTAGACCGCCACCAGCGCCCCAAGAATCATGAACGGCTGGCTTTTCTGCGTCGCGGCAAAGGCATCGCTGGTCCCGGCCATCTTGGCGATCACCGACTCCGGCAGGCCGAGCTTGGCCACCGCCCGCTCGATCGCGGCCGTGCCCTGCTCCACCGTCACGCCAGGGGCCATGTCGAACGACAGGCTCTGCGAAGCGAACTGCCCCTCATGGTTGACCTGGTCTTCCTGCAGGCTGTTTTCGTAGTGCGCGATGGCCGAGAGCGGGATGCGCTCGCCGTCCTTGCCGATCACCTTGACCTGGTTCAGGGTCTCCGGGTCCTGGGCATACTTGGGGTTGACCTCCATCACCACCTGGTACTGGTTCAGGGTGTCATAGATGGTCGAGATCTGCCGTTGGCTGTAGGCGTTGTTCAGCACGGCGGTGACCATGCTCATGTCGACGCCCAGGCGCTTGGCCGTGTCGCGGTCGACCACCAGGGTGGTCTGTTGGGCCCCACGCCCCTCGCGAGCGTCGATCGCCGTCAGCTCCGGCAACCCCTTGAACGCAGTGATCACCTTCGGGTACCACTCGCGCAACGCCGCCAGGTCGTCGCTTTGCAGGATGTAGGAGTACTGGGAAGTCGTCTGTTCGCGACCGCCACCAAACTGCAGATCCTGGTCGGCCATCAGCATCAACCGTGCGCCAGCGACCTTGGGCATCTCCACCCGCAGGCGCTCGATGACCTTTTGCGCCGAGATGTTGCGCTCCTTGATGGGTTTGAGGCGCACCAGCATGAAGGCGTTGTTGGTGCCGTTGTTGCCGCCGATGAAGCCGGCCACGCTCTGTACCGCCGGGTCCGCGAGAATGGCCTTGCGGAAGGTTTCCATCTTCGGCTGCATCACGCCGAACGACAGGCCATCATCGCCGCGCACGAAACCGATCAACTGCCCGGTGTCCTGCTGCGGCATGAAAGTCTTGGGCACCACCACGTACAGCGCGATGTTGACGCCGATGGTAATCAGCAGGCTGAGCAGCGTCAGCCGGCGGTGGCGCAACACCCAGTCCAGGCTCTTGCCATAGGCGTCGACCATGCGGTCGTTGGCCTTCTCGCTCCAGCGTTGCAGGCGCGTCTGTACGCCCTTGGCATGCGGCTTGAGCCAACGGGCGCAGAGCATCGGCGTGAGGGTCAGGGACACCACCAGCGAGACCACGATCGAGGCGGCCAGGGTAATCGAAAACTCGCGGAACAGACTCTCGATGATCCCGCCCATGAACAGGATCGACAGGAACACCGCCACCAGCGACACGTTCATCGACAGCAGGGTGAAACCGACCTCCTTCGCCCCCAGGTAGGCCGCCTTCATCGGCGCCACACCGTCGTCGATATGCCGGGAAATGTTCTCCAGCACCACGATCGCATCGTCCACCACCAGCCCCGTGGCCAGGATCAGCGCCATCAGCGACAGGTTGTTCAGGGAGAACCCGTACAAATACATGATGGCGAAGGTGCCGATCAGCGACACCGGTACCGCCAGGGTCGGAATCAGCGATGCACGGAAATTGCCGAGGAACAGGTAGACCACCAGCACCACCAGGGCCACGGCGATCAGCAGGGTCATCTCGGCTTCATGCAGGGTGGCCTTGATCACCGGTGAACGGTCCATGGCCAAATTCAGCTTGACGCTCGAGGGCAACACCGCCTGCAACGCCGGCAACTGGGCCTTGATCTCGTTGACCGTCTCGATGATGTTGGCCCCGGCCTGGCGGTTGATCACCAGCAGTACCGCGGCATCATTGTTGAAGAAGCCGCTGTTGTAGCGATCCTCGACACCGTCGCTGATTTTCGCCACATCGCCCAGGCGCAGGGCGGCGCCGTTCTGGTAGTGGATGATCAGCGGCTCGTAGTCCTTGGCCTTCTCCAGCTGGTCATTGGCCTGCACCTGCCAGTTGCGCTGGTCATCCTCCAGCGACCCCTTGGGCCGACGCACGTTGGCATTGGCGATCGTGGTGCGCACGTCGTCCAGCGCCACCCCATACTGGTTCAGCGCCTGGGGTTCGAGTTCGATGCGCACCGCTGGCAGCGAGCTGCCACCGATCTGCACCTCCCCCACGCCCGGTACCTGGGACAGGCTCTGGGACAGGATGGTCGAGGCCAGGTCGTACAGCTGGCCCTTCTGCAACACATCGGAAGTCAACGACAGCACCATGATCGGCGCCTGGGACGGGTTGACCTTCTTGTAGGTCGGCATGCTGCGCATGCCGCTGGGCAGCAGGTTGCGCGAGGCGTTGATGGCCGCCTGCACCTCGCGCGCCGCGCCGTTGATGTCACGGTCCAGGTCGAACTGCAGGATCACCCGGGTCGAGCCCTGGCTGGAGCGGCTGCTCATGGTGTTGACCCCGGGGATCACCCCGAAGGAACGCTCCAGTGGCGTGGCCACGGTCGAGGCCATCACCTCCGGGCTGGCACCCGGCAGGCTGGCCTGCACCACGATCACCGGGAAGTCCATCTGTGGCAACGGCGACACCGGCAACAGGCCGAAGCTGACGCCACCGAGCAGGACGATCGCCAGGCTCAGCAGCATGGTCGCTACCGGTCGACGGATAAAGGGTCCGGAAAGGTTCATGTGTCCGCCTGCTCCAGGCGGCTCGGATGGCGGCCCCAACGTCGTCCCAGGCGATCGAAGAACAGGTAGATCACCGGCGTGGTGAACAGCGTCAGTACCTGGCTGACCAGCAACCCGCCAACCATCACCAGGCCCAGCGGCTGGCGCAGCTCGGCCCCGGAACCGGTGGCGAGCATCAGCGGCACGGCCCCGAACAGCGCGGCCAGGGTGGTCATCAGGATCGGCCGGAAGCGCAGCAGTGCCGCCTGGTAGATCGCCTGCTCGGGCGCAATGCCCTGGTTGCGCTCGGCGTCGAGGGCGAAGTCGATCATCATGATCGCGTTCTTCTTGACGATACCGATCAGCAGGATGATACCGATGATGGCGATCATGCCCAGGTCGTTGCCGCTGAGAATCAGCGCCAGCAAGGCACCGACCGCGGCCGATGGCAGGGTCGAGAGGATCGTCACCGGGTGGATGTAGCTCTCGTAGAGCACCCCGAGCACGATGTACATGGTCACCACGGCCGCCAGGATCAGCAGCAAGGTGCTCGACAACGAGGCCTGGAAGGCTTCGGCAGCGCCCTGGAACTGGGTCTGCACGCCGATCGGCATGCCGATGTCCTGCTTGACCTGGTCGATGATCTCGACGCCCTTGCCCAGGGCGATGCCCGGCGCGAGGTTGAACGACATCGTCACCGCCGGGAACTGGCCGATATGGGAAATCGCCAGTTGCGCCTGGCGTTCCTCGATCCGGGCCAGGCTCGACAGGCGAACCTGGCTGCCGCTGGTGGTCTTGACGTGGATCTGGTCGAGCGCCGCCGGACCGATCTTCTCCCCGGCCTGGGCCTGGAGCACCACGCGATACTGGCTGGCCTGGGTGTAGATGGTGGAGATCTGCCGCTGGCCGAAGCCGTCGTACAGCGCATCGGTGATATCGGAAACCGAGACTCCCAGCCGCGAGGCGGCATCGCGATCGATCACCAGGTACACCTGCAGGCCCTTGTCCTGCAGGTCGCTGGCGACATCGGTCAGTTCCGGCCGCTCGGCCAGGGCCTGCAGCAGCTTGCCACTCCACTCGGCGAGCAGGTCGGCATCCGGCGAGGACATGCTGAACTGATACTGGGTCCGGCTGACGCGGTCCTCGATGGTCAGGTCCTGCACCGGCTGCATGAACAGGCGGATACCTACCAGCTGGTCAACTTGCGGTTGCAGACGGTTGATGACCTGGGCCGCACTGAGATCACGCTGGCGATGCGGCTTGAGGTTGATCAGCAGGCGGCCGCTGTTGAGGGTGGCGTTATCACCATCGACACCGATGTAGGAAGACAGGCTTTCCACCGCCGGGTCGGCCAGAATCACCTTGGCCAGCTCCTGTTGGCGCTGGCTCATGGCCGCGAACGATACGGCCTGCGGCGCTTCGGAAATGCCCTGGATCACCCCGGTATCCTGCACCGGGAAGAAACCCTTGGGCACCATCAGGTAAAGGAACACGGTCAGCGCCAGGGTACCGATGGCGACCAGCAGGGTCAGCGGCTGGTGCTTCAGTACCCATTGCAGCTTGCGTCCGTAGGCTTCGATCAGCCAGTCGATCCAGGCACCACTGGCGCGGTAGAAACGCCCCTGCTCCTCTTCCTTGGGCTCGCGCTTGAGCAGGCGGGCACACATCATCGGGGTCAGGGTCAACGAGACCACCAGGGAAATCAGGATCGCCACCGCCAGGGTAATGGCGAACTCGCGGAACAACCGCCCGACCACGTCAGCCATGAACAGCAGCGGGATCAGTACCGCGATCAGCGACAGGGTCAGCGACACCAGGGTGAAGCCGATCTGCTTGGCGCCCTTGAGGGCCGCCTGCATCGGGCTGTCGCCTTCCTCGACGAAGCGCGAGATGTTTTCCAGCATGACGATGGCATCGTCGACCACGAAACCGGTGGCGATGGTCAACGCCATCAGCGTCAGGTTGTTGACCGAGAAGCCCGCCAGGTACATGACCCCAAAGGTACCGATCAGCGACAGCGGCACGGCCACTGACGGAATGATCGTGGCACTGGCCCGGCGCAGGAACAGGAACGTCACCATCACCACCAGGGCGATGGCGATCAGCAGTTCATGCTGGACGTCGGTAACCGAGGCGCGGATGGTCTGGGTACGGTCAGTCAGCACGGCCACGTCGATGCCGGCCGGCAGGTTGTCGGTGATGCTCGGCAACAGCGCCTTGATCCGGTCGACCACCTCGATGACGTTGGCCCCCGGCTGACGCTGGATGTTGAGCAGCACGGCCTGGTTTTCATTGGCCCAGGCCGCCAGGCGCTCGTTTTCCGCGCCATCGACGATCTCGGCCACGTCCTTCAGGCGCAACGGCGCCCCGTTCTTGTAGGCGAGGATCAGCTCGGCGTATTCCTTGGGCGAACGCAGTTGGTCGTTCGCATCGAGCATCGATACCCGCGTCGGGCCATCAAAGTTACCCTTGGGCTGGTTGACGTTGGAGGCGCCAATCAGCGTGCGCACATCGGACAGGTTCAGGCTGTTGGCCGCCAGGGCCTCGGGATTGACCTTGATCCGTACCGCCTGGCGCTGGCCACCGGCGATGCTGACCATGCCGACGCCGCTGATCTGGGCGATCTTCTGCGCCATGCGGGTGTCGACCAGGTCGTTGAGCTTGGGCAGCAGCATGGTTTTCGAGGTGATCGCCAGGGTCAGTACCGGGGTATCGGCCGGGTTGACCTTGTTGTACACCGGGGGTGCCGGCAAATCCTTGGGCAACAGGTTGGTTGCCGCGTTGATCGCCGCCTGGACCTGTTGCTCCGCGACATCCATGTTGATGTCGAGGTTGAAGCGCAGGGTCAGCACCGAGGCACCGCCGGAGCTGGTGGATGCCATCTGGGTCAGCCCGGGCATCTGCCCGAACTGGCGTTCCAGGGGGGCCGTGACCGCACTGGTCATCACATCCGGGCTGGCGCCCGGATACAGGGTCATGACGCGGATGGTCGGGTAGTCGACCTGGGGCAGTGCCGAGACCGGCAGCAGCCGGTAGGCGATCACCCCGGCCAGGACAATCGCCAGCATGCTCAGGGTGGTGGCTACCGGGCGGAGAATGAACAGCCGCGAGAGATTCATGCGCCGACCTTTTTCGCCTTGGCCTCAGCCCCTGCGTCCGCGTCCTTGGTCTTGGAGCCATGCAACTGCCCTGCTGGCGTGCTCGGCACGTCCTGGCTGTCATTGACCACTTCCACCTCGCCGCCGTCCTTGAGACGGTCGGTGCCTTCCAGCACGACGCGATCGCCGGCGGCCAGGCCCGAAGTGATCACGGTGACGTTGCCGTCGCTTGGACCGACTTTCAATGGACGAATCTTGACCTTTTTCTCGCCATCCAGCGCATAGACGAAGGTGCCGTCGGTACCGAACTGGATCGCCGCACTCGGGGCCAGTATCACGCCCTTCAGCGTGTCGGCAAGCAGGCGCACATTGACGAACTGGTTGGGGAACAGGTTCTGGTCCTTGTTCTCGTAGAGCGCCTTGAACTTCAGGGTGCCGGTGGTGATGTCGATCTGGTTGTCCAGGCTCTGCAGCACACCGGTCGCCTGCAGCTTCACGTCGCCGCGGTCCCAGGCCTCGGCCGGCAGATGCGCACCGCTACGGAAACGTGGCAACACGACGTCGAGGTTGTTCTCCGGCAGGGTGAACGCCACGCTGATCGGCTGGGTCTGGGTGATCACCGCGACGGCCTGGGTATCGTTGGCCGCCAGCAGGTTACCGACGTCCAGCTGGCGCAAGCCCAGGCGTCCGGAAATCGGCGCGCGGATCTTGGTGAAGGCCAGGTTCAGCTTGGCGGCGTCGACCGCACCCTGGTTGTTCTTCACGGTGCCCTGGTACTGCAGCACGGTGGCTTCGGCGGTATCCAGGGTCTGCTTGGCGATGCTGTCCTCGGCATACAGCCCGCGATAGCGCTGCAGGTCGACCTGGGCATTCTTCAGTTGGGCCTGGCTCTGCAACAAGGTGCCCTGGGCCTGCAGCAAGGCGCTTTCATAGTTGCGCGGGTCGATCTCGGCGAGCACATCGCCAGCCTTGACCATCTGCCCTTCCTGGAAGTTGATCTTGACCAGTTGCCCGCCCACCTGCGCACGCACATTGACCGTATTGAGCGCGGTCACGGTACCCAGCGCCTTGTAGTAGAGCGGGAAATCGCCGACGGTCGCCGGTGCCACGCGCACCGGTACCGGGCCGGTGGAGGCGCCGAAGCCGGGGCGCATCATGCCGCTCTTGCCGGTACGTCCGGCGGGCTGCTTGTGTTCGGTCTTGTGATCGCCGGCTGGCCAGAAATGCCAGCACAGCGCCGCGATGATCAACACGGTGAACAGGCCGAACAGCCAACGACGGGACTTGCGAGGAGCAGAGGATTGCATGGAATGACCAACCATTATGTGCGAGAGCTTCTTCCTTAGGAGGATGAAAGATAAGCACTCAAATGTTTCATGCAAAGTGCCTTTACCGGCAATTTACCTTTGCATGACCTTCTTCGACCTTCGACCAAGGCACTGAAACGCCAATGAAAAACGGCCTGGACAGGGTCAGGCCGTCGACAGAGGCAAGGTCGCTTACTGCAAGACAGCGAGGGCGGCGGCGTAGTCGGGTTCCTGGCCGATATCGGCGACCAGTTCACTGTGCAGCACCTGGTCCTGCTCATCGAGTACCACTACGGCCCGGGCGGTGAGCCCCGCGAGTGGGCCGTCGGCAATGGCTACACCGTAGTCTTGCATGAATTGGCCGCCACGCAAGGTCGACAGGCTCTGTACGTTGTCCAGGCCTTCGGCACCACAGAAACGCGCCTGGGCGAACGGCAGGTCACCGGAAATGCACAGTACCACGGTATTGCTCAGCGCATTGGCATGGGCGTTGAACGTGCGGACCGACCTGGCGCAGGTGGGGGTGTCGACACTGGGGAAGATGTTCAGCACCTTGCGCTTGCCGGCAAAGTCACCCAGGGCGACATCCGCCAGGTCCTTGTTCACCAGGGAGAATGCCGGCGCCCGGGTGCTGGGCTGCGGCAGCTCGCCGTTGACCTGCACCACCACACCCCTGCGCGTCACTTGAGCCATGAAGCGAATCCTTTTGAACAGTTGTAGGAGAAAGGTCGAAGTTAACCACGATATGCCGTTGACACCTACGGCCAAACACAAATTGTCACAGCACGGCAGAGTCCGGAAGGCCCAGACCAGAGCGGCCTGTGACCAGGCATCGCGGTATGACAGTTGAAATGGGATTCAGGTTTCAGGCCCGCTTCGCGCGCCAGTGCGGACAAGCCCGCTCGCCACACGGGCGGCACAGACAAAAACGGCCTGGACAATGCCAGGCCGTCGGTGACGCGTGCTGCCGTTTACTTCAGTACGGCCAGGGCGGCGTCGTAGTTGGGCTCGTCGGCGATTTCGCCAACCAGCTCGCTGTGCAGGACGTTGTTGTTTTCATCCAGGACCACCACCGCACGAGCGGTCAGGCCGGTCAGCGGGCCTTCAGCGATAGCCACGCCGTAGTTCTCGATGAACTCGCGACCACGCAGGGTCGACAGGTTCTGGACGTTTTCCAGGCCTTCGGCGCCGCAGAAGCGCGCCTGGGCGAATGGCAGGTCAGCCGAGATGCACAGCACCACGGTGTTGGCCACGTCGTTGGCCTGGGCGTTGAACTTGCGAACGGAAGTGGCGCAGGTCGGCGTGTCGACGCTTGGGAAAATGTTCAGCACCTTGCGCTTGCCGGCAAAGTTTTCCAGGGTGACGTCAGCCAGGCCGGCGTTGACCAGGGAGAAGGCTGGGGCCTTGGTGCCGACCTGTGGCAGTTGGCCGTTGACCTTGACCGGGTTGCCTTTGAGGGTGACTTGAGCCATGAGCGAAATCCTTCCAGAAAATGTTGAAGAGGCCGAAGTTAACCACGAAAGCGTCAATCGACCTACCGTGGGGGCGAACAAATTCGCACACCATCGAAGAGGCGGCAAATCTGAAATACGGTTTTTTTCTGTAGGACCCGACAGCAACGATCGTCACCCATATCCTGGAGCTTTGTCGATCAGCGCCCTGCCATGCCGCTACGGACAAACAGTGCAAAGGGATCAACAAAAATACGGATCAGAGTGGATCGAAGCCAATCCAGCCAGGATAAAAGCCTGATCCGCATGAATGAGCCATTTCTGAGTCTGTTTTGCGTCCATGGCAATTCCTACAGTCGCGTCATGCCGGGCCAGGGTGGCCCGGCACGATCTGGCAACCGTGGAAGACTTGACCATGAGTACAGCAGCAAACACAGAAGCCTATAACTACAAGGTGGTCCGACAGTTCGTCATCGCCACCGTGTTCTGGGGCGTGATCGGCATGGCGATGGGTGTGCTGATCGCCTCGCAACTGGTCTGGCCCGAGATGAACCTGGATCTGCCCTGGACCACCTTCGGCCGACTGCGCCCGTTGCACACCAGCCTGGTGATCTTCGGCTTCGCCGGTAGCGCACAGTTCGCCGCCAGCTACTACGCGGTCCAGCGTACCTGCCAGGTGCGGCTGTACAGCGACAGCCTTGCAGCGTTCACCTTCTGGGGCTGGCAAGCGGTGATCGTGATCCTGTTCATCAGCCTGCCGCTGGGCTACACCACCACCAAGGAGTACGCCGAGATCGAATTCAGCGGCGCGGTCTGGATGGCGGTGGTCTGGGTCGCCTATGCCATCGTGTTCTTCACTACCGTGGTGCGCCGCAAGACCCGCCACATCTACGTCGGCAACTGGTTCTTCGGTGCCTTCATTCTGGTGATCGCCATGTTGCACGTGGTCAATCACCTGTCGATCCCGGTGAGCTGGTTCAAGTCCTACCCGGTCTACTCCGGTGCCACCGATGCCATGGTGCAGTGGTGGTATGGGCACAACGCCGTGGGCTTTTTCCTGACCACGGGCTTTCTCGGCATGATGTATTACTTCGTGCCCAAGCAGGTAGGGCGGCCGGTCTACTCGTATCGCTTGTCGATCGTGCATTTCTGGGCGCTGATCACCCTGTACATCTGGGCCGGCCCGCACCACCTGCACTACACGGCCCTGCCGGACTGGGCGCAGTCGCTGGGCATGGCCATGTCGCTGATCCTGCTGGCACCGAGCTGGGGCGGCATGATCAACGGCATGATGACCCTCTCGGGCGCCTGGCATAAGCTGCGCACCGATCCGATCCTGCGCTTCCTCGTGGTGTCCCTGGCGTTCTACGGCATGTCGACCTTCGAAGGACCGATGATGGCGATCAAGACCGTCAACGCCCTCTCCCACTACACCGACTGGACTATCGGTCACGTGCACGCGGGCGCCCTGGGCTGGGTGGCGATGATCACCTTCGGTTCGCTGTACCACATGATTCCCAGGGTGTTCGGTCGCGAGCAGATGCACAGTGTCGGCCTGATCAACCTGCATTTCTGGCTCGCCACCATCGGCACCGTGCTCTACATCGCCTCGATGTGGGTCAACGGCATCACCCAGGGCCTGATGTGGCGAGCCGTGAACGAGGACGGCACCCTCACCTACTCCTTCGTCGAGGCACTGCTGGCGAGCCACCCCGGGTTCATCGTGCGTTTTGTCGGTGGCGTGTTCTTTCTCGGCGGCATGCTGCTGATGGCCTACAACACCTGGCGTACGGTGCGAGTGGCAGATCGCACGCTGGCCCATCAGTCGGCGCAGATTGCCTGAGCACTCACGGACAGGAGCAAATCCCGATGCTGGAAATCCTCTTGAACCTGCTGGCCGTGACGTCACTGTACCTGGGCGTGAGCTACTGCTTGCGCGGGCAATCGGATAAAAGCCTGGATGACGCCAGCCTGATGCTGTTCTCCGATGACCCGCCTGTCGCGCAACGGGTTGAAGAGGCCACAGGCAAGGTGGTGCCCCAAGCGGTGGTCGAACAGCCATCGCCTGGGCAGTGGACCCGACTGGACATGTAGGAGGGCGACTTAACGACCCGTGACACGCCTGCGGTACTCCCCAGGCGTGATCCCGAGCACCTTGCGAAAGGCGCTGCCCAGGTGAGACTGGTGGGCAAAACCGCAATCCAGTGCAATCTCCGCCAGCGGCAGATCGCCAAACTCGATCATCCGTCGTGCCGCCTGCACCCGCACCTCCAGCAGATAGGCATGCGGTGTCATGCCGATGGACCGGGTGAAATCGCGCAGAAAGCGCAACTCCGACTGCCCCTGCCCGGCCGCCAGTTGCGCCAGGCTCAGGGGTTGGGCGAAGTCTTCGGCAAAACGATGCAGAACGGCCGAGAAGTCGGTTTGCCCGGGCTTGCCCTCCGGCATGGATTCACACAACCTGACAAACTCCAGTGCAGCGGCTTCCAGCATCAATGGATCAGCGCCCGGCTCCAGCAGCAGCCGGCGCAGTTGCCGCCCCAGTGCCAGTCCCCGTGCATGGCCGGGGCTCTCCAGTCGATGCTGCAACCCTGGACGATCATCTTCGAGTTGCCAGCGCACCAGCAGGTATTCGCCACCCTCGGCGGATTCGGAAAACACCTCGACACCCGGTGGCGTCAGTGCCAGGGTTCCAGGGTGAGTATCAAAGTCCACCCGGTGGTCGGAGTCGATCGCATGCACGCCCCGCTGCTGCTCCAGGGCGACCCCAAGGGTCTGCCACTGCACCGGATCACGCGCGCTGTAGGCTGAGCGTGGCAACAATTGCAGACACAGGCGCCCGTCCAGCAACGACTGGGCAGGCGGCGGGAAGGCTCCGGAGCGTTCTGCGGGCATATGAAATTTCCTGATAGATCGCACTCGACGCCAGAGAGCAGACTGCACGCTCCCCCATCGACAGGAGCACCGCATGCGCACCATCGGCCTTATCGGCGGCATGAGCTGGGAGTCCAGCGCCGAATACTACCGGATCATCAACCAGCAGGTTCGTTCGCGTCTCGGCCCGCTGCGCTCGGCATCGCTGCTAATGTACAGCGTCGACTTCGGCCCTGTCGAACAGGCCCAGCACGCCGGACGCTGGGATGACGCCGGGCTGATCCTGCAGGATGCGGCCCGGCGACTGCAGGCCGGCGGCGCCGAGTGCGTGGTGCTCTGCACCAACACCATGCACCGGCTGGCAGAACAGATCGAGGGGGCCGTGAGCATCCCCTTCCTGCATATCGCCACGCCGACCGGACGAGCCGCGCTGGCCAGGGGTGCAACCCGGGTCGGCCTGCTCGGAACCGCCTTCACCATGGAACAGGATTTTCTCAAGCAACGGCTGGTGGCCCAGGGACTGGAGGTGCTGATCCCCGAGGCCGAGGAACGCCAGGCCGTGCACCGGATCATCTATGACGAGCTGTGCGTGGGCGTCATCAACGAAGACTCACGGCAGGTTTACCAGCAGATCATCGCGAGGCTGGCGGCGCGCGGTGCGCAGGCGATCATCCTGGGCTGCACTGAAATCGGCTTGCTGATCAAGCCCGAACACAGCCACCTGCCGTTGCTCGACACCACCGAGCTGCATGCAGGAGCGGCAGTCGATTTCGCCTTGGCCACCTGACAGGTGAGGCCCTGCCGTTCAGCCCCGGTTCAGCTATAAGCCGTAAAAGCTGTTTAGTAATGAGTATCATTATGTTACAAATTACTATCCACTTTTGTAACGGACGCGATCGCCGAATGCTGGTTCCCTTTCTGATCATGTTGCGCGAAGGCATCGAAGCCGCGCTCATCGTTGGCATTATTGCCAGTTATCTCAAGCAGACTGGCCGTGGCCAATGGATGCCCGCCGTCTGGATCGGGGTGTTTCTCGCCGCTGCCCTCGCGCTGCTGGTGGGCGGCGGCCTGGAGCTGATGAGCGCCGAATTCCCGCAAAAACAGCAGGAACTGTTCGAGGGCATCGTCGGCCTGGTTGCCGTCGGCATCCTCAGCTCGATGGTGTTCTGGATGCGCAAGGTCTCGCGCTCCATCAAGCATTCCCTGCACGTCTCCCTCGACCATGCCCTGGCTGCCTCCAGGCATCAAGTCTGGGCGCTGATCGCCATGGTGTTCTTCGCCGTGGCTCGCGAAGGCCTGGAAACCGTGTTCTTCCTGCTGGCGGTGTTCCAGCAGAGCGAAGGGCCAGGTGCCCCCATCGGTGCCCTGCTCGGCCTGATCCTGGCGATCCTTGTCGGTTTTGCCATCTACAGCGGCAGCATGCGCCTGAACCTGGGCCTGTTCTTCCGCTGGACCGGGCTGTTCATCCTCGTGGTGGCCGCCGGCATCCTCGCCAACTCGGTGCAGGCGCTGCATGAAGCCGGCCTGTGGAACCACCTGCAGGATGTGGTCTTCGATATCAGCGCCACACTGCCGATGGATGGCCCTGCCGGTTCAGTCCTGGCCGGGATGTTCGGCTACCAGGATGCACCGACCGTCAGCGTGCTGGCCGCCTACCTGCTGTACCTGGTGGTCGCCCTGGTGATGTTCTTCATCCCGGCTGCACCGTCGGCCGCCAAGCAAACCTCTTCCGTTACCAACCAGTAAGGTTACCCATGTCCAACCCTGCAACTGGCAAACCGCCCCAGGCCCTGCGCTGGGCGGTAGCCGGCTCGGTGATCGTGATGATCGCGGCCGGTGGACTGTTCTACTACGCCTCGCAACTGGCCGCGAGCAAGCGGCAAAGCCATCACAACGAGATTACGGTCAATATCCTCGGCCACAGTTGCGACCCGAACGCGCTGACCGTGCCGGCCGGGCCGAACAGCTTCCGTATCGTCAACAAGTCCGATCGTGCGGTGGAATGGGAAATCCTCGACGGCGTACTGGTCGTCGAAGAGCGCGAGAACATAGCGCCAGGCCTGAGCCAGGTGATCAACGCCAACCTTGCCCCTGGCGACTACGTCATCACCTGCGGCCTGCTGAGCAACCCGCGTGGCACCCTGCACGTGACCCCGACAGCGGCTTCGGAAGCGGCCGCCAAGGCCCGTCCGTCGATGACCGCGTTCATTGGTCCGCTGTCGGAGTTCCGTGTCTACCTGAGCACCCAGGGCGGAGCCCTGATCAAGGCGGTCGACGCCCTGCAGCAGGCGATTGCCGCTGGCGACCTGACCCAGGCGCAGGCGCTCTACGTGCCGGCCCGTGAGGCCTACCAGCGTCTGGCTCCGGCGGCCCAGCGTTTCTCCGAACTGGACAACGGCATCAACGCCCGCGCCGACTACTACGAAAAACGCGAGCAGGACACCGGCTTCAACGGCTTCCACCGTATCGAATACGGCCTGTTCCAGCAGCGCAGCCTCGACGGCCTGAAGCCGGTGGTCGAACGCCTGCAAGCAGACGTGATCACCCTCAAGCAGCAGCTGCTGGCCCAGTCGCTACCCCCGGAGCAACTGGTCAGCATCGTCGCCCGCAGCATGCACAGCATCGCCGAAACCCGTGGCAGCAGTGGCGAGGAAGAACGCTACAGCCATGTCGACCTGAACGGCTTCGCAGCCAACCTGCAGGCCACGCGCAAGGTCATCGACCTGCTGCGTCCGCTGCTGGTGAAGTCGGCCGCCGATCTGCTGCCCAAGCTCGACAGCGCCGCAGTGGCCCTGGATGCCGAACTCAATGGCCTGCGCAACGGCGACAGCTATGTCACCTACGACACGGTCGGCGCTGATAAGCGCAAACAGATTGCCGACAAGGCCAAGGTCCTGGCCGATGCACTCGATGGAATCGACCCAGCCCTTGGCCTTTCCGGCCTGTAACCAGCAGACGACCCGAACATGAGCGATTCAACAGAGCGCAACAACGAATTTTCCGCCGACCGCCGCCGTGTCCTGTTGGGCATGGGCGTGGCTGGCGCCGCCATCGCCGGCAGTGCCCTGAGCTGCCCGGCCATGGCCGCCTCGCAAACCCAGTCCCAGGTCACCCAGGCCCCGAGCAGCGAGAAGACCCAGGACCGCCACGAATTCCATGGCAAGCACCAGACCGGCATCGTCACGCCGCGCCCGGCGGCCGGCATGTTCGTCGCCTTCGACGTCCTGGCCAGCGACCGCAAGGACCTGGAGCGACTGTTCCGCACCCTCAACGAACGCATTGCATTCCTGATGAGTGGCGGCGCAGTCCGGCAGATCGATCCGAAGCTGCCGCCCCTGGACTCCGGCATCCTCGGTCCGGTCGTCACCCCGGACAACCTGACCATCACCGTCTCGGTTGGCAACTCGCTGTTCGACGAGCGCTTCGGCCTGGAATCGGTCAAGCCCAAGCGCCTGAGCCAGATGGTCGGTTTCCCCAACGATGCGCTGCAACCGGGCCTGTGCCATGGCGACCTGAGCATCCAGTTCTGCTCCAACACCCCGGACACCAACATCCACGCCCTGCGCGACATCGTCAAGAACACCCCGGACCTGCTGCTGGTGCGCTGGAAGCAGGAAGGCACCGTCCCGCCACAGGCACCGGCCAAGCCTGGCGAGCCGGCCCAGAGCGCGCGCAACTTCCTCGGTTTCCGTGATGGCTCGGCCAACCCGGACTCCAACGACAACAGCGCCATGGACCGCATCGTCTGGGTTCAGCCCGGCAGCGACGAGCCGGCCTGGGCCGCCAACGGCAGCTATCAGGCGGTGCGGATCATCCGCAACCTGGTCGAGCGCTGGGACCGTACCCCGCTACAGGAACAGGAAAGCATCTTTGGCCGGGAGAAAATCACCGGCGCGCCTATCGGTGGCAAGACCGAAGCCGAGGTCCCGGACTACAGCAATGACCCGGAGGGCAAACGCATCCGGCTCGATTCCCACATCCGCCTGGCCAATCCGCGCACTCCCGAGTCGCAGCGCAACCTGATCCTGCGCCGGCCGTTCAACTACTCCAATGGCGTCAGCAAGAACGGCCAGCTGGAGATGGGCCTGTTGTTCATCTGCTACCAGTCGAACCTGGAACAAGGCTTCATCACTGTCCAGACCCGACTCAACGGCGAGCCCCTGGAGGAATACCTCAAGCCTATCGGTGGCGGTTATTTCTTCACCTTGCCGGGTGTCACCGGCGACCAGGACTTCATCGGTCGCTCGCTGCTTTCTGCAACACAACAAAAATCCAAGGCTTAATCCTTAACTCACCTGGGAAGTTCTCATGAAGAAGTCGCCTCTTGCTTTGTTGTTGGCCGTCGGCCTGCTGCACGCTCCGCTCTCCGCTTTCGCGGCCACTGCACCGCTGGACCTGGTGGGCCCGGTTTCGGACTACAAGATCTACGTCACCGAGCAGCTTGACCAACTGGCCAGCAAGACCCAGCAGTTCACCGACGCCGTGAAGAAAGGCGACCTGGCGACCGCCAAGAAGCTCTACGCCCCTACCCGCGTTCACTACGAGTCGATCGAACCGATCGCCGAGCTGTTCAGTGACCTGGACGCGGCCATCGACTCCCGCGTCGACGACCACGAAAAAGGCGTCAAGGCCGAGGACTTCACCGGTTTCCACCGCCTGGAGTACAGCCTGTTCTCCGAGAACTCGACCCAGGGCCTGGGCGATCTGGCCGACGGCCTGGACAAGAACGTGAAGGAGCTGCAATCGCGCGTTGCCGGTCTGACCTTCCCGCCTGAGAAAGTCGTGGGTGGCGCTGCCGCCCTGTTGGAAGAAGTGGCTGCGACCAAGGTCTCCGGCGAGGAAGACCGCTACAGCCATACCGACCTGTATGACTTCCAGGGCAACATCGACGGCGCGAAGAAAATCGTCGACCTGTTCCGTCCGCAGATCGAGAAGCAGGACAAGGCCTTCGCCGCCAAAGTCGACAAGAACTTTGCCACCGTGGAAAAGATCCTGGCCAAGTACAAGACCAAGGACGGCGGCTTCGAGACCTATGACAAGGTCAAGGAAAATGACCGCAAGGCCCTGGTCGGCCCGGTCAACACCCTGGCAGAAGACCTGTCGACCCTGCGCGGCAAGCTGGGCCTGAACTAAGGTCGTGGTGCCTCCCGGGCGAATGCGGTCGCCTGGGAGGTCTGTCGCCCCGACAGACCTGGCCCCCCCTACAGGTTTTTGGCGTCATGCATGCGTGACAGGCGCGCCATGAAGCCTGTAGGAGCCGGCTTGCTGGCGATCCGCCAAAGGCGGCCATTCAATGAGATCCAGGGTGCCAGGCTCAGCGCTATCGCCAGCAACCCGCCGCCCCAACAACGAATCAGAGCATCCGATAGAGCAATCGCTCGATCTTCACCCGACTCACCCGCCGCAGGAACTTGCCCACCGCCTCCGGGTAGTCCAGCAGTGTATCCAGCTCCCTGAAGCTGGCGATCCGCTGTGTGTTTTGCAGAATCAGTTCCAACTCCCGTGCCCGCACTTCCAGCAGCTCACTGCGTGGATCGTCGATCAGCAAGGCGTTTTCCAGGTCGAGGCGAAAGGCTCGCGGATTGAGGTTGTTGCCGGTCAGCAAGGTATAGCGCTGGTCAACCCACATGCCCTTGAGATGATAGGTGTTGTCACCATCACGCCACAGGTGCAGGTTCAACAAGCCCTTGTCGATTGCCGCCTGGTGCCGCTTGGCGAAACGCCGCAGGCTGATCTCGTACAGGTACGGCAATGCCGCGATGACCTTGAACGGCTCGCTGGGCGGGATGTAGAAGTCGTTGGCGGTCTTGTCGCCGACGATGATGTCGATCTTCACCCCGCGTTCCAGCGCCCGGTTGATTTCCCGGGTCACCGCCAGCGGCAGGTTGAAGTACGGCGTGCAGATGGTCAGTTGCAGTTGGCTGGCGGCAATCAGCTCGCAGATCACTCGGCTCAATGGGTTGTTCTTGCCCAACCCCAGCAACGGGCTGACCGACAGGCTGAAGCTCGGCTCGCCACCTGCCCGGGTGTCGTACTGGGCGCTTTTGAGTCGGCTGCGCAGATCGCCAATACCGCCGCGCAGGCTGCGGGTGGTCGGCAGGCTCGGCAGGTCCAGGCGACAGACTGCATGGGAGGCCAGCAACTCCTTGTACACCAGGCCCTGCATCGAATCGGCCAGGGCCTTGTTGTGCAGCAGGTGATAGCGGTCGAAACGGTACTTGTCGAATTTGTGCAGGTACACGTTGTTCAGGCTGGCGCCGCTATAGATCACGCAATCGTCGATGATGAAGCCCTTGAGGTGCAGCACCCCGAACAGCTCGCGGGTCTGTACCGGCACGCCGTAGATCGGCACCTCGGTCTCATGGGCCCGGGTCTGCGCCTGGTACCAGGCGCTATTGCCCGGCTGCTTGGCTGCACCGATCAGTCCGCGCTGGGCCCGCAGCCAGTCGACCACCACGACGATTTCAAGCGTTGGGCGAGCCGCCTTGGCCGCGTGCAGCGCATCGAGGATTTCCTGCCCGGCCTCATCCTCCTGCAAGTACAACGCCACCAGGGTGATGCGCTGACGCGCCGTGGCGATCCGCTCCAGGAGACAGCGGCGGAACTCGGCGGCCGAAGGCAGGATGGTCAGGGAGTCGGCAGCCAGCGGGAAGCTGCGCAGTTTGGGTAACAGGGAACGTTTGAAAAGCGACGGCATAGGGCTCGAGTCGAATTCGGAGGATGAGTGAGCTTACACCATGCATTGCGCTGGATGCTCGTGTTCGAACAGGTCATTGCTGCCAACTCTGAGAGGTTCGTCCCATCATGGCGATAGATAAAAACAAATACGGGGTGCCCTTGTAACGCGATACAACGCTACCCAAGTAATGGCTCACTGACATCAATCCTGCGTTTACGCTAAGGAAACCTGAAATGCCCCGCTCCCTGACAATCGCCAAACGCCTTGGATTGGGCTTTGGGCTGGTGCTTTCGCTCCTGACCCTGGTCACCCTGATCGGGGTCAACCGTGTCGGCCTGATCGACTCCACGCTGACCAATGTCAGTGACGACAGCGCAGTCAAGCAACGCTATGCGATCAACTTCCGCGGTAGCGTGCATGATCGCGCCATTGCCATCCGCGATGCCGTGCTGGTGCGTGACAATGCCGGCCTGCAGAACCACCTGGGCAACATCGAGAAACTGAACGCCGACTACCAGGCCTCGGCGCAGCCGATGGACACGATTTTCAGCAAGATGGGGGCATCAGACACCGAGCGCCGGCTGCTGGGAGACATCAAGGACAGTGAACGCACCACCCAGGCACTCACCGCCCGCCTGATCGAAGTGCGCCGCCAAGGCGACATGGACAAGGCCCAGGCATTCCTGCTGAGCGATATTTCCCCGGCCTACCAGGAGTGGCTCAAGCGTATCAACGCCTTGATCGACTACGAGGAAGCCTCGATCGGCAAGCAACTGGCCGAAGTGCGTACCACGGCCAGTCACTTCGCCACCTTGATGCTGCTGGTCACCACGATTGCCGTGCTGCTCAGTGTGCTGGTTTCGGTGCTGATCATCCGCAACCTCAAGTCGACGCTTGGCGCCGAGCCGGAAGCGGTAGCCGATGCGATACGGCAATTGGCTGAGGGTCAACTCGATACGGTAATCGACACTCGCCACCCCGACAGTGTCATGGGCACCCTGAAAACCAGCAACCGCCACCTGGCCGAGACCATCACCCAGGTACGCGCCGTCGCTCATGACCTGATGGGCTCGTCCTCGCAGCTGCTGGCCAGTTCCGAGAGCAACAGCCAGCAGATGCGCCTGCAGACCGGGGAAACCGAACGCATGGCCACTGCGGTCAACCAGATGGCAGCCACCGTTCACGAAATCGCGGCGTATGCCCAAAATGCCGCGCAGGCCAGTAGCGCCGCCGACCAGGCGGTCGAGAGCGGCAAGCAGGTGGTGCAGACCACGGCCAGCGACATGCAGCAACTGGCCAAGGTGCTGGACGAGGCGGCCGAATCGGTGGGTCGCGTGTCCCATGACAGCCAGGCCATCGAAAACGTCGTTGCCGTGATCAATTCGATTGCCGAGCGCACCAACCTGCTGGCCCTCAATGCCGCCATCGAGGCAGCCCGCGCTGGCGAGGCCGGACGGGGGTTTGCCGTGGTGGCGGATGAAGTCCGCTCCCTGGCCACGCGAACCCAGGATTCGACCCGGGAAATTCGCGAGATGGTCGGACAGCTGCAATCGGGCGCCAGTGACACTGCCGAAATCATGCGCAACAGCCGGGAGCTGGCACAGCGAACCGTCGAGCAGACCCGCGTCGCGGAAAATGCACTGGTCCGTATCCGCCAGGAGGTCGGCGCGATCAACGACATGAACGCCCAGATCGCCAGCGCCTCCACCCAGCAAGGTGTCGCCACCCAGGAAGTGAACCAGAACATCAATCGCATCCACGATGCCGCCGTGGAAACTTCGGTCGGCTCCAACCAGGTCGCCCTGTCCAGCCGGGAGCTCTCGGCACTGGCCGACAACCTGACGCGCAAGGTCAGCTTCTTCAAGGTCTGACATCTCACGCGGCCGGCGCCCACAGCATTGCGGGGTCGGCCGTGATCCGACGTACACCGAGGGGGTTTGAACCCGGGCCTACCGGGGCTTCGAACCGCCGCGGATGCAAATTTGAAATTCGGGGTTGACCATGGAGAACGATCGTTCTACCATCTCTCCCATGAACGAAAACACTCCCAACCCAACGCGCGAAACCCTTCTGGACACGGCTGAAAGGCTCATCTATCAGGGCGGCATCCATGCCACCGGGATCGATCTGCTGGTCAAGACCTCCGGTGTGGCGCGCAAGAGCATCTACAAGCATTTTGGCACCAAGGACGACCTCACGGTGGAGGCCCTGCGGCGGCGCGATATCCGCTGGATGCAGTGGTACCGCGACGAGGTCGACAAGGCCCCGACCAGCGGCGAGCGACTGCTCAGCCTCTTCACCGTGCTGGGTGGCTGGTTCGCCTCCGAAGGTTTTCGGGGTTGTGCCTTCATCAATACCGCCGGCGAGACCGGCGACCCGCAGGACCCGGTGCGCCTGCTGGCCAAGGAACACAAGCAGAAACTGCTCGACTACCTCGTCGAGCTCTGTGAAGCACATGGCATCGACGATCCGTTGGTGGTTGCCCGGCAACTGCTGATCCTGATCGACGGCGCCATTACCGTGGCACTGGTCATGGGTGACCACGGTGCAGCCGATAATGCGCAATGCATGGCGCGGAAGTTATTGGCGCTCTGACAACGGCCTGAGCCGGAAAAGCAGCTCAACACGGATGGCATTTTTCCTGCCCGGTCGACTGTCGCCTGGATAAAAAGCGCTACATCAGTCTGAAACCTATTTAATTGGAGACATTGCCATGTCATCTAACGCAGACGTTCGCCCGCCACTTCCCCCTTTCACTCGCGAATCGGCGATCGAGAAGGTTCGCCTGGCCGAAGACGGCTGGAACTCCCGCGATCCGCAACGCGTGTCCCTGGCCTATACCCTGGACACCCAGTGGCGCAACCGTGCGGAGTTCGCCCACAATCGCGAGGAAGCCAAGGCGTTCCTGACCCGCAAGTGGGCCAAGGAGCTGGATTACCGTTTGATCAAGGAGCTCTGGGCCTTTACCGACAACCGCATTGCCGTGCGCTATGCCTATGAATGGCATGACGACTCGGGCAACTGGTTCCGCTCCTACGGCAACGAGAACTGGGAGTTCGACGAGAACGGCCTGATGGCTCGCCGTTTCGCCTGCGTCAACGACATGCCGATCAAGGCCGAGGAGCGCAAGTTTCACTGGCCACTGGGCCGCCGTCCGGACGACCATCCAGGGCTTTCTGAACTAGGCTTGTAATCCGTCGTAACGACTGGATGCGAGCGGGTTCGCCTGCTCGCTTCCATCGAATCCCTATTCAGCTTCCATAGCGGTTGTGCGCCGCATGAATTAATTTTCCACCGTACCGAATAAAACCCCGCTTCCAGGCGTTCTCATTGTTGCCCACCTTCTGGAGCACTACCCATGAGCCTTCGCAAAAGCACCCTACTCGTTCCTGTACTGATCGCCGGTGGCCTGGCCGCGGCACTTTCGAGCAGCCTGGCACTGGCTTCCGGCGACGAGCCAGCACCGCCCAAGCCCAAATGCACCAGTCAGCAGGTCTGGAACCCGAAAACCAACAAGTGTGAGCCTCTGGTGAGCAGTCGCGCCAGCGACGATGCACGTGCCGACTATGCCTACAGCCTGGCCAAGGACCAGCAGTACCAGGAGGCGCTGAACGTACTCGATACGCTGAAGAACCCCAATACCGCCAAGGCCCTGAACTACCGTGGCTACGCCACCCGCAAACTGGGACGTACCGACGAAGGGATCGGCTATTACCTGCAGGCGGTCAAGCTCGATCCGAGCTACGCTCAGGTCCGCGAGTACCTGGGTGAGGCCTATGTGATCAAGGGACGACTGGATCTGGCTCAGGAGCAGTTGCAAACGATCAAGTCGCTGTGTGGCACCCAGTGTGAAGAATATGAAGACCTGGCCGATGCCATCGCCCATCCGACCCAGAGCTGAAGACCGAGAGACGCGGAGGCTGCCATCGCCAGCGACAAGGAAATACGAGCCGAACTGGGTCAGCACCTGACACGCCTGTGGCGTTACGCCCTACTGTTGTCCCGGCAACGACACATCGCCGAAGACCTGGTGCAGGCTACCTGCGTCCGGGCGCTGGAGCGCGGCGAACAATTCGTTGCCGGCACCCGCATGGATCGCTGGCTTTTCAGCATCCTGCACTCGATCTGGCTCAACGAGATCCGCTCCCAGCGTGTACGCCGGGGCCAGGGCCAGGTGGATGCCGACGAGGTACTGGCCTTCGACGGCGAACAGGTGGCACAGACCCACGTGCTGGCCGCGCAGGTCATCAGGCGTGTCGACGCCTTGCCCGAAGCCCAGCGCGAGACCGTGTTCCTGGCCTATGTCGAAGGTCTGTCGTACAAGGAAGTGGCCCATATTCTCGAGGTACCGATCGGTACGGTCATGAGCCGGCTCGCCGCCGCGCGCGTGAAACTGGCGGACAACCCGCCCCTGCGTGCCGTGCCCACCTCAACCCGTGGAGAACGGCGATGACTGACCAGTTTTCTCACCACATGCCTTCCGATGAGCGGCTGGTGGCGTTTCTCGACGACCAGCTGGAGCCCGAGGAGCGCGCCCAGATAGCGGTCGCCATCGCCGAAAACGCTGAAGTCGCCGAGCGTGTCGAATGGCTGGGGCGCAGTAGCCTGCCCTTCCAGCCAGCCTACGATGAGCTGCTGGAACAAGCCCCGCGCAGCCGCCTGGAGGCCATGCTTGAGGCGCTGCCCGCACAGCCGGCCAAACCCTCGATGAGCCGGCGCGGCTTCCTAGCGGTAGCGGCCAGTTTCATGTTCGCCGGGATTGCCGCCGACCGCCTGTTCCAGTTGTGGCAGGCACCCAGGGAACAGCAGGATGACGTCAACTGGCGCAGCGTGGTCGCCGACTACATGACGCTCTACACCACGCAGACTCTGGATGGCCTCCCGGACGACGAAGCCTCGCAGCAGGCTCAGTTGCGTAATCTGGACAAGGGACTCGGGATTGCGCTCGAGCCCACGCAGTTGCTGCTGCCAGGGGCGCAACTCAAGCGCGTGCAGATGCTCGAGTACGAGCGCGAGCCCATTGCCCAACTGGCCTACCTGGACCCGAAACACGGGCCCCTGGCCCTGTGCATCACCCGAGCGAAGAAAAGCGCGAGGCCGCCCGCCGAGGAAGTACGCCGTGGCATGAACGTGGTGTTTTGGGTCGGCCAGGCCCATGCCTACATGCTCATCGGGCGCAATCCGACGCCGGAACTGCACACCATGGCGGATCTTCTGCGCCAGCGCTTTGCCACCTAGCTGATCGCGCCATGGGCGATTCTCTCCATGGTGCGACAGCCAACCACGTACCTGTTGCACCGCGCAGTACCGACACATTCTTGCACTGGCTACAGACGCGGGTAGCTGTGTCATGCTTGTATGCTCGGCACTCACTTGAACCGGGTACATAAGGACATTCCCATGCCAAACTCCACCTCTCTGCCCTTGAACGACCCACGCTGCGCCCTGATCGTGATCGACGTGCAGAATGACTTCATCCCCGGCGGCAACCTGGCCGTTGCCGGCGGCGACGAAATCGTGCCGTTGATCAACCGGTTGGCCCCGCGCTTTCGCAACGTGATCATTGCCCAGGACTGGCATCCTGCCGGCCATGCCTCGTTCGCCAGCAGCCATCCCGGCCGCCAGCCTTTCGATACCGTGCAACTGGCCTATGGCACCCAGGTACTCTGGCCAGACCATTGCCTGCAAGGCAGCCATGGCGCGCAACTGCATGCCGACCTGCAATTGCCCCATGCGCGACTGGTGATACGCAAGGGCTGCAATCCGCAGATCGACAGCTATTCGGCGTTTGTCGAAGCCGATCGCCAGACGCCGACCGGCCTGGCGGGTTACCTGAGGGAATGCGGCATCGACACGGTGTACCTGGTGGGCCTGGCCCTGGACTATTGCGTGGCCTGGTCGGCCCTGGATGCACGCGCGGCGGGCTTCAACACCGTCCTGATCCCGGACGCCTGCCGCGCCATCGACCTGGATGGATCGCTGAAACGGGCCATGGCGCAGATGGAGACGGCGGGCGTGCAGTTCATGGAGGCCAAGGATCTCATGAACCTGTAGGCGCATGATTTGAGAGCTTCTTCGCGGGCAAGCCCTGCTCCTGCAGGCTCTGCGTCGTTCGTACGACACCTTTTCTGCAGGAGCGAGGCTTGCCCGCGAAGAGGCTCTGAAGCCTGGCCAGCCCCCTTTGCGCTATCAGGCATTGGCCCCGCCCTTGACAGCACCGACCTGCTGCACCACGGCGTAAACGCTCAACTCACTGAGCACGACCTCGGACAGATCCGCCTCCGGCAATGCCAGCAAGGCCTGGTGCGCCTCATGCTTCAGGCGGGCAAACAGCAGCATCTTGTTCTCGCCCTTGAAACGCACGATGAAGTCCTGCAGCGCCTCGATGCTGGTCCCGTCCAGATCCGGCGACTCTTCCAGGCTCAGGATCACCGCACGCACCGGCGGTTCCTGTTGCTCGGCCAACCGTTGCACGCTGCGCAAGATCCGTTCGGCATTGGCGAAAAACAGCGCTTCCCCTGGGCGCAGGATCAGGACGCCCGGCACCTGCTGCGCCTGCGGGTGCAACTGGCAATCAACGAAATCATGCCCCTGCGCCAGGTGCCCAAGCACCTGCACGGCTGCCGATGACATCTGGCGCAGCATCAGCATCAGGCTGATCGCCACCGCCGCCAGCAGCCCGTCCAGCACCCCCAGCAACAGCACCGCCCCTACCGCACAGATTGCCAGGAAACGATCCCGTCGCCAGACGAAATAGCGCTGCAGCGGCTCCAGGCTGACGGCACGGGTCAACGCATGAATGACAATGGCCGCCAGCACCGGTTCGGGCGTCAGCGCAATCAGCGGCAACAGGGTCGCGACGATCAGCAGCACGACCAGCGCCGCCACCACCCCGGCGCAGCGCGAGGTTGCACCAGCGGCCTCATTGGCCGAGGTTGCCGAATACCCGGCACCGGCCGGCATGCCATGAAACAGCCCGGACAGCAGGTTGGCACCACCGAGCACCAACAGGTCGCGGTTCGAACTGACCCGATCACCATGCTTGAGGGCAAAGGCGCTGATCGAACCATAGGACTCGGCATACAGGATCATGACCAGGGCAAAACCCAGCTCCACCAGTTTCAGCCAGTCGGAGAAAGCCAGTCGCGGCAGTGATGGCACCGCCAACTGCAGGTCGATGACCCCGATCAGGTTGATGCCATGGCTCGGCAGATCCAGCCACCTGCCCGCCACGATACCCAGCATCACCACCAGCAGCCCACCCGGCACGCGGCGCAGACGCCCGAAGATCGCCAGCAGCACCAACGCCACAAGCGCTACCGACGCGCTTGCCCAGTTCCACTGCGGCAGTTGCCCGAGCAGCTCCGGGATGAAGCGGATCAGGTCACTGTGCTGCGGATGCACATCGACGATGCTCGCCACCTGCTTGAGAATGATGGTCACCGCCAGGCCGAAGGCAAAACCGCGCAGGACCGGCTTGGCAATGAACGACGTCACGCTGCCGAGCTTGAACAGCCCGGCGAGCAGGAACATCAGGCCGGTGATCATCACCAGGCCGATGGCCATGGTCAGACGCAACGCCAGGTCCGTCCCGGCCACCGACAAGGTGGCCGCCGCCAGTACCGCAGCGGACGACGAGGTAGCCGAAACGATCGCAAAACGGCTGGTACCGAACAGGCCATAGCAGAACAACCCGGCAAACAGGGCGATCACCCCGGCCTGGGGTGGCAGATTGGCAATGCTCGAGTAGGCAACCGCCTCGGGCAACAACAGGCCGGCAATCGACAGGCCGGCGACCAGGTCAGGGCCCAGGCGGCGAGGTTGGACGGGGGTGGCAGCGGCATGTTGCAGGGAAGGCTCACGCATCGATGGGGCCGAGTACGCAGGGGAACCAGTGATTGTCCAGCGCCGCTTCACGCTCCTTGCGCTTGAGCTTCTGCCACTGGGTTCGCTTGAGGTCGACCTCTTGCAGGCCGACAGTGACTTGGGTGGGGTACGGTTTTTCCAGCTTGGCACTGATCAATTGCGGACGGGCACGAGCCATCGAGCGTCTCCTGACAAACGGACTACTCGCAAGCTTAGCGCCGAATGCCCTGAAGGACATCACCCTCCTTCGGTGAACGGACCTGCAATGAATGGCGCTGGGGTAAAGCAGGCTCGCCCGCGCTGGGGGCTCAGCCCCCTGAGCCCTGAGTCCCGGTTGTGCATGACACACCCTGCATGCAGCGTTCGGGGGTGCCATGCACCCCAGCGCGGGCAAGCCCGCTCGCCACTACCAACCGGTTTGGTGCTCAACGCGTTGCGGCGAGCCTCCAGACCCGGGCGATATCGCGGGCTCGTGCCGACAACAGCCCTGGCGCATCGGCGCAGGCCTGCTCCAGCGTCATCGGCCCGGATGCCAGGGCAAAGGCGGCATCGACCCCGTGCTGGTACATCTGCTCATAACCATCACCCAGGGTACCGGCCAGCACGATGACCGGCACACCGTGCTGGCGAGCGATCCGCGCCACGCCAAAAGGCGTCTTGCCCCGCAGGGTCTGGGCGTCGAACCGGCCCTCCCCGGTGATGACCAGGTCGGCGCCCTGCACCGCCTGCTCGAGCCCGACCAGGTCGGCAACCACTTCCACCCCCGGACGGAACTGCGCGTCGAAGAAAGCCTTGGCGGCAAAACCCAATCCACCGGCCGCACCGCTACCCGGCTCGTCACGGACATCCCTTGGCAACACCTGGGCACACAAGTCGGCAAAATGGCCGAGCGCGGCATCCAGTTCACGCACCTGGGCCGGCGAGGCGCCCTTTTGCGGGCCAAAGATCGCCGAAGCTCCGTGTTCACCACAGAGCGGGTTGTTCACGTCGGCGGCGATCTCGAAACGCACCTCGGCAAGGCGCGGGTCGAGCCCGGCCAGATCGATTCGATGCAGCCCCGCAAGGGCCAGGCCACCACACGGCAATGGTTGCTGCTGGTCGTCGAACAGGCCCAGGCCGAGTGCCTGCAGGGCGCCGGCGCCGGCATCATTGGTGGCGCTGCCACCGATGGCGAGGATGATTCTGCGGGCGCCGGCGTCGAGGGCCGCGGCGATCAACTGCCCCGTGCCGAAGGTGCTGGTGATGCACGCATCACGCTGTCCGGTCGGGACCCGTTGCAGGCCACTGGCCTCGGCCATTTCAATGATCGCGGTCTGGCTTTGTGGCAGCCAACCCCAGCGGGCCTGCACCGGGCTGCCCAGGGGCCCCCGGACCGTCTCGGTACGCGGCTCGCCCTTGCAGGCGGCGAGCACCGACTCCACCGTGCCCTCGCCCCCGTCGGCCATCGGGTACTGGAGCAGTTGCGCCTGCGGCAGGACCTCGGCCAGCCCCTGGGCAATGGCCTTGGCCACACCGTCGGCACTCAGGCTGTCCTTGAAGGAATCAGGGGCGATGATGATTTTCATGGGGGGCTTCTCCGGTTCTTGTAGCGTCCATGCTGCCAGTTGAAACGGCGAATGACGCCGGTCTGCTGCACAAGCATTGCCGGGCTTTATTGTTCATTCACACAAACCCGGCACGTTGTGGGCCGGTTTCCATGGCGTTCGGCTCAAGCCTGGGGCAGCAGTTGCAGGCCCAGGTACAGCGCCAGCATGCCATCGAGCCGTAGCGGATCGACGCCGCTGAGTTCGGTAATCCGCTCCATGCGGTACCGCAGGCTGTTGCGATGGATACCCAGCGCATCGGCGCAGGCCTGATTCTGGCCATCATGCTCGCACCAACTGCGCAGGGTCGAGAGCAACTGGCCATTGCTGTCCTTGGCCAGCACCTTGCGCAACGGAGTCAGCAGTTCCTCCAGGGCATCGTCGTTTCGATAGCGCCAGAGCAACACCGGCAGGCGATAGCGATCGAGCAACAGCACACGGGTATGCGGCAGCATCTCACGGCCGTAGCCCAGCAGGTCGCCGACCCGGCGATAGCAGCGGCGCAATCCCGCCAGGCCGTCAGCCGGTCCGCCCACGGCCATGCGCAGCACCTTCCAGCCCAGCCCGTCGAGCTTTTCCAGCAGGCGCGGTTCATCCAGTGACAACGTCGCCGGGCGGCACCACAAGAGCGAGGACTCGGAGGCACTGAAGCACCAGCTATCGGGATAGCGCGACTGCAACCAGGCAATCAGCGCGTCGGTGCCCTGCCCCGGCTCCAGTTCGAACAGGCAGGGAATCCGCGACAGTTGCGGCTTGAGTCCCATCTGGCGGGCCTCGTCGAGCAACCGTGGCGAGTCGCCGCCGTCGCCGAGCAGCAACGCCAGCAGATCATCGCAGCGTTGACGCCGCCATTGCTGCTCGGCCTGCTGATGTCGCTGCGCCACCAGCATCTCGGCGGTCATGCGCACCAGTGCGGCATAGGTGCGCAACTGGTCCGGATCACCGGTGATGCCCAGTACACCGATCAGGCGCTGGTCGTGCAGCAACGGCAGATTGATGCCCGGTTGCACGCCCTTGAGGCATTTGGCGGTCTGGACGTCGATTTCGACCACCCGACCATTGGCCAACACCAGTTGCGCGCCTTCGTGACGGGTATTGATCCGCTCCTTCTCGCCACTGCCGAGGATCAGCCCCTGGCTGTCCATGACGTTCACGTTGTAGGGCAGGATGGCCATCGTGCGGTCGACGATGTCCTGCGCGAGGTCGTGCTCCAGTTCGAACATGAGAGGATGAATCCTTGTCTGGGTGCCTTGAGGTGAATTGTTCAGCGGCACAGGTCAAGCCTGCAAACCCTGTGCAGCAGCACAAAGACAGCGACGCCGGGGTGGCCGAGACTCACAGGGCGAGCAACGTTACTCTTGCATCGCGAAAAATCATAATAAAGAGAGACCGACATGTCACAGAGCGCCGCGTTGCCCCAGGCCACCGCTGACTTGAAAAATGCCGTATACAAGCGCATCACCCTGCGCCTGATCCCCTTCATCTTCATCTGCTACCTGTTCAACTACCTCGACCGGGTCAACGTTGGATTCGCCAAGCTGCAGATGCTCGACGCCCTCAAGTTCAGTGAAACGGTATACGGCCTCGGTGCCGGTATCTTCTTCATTGGCTACGTCTTGTGCGGCGTACCGAGCAACCTGGCACTGACCCGATTCGGCCCACGGCGCTGGATTGCCTTGATGATGATCACCTGGGGGGCGCTGTCCACCTGCCTGCTGTTCGTCACCACCCCGACCCAGTTCTACACCTTGCGCCTGTTTACCGGTGCGGCGGAAGCCGGTTTCTTCCCAGGCGTGGTGCTGTACCTTTCGCAGTGGTTCCCAAGCTTCCGCCGCGGTCGCATCATGGCCTTGTTCATGTCGGCGATTCCGGTCTCGGGGCTGCTCGGCAGCCCGTTCTCCGGCTGGATTCTCAATCACTTCGCCGCAGGCCAGGGTGGACTTTCGGGCTGGCAGTGGATGTTCCTGCTGCAAGGCATCCCGACCGTACTGTTGGGCATAGCCGCCTTCTTCCTGCTGGCCGACTCGTTCGCCCATGCCAAGTGGCTGACCGCCCAGGAACGCGCAGTACTGGAGGCTGACCAGGCCGAGGACGCCGCCAACAAGCCGCGTACCGTCAGCGACTCGCTGGGCGAGGTGTTCAAGAACCCGGCGATCTGGGCGTTCGGCCTGATCTACTTCTGCATCCAGAGCGGCGTCTACGCCATCAACTTCTGGCTGCCGTCGATCATCAAGAACCTCGGCTTCAGCGATAACCTGGTGATCGGCTGGCTCAGCGCGATTCCCTACCTGCTGGCTGCCGTGTTCATGCTGTTCGTGGGGCGCTCGGCGGACCTGCGCAAGGAGCGCCGCTGGCACCTTGTCGTACCGATGCTGATGGGCGCTGTCGGTCTGTTGATCGCGGTGAACTTCGCCAGTTCGCCGGCGATTGCCATTCTCGGCCTGAGCCTGGCGACCATGGGCGCCCTGACCGGCCTGCCGATGTTCTGGCCGGTGCCCACCGCGTTGCTCAGTGCGGGCGCTGCCGCCGGCGGCCTGGCACTGATCAACTCGATGGGCCAGATGGCAGGCTTCCTCAGCCCATACCTGGTGGGCTGGATCAAGGATGCCACCGGTTCCACCGATGCCGCGCTGTATGTGCTCGCCGCCGTGATCGTTGGCGGTAGCCTGCTGGCCCTGCGCGTGACTCGGGGTCTGCGCGCGCAGTAAATCGCGCGCAATAAAAAAGGCCTGATAACCGGCACGCCGGTGTCAGGCCTTTTTTGCATGGGCTCTTTAGGCGCTGGCTTTCAGCGCGCTGCCCTGAGTGGCCGAGTGCTGGGTTTTCTTGTGTTTCTTGTGCTTACTCTTTTTCGTGATGGCGGTTGCCAGTTGAGTACCGGCCTTGGTTGCGGTAATGCCCTGCGTCGTTGGTGCAGGCTGGGCCTGGGCCATGGCTGCCGGAATCATCGCCCCCTGGGCCACGACCAGCGACAGTGCCAGCACCACGAAATGTCTGGGTTTGAACATTATCCCTCTCCCTGTAAAGCCAAGAATGATGACCACATTGGCAGGTACCTGCTCTGCAGCAAGCCTGTAACAAAATACTTCTCGATTTTTCCGTGACCGGATACCTGTCAGAAATGACAGTGCCGACGAACGGTAATGGCAGGAAAATTGCGGGATTGCTCGACGGCAGGCTTCTGGTATCTGATTGAAGGTCTTCCTTCGGCGTAAATAGGGACCTCAAGCATGAGCTATCGCATCCTCGGCCAATCCGGGCTCAAGGTGTCATCTCTGACCCTGGGCAGCATGATGTTCGGTGAACAGACCGATACCGAGACGTCGTTGCGCATCATCGACAAGGCCTGGGACCAGGGCGTCAACTTCATCGATACCGCGGACGTCTACAATGCCGGGCGCTCGGAAGAGATCGTTGGCGAAGGCGTGGCCCGCCATCGCCATGACTGGATCATTGCCTCCAAGGTCGGCTTCGGCCCGGCCGACGGCGTGCCGAACCGCCGAGGCCTGAGCCGCAAGCACATCTTCAATGCCATCGAGGCCAGCCTCACCCGCCTGGGCACCGACTACCTCGATATCTACTACCTGCACCGCGAGGACCACGATACGCCGCTGGAGGTCACGGTAGCGGCCATTGGCGACCTGATACGCCAGGGCAAGATCCGCTACTGGGGCGTGTCGAACTACCGTGGCTGGCGGATCGCCGAGGTGATCCGCGTAGCTGAACGGCTCGGGGTCGACCGACCAGTGATCAGCCAGCCGCTCTACAACATCGTCAACCGCCAGGCCGAGATCGAGCAGATCACCGCAGCCGCGGCCTATGGCCTGGGTGTCGTGCCCTACAGTCCCCTGGCCCGCGGTGTACTCAGCGGCAAGTACGCACCCGACGTGACACCAGACGCCAATAGCCGGGCCGGACGGCAGGACCGACGCATCCTGGAAACCGAATGGCGCCTGGAGTCCCTGCGCATCGCCCAGCAGGTCCAGCAATACGCCCAGGGGCGCGGCGTGGGCATCGTCGAGTTTGCCATTGCCTGGGTACTGAACAACGCCGCCGTCAGTTCGGCCATCGTCGGCCCGCGGACCGAAGAACAGTGGGACAGCTACACCCGGGCGCTGGCGGTGAAGATCAGTGCCGAGGATGAAGCCTTCATCGACTCGCTGGTCACCCCGGGACATGCCTCGACGCCAGGCTTCAACGATGTCGGCCACTTCGTGTCCGGACGCACGCCGCTCGGGCAGTGAACCACGCCCACTCGTGGTGGCACGCTCGCCACGAGTGTTTCATGCTGGATAAATGCGCCGGAACGCGCCATCCTGCGCGCCTTTCTCCAGCGCGACGCGTTGCTACCGCGCCCGCCCCACCAAGGATCCGCCCATGCAAGACCAGCCATTGATCGACGCCGACTTCGAGTTCATCGAAGACATGCTGCTCAAATACGGTGACGACCACTCCGTCCTCAACCCTTCGGAGCTGGACGGCTACCTGACCGCACTGGTATCGGGGCCGACGCCGATCGATATCTCGATCTGGTTCCCGGCCATCTGGGGCGACCAGAACCCGAACTGGGAAACCCCGCAGGACTGCAAGCGCTTCATCGACCTGGCCGTGCGCCACATGAACGCCCGTGCGACCCAGATGGCCAACGATTCCCAGGGATTCAAGGCCCGCTTCGAGGAAACCGAACACCAGGGGCAGCCGCTGGTGCTGGCCGAGGAATGGTGCTTCGGCTACCTGCGTGGCGTCGGCGTCAGCCAGTGGCCGGAGCTGCCGACAGCCCAGGCCCAATGGCTGGGTGCGATCACGCTGTGCGCCGAACAGGATAACTTCGAACTCCCTGCCGATTTCGACGTGACCCTGCATCGTCAGCGTGTAGCGGCCATCGAGCCTGCGGCGCGTGGGCTGCATGATTTCTGGACTGGACAACGCTAGGCCGTCCGTCCACTAGGCTGCTCAAGACAAGGACGTCCAGGGCAGGGTGTCAAGCTTTTCTATCGACGGGTACGCGGCGCGTACTTGCTCGCAATACGCCGGGACCAGTCCCCGGCGTTTTCCCGCAGACAGGCTTCTTCGCTGTCGAAATGCACATGGGCGGCGAGCCGATCGAGCGTGACACCGGCATCGACCAGCGCAATGCTGGTCAGCTCAAGCATCCGTGCATCCAGGCCGGCAGCCAACGCCTGGCGCTGCTCCAACTGGGTGTCGAAGACCCAGATCACCTGCAGGCTTGCAGGAAAGACCGCGTAGTCGACCTCATGGGTCAACCAACCGAATCCAACGATCTCGGACTTGGCCGTTTCGCAGGCTTCGGTCAGGGTGGCGACCAGCAGGCGCTCGGTTCGAGCCTGGTCGCGTTTGCTCAACGGCATGAGTGAATCCTTGGGGCGGGCAATGCAAGGGAGCGCATGATACGCGGGTTCATCCCTCGCGTTCCAACGCTCGGGCCCATCGAAACTTCTCTTCCGCAATCAATGGGTTATTTCTAAATATTTCGTCATTTACCCGCCCTGTCATCAGACAGAAATATTTCCGGCATTAAATCGCTGGCTATCTGACATGTAGATCCATCTTTTCAACCCTGAGCCCCGAGGTATTCTCGTGATTTTGCTGACCAAAAAACGCTTGTCGGTCCTGCTGGCCTCCCTCTGCCTGAGCGGCGTCGCCCACGCTACCGATGTGACCGGTGCCGGTTCCAGCTTTGTCTATCCGGTACTGTCCAAGTGGTCCCAGGACTACAGCAAGACCTCCAGCAACCGCATCAACTACCAGTCGATCGGTTCGGGCGGCGGTATCGCTCAGATCAAGGCCGCTACCGTGGACTTCGGTGCTTCCGACGCCCCTCTGTCGGCTGACGAACTCAAGGCCGCAGGCCTGGGTCAGTTCCCCAGCGTCATCGGCGGTATCGTACCGGTGATGAACATCGACGGCGTTGCCGCCGGCCAACTCAAGCTCGACGGTGAAAGCCTGGCGAAGATTTTCCTGGGCGAGATCACCACCTGGAACGATCCTGCCATCGCGGCCCTCAACCCAGGCCTGAAGCTGCCTGGCGGCAAGATCACCGTCGTACACCGTTCCGATGGTTCGGGTACCTCGTACAACTTCACCAACTACCTGGCCAAGGCCAGCGAAGGCTGGAAATCCAAGATCGGCTTCGGCACCACCGTGCCATGGCCAGTGGGGGTTGGTGGCAAGGGCAACGAAGGTGTCTCGGCCTACGTGAAGCAGATCAAGAACTCGATCGGCTATGTCGAATACGCCTATGCCCTGCAGAACAAGATGACCCATGCCCAGATGAAGAACGCTTCCGGCAAGTTCGTCGAGCCTAGCGCCAAGGCGTTCCAGGCTGCGGCCGATACCGCCGACTGGGCCAGCGCCCAGGACTTCAACCTGATCATGACCAACGCTCCAGGCGATGCCGCATGGCCAATCACCGCCACCACCTGGATCATCATGTACAAGCAGCCGAAGAATGCCGAACAAAGCAAGGCCGCCTTCGACTTCTTCAAGTGGTCGCTGGAGAAGGGTCAGCAGCAAGCCGCCTCGCTGGACTACGTGGCCCTGCCCGACTCGCTGGTCAAGCGCATCGAAGGTTACTGGAAGTCTGACTTCGCCCATTGATCCGCCCGCCTGAAACCGCCCGTCACTCGTGCCTTGCGGCCGGGTGACGGGACTTGAGCAGAGTAATGATGAACGACTCCGTGCAACCTCTGGCCTTGTCCACCTACAGCAGCGACGTGGCCGGTGAAGAACGGGCCGCCCGCGATCACCGGCATGACCTGTGGTTCAAGCGAACCATGTTCGGCGCCGCCATGCTGGTGCTGATCCTGCTGGCAAGCATCGCAGCCTCCACCCTGTGGGGTGGCAGCCTCGCCTTCAAGACCTTCGGTCTCGACTTCCTGACCAGCACCGAATGGGATGCGGTCAATAATCACTTTGGCGCGCTGGTACCGATCTACGGCACCCTCGTGACCTCCTTCCTGGCCTTGCTGATCGCCGTTCCCGTGAGCTTCGGCATCGCGATCTTCCTCACCGAAGTCGCGCCGCCCTGGCTGCGCATGCCGGTTGCCTCGGCAGTCGAGCTGCTGGCCGGGATTCCCTCGATCATCTACGGCATGTGGGGCCTGTTCGTCTTCGGTCCGTTCATGGCCGAACACCTGGCCCCGTGGATCAATGACTACCTCGGCGCTCTGCCGCTGGTAGGGCCGCTGTTCCAGGGCCCGCCCCTGGGCATCGGCATGCTCACCGCCGGCATCGTCCTGGCCATCATGATCACCCCCTTCATCACCTCGGTGATGCACGAGGTGTTTCGCAGCGTACCGACCACCCTCAAGGAATCGGCCTACGCCCTGGGTGGCACGACCTGGGAAGTGGTCTGGGACATCGTCCTGCCCTACACCCGCTCGGCAGTCGTCGGTGGCGTGTTCCTCGGCCTCGGCCGGGCCCTGGGCGAGACCATGGCGGTGACCTTCGTTCTGGGTAACGCCCAACAGTTCTCCGCTTCGTTGCTGATGCCGAGCAGCTCCATTGCCTCGATCATCGCCAACGAGTTCAGCGAGGCCTACACCGACCTGCACCGCTCGGCGCTGATCGGCCTGGGTTTCCTGCTGTTTGTCGTGACCTTTTTCGTCCTGGCATTGGCGCGACTGATGCTCATGCGACTCTCACGCAAGGAAGGGCTATGACAGGCAACGAACGTCTTTATCGCAACCGCGCCCTCAAGAACCGTATCGCCATGGTCCTGAGTTGCGGTGCCACCCTGTTTGGCCTGACCTGGCTGGTGTGGATTCTCCTGACCACCGTCATCAACGGTTTCGAAGCCCTCAACCTGCGGCTGTTCACCGACATGACGCCACCGCCGGGCACCGAAGGCGGCCTGGCGAATGCGTTCTACGGCAGTGCACTGATGTCGCTGATCGCCTTGCTGGTCGGTACGCCGATCGGCCTGATGGCCGGTGTCTGGCTGGCCGAGTTCGCCCGCCATTCGCGCCTGGGCGCCGTGGTGCGCTTCATCAACGACATCCTGCTGTCGGCACCGTCGATCGTGCTGGGGCTGTTCATCTACACCGGCGTGATCCTGCCGATGAACATCCTGAGCAACCACCAGATCGGTTTCTCCGCCATTGCCGGTGCCCTGACCCTGGCCCTGCTGGTGATCCCGGTGGTGGTCCGCACGACCGACGAAATGCTCCAGCTGCAACCCTCGACCATGCGCGAAGCCGCGTTGGCGCTGGGCGTACCGCAGTGGAAGCTGACCCTGCAGATCGTCTTGCGCGCGGCCAAGGCCGGCGTAATCACCGGCGTGCTGTTGGCCCTGGCCCGTATCACCGGCGAAACCGCCCCGCTGCTGTTCACCGCCTTCGGCAACCAGTTCTGGAGCAGCAACCTGCTCAAGCCGATCGCCAGCGTTCCAGTGGTGATCTTCCAGTACGCAATGAGCCCGTTCGAGGACTGGCACTCGCTGGCCTGGGCCGGCGCCCTGGTACTGACCCTGTTCGTCCTGCTGCTCAGTTTGCTGTCCCGATTGATCCTTTTGCGTAATAGGCTGACCTGATGAAGACCCGTGACCTTGCCAGCGAGAACACCAAGATTCGCGTTCGTGGCCTGGAGTTTTTCTACAACAACCAGCGGTCGCTGAAGTCCATCGACCTGGATATCCCGGAGAAACGCATCACGGCCATCATCGGCCCTTCGGGTTGCGGCAAGTCGACCATGCTGCGGGTGTTCAACCGCATCTATTCGATGTACCCGAAACAGGAAGCCCGTGGCGAAGTGCTGCTCAACGGCGAGAACATCCTTGCGCCCGGCTACTCCATGAACCGCCTGCGCAGCCAGGTCGGCATGGTGTTCCAGAAGCCGGTACCGTTCCCGATGTCGATCTACGAGAACATCGCCTACGCCGTGCGTCACCACGAGAAGCTGTCGCGTCATGAAATGGATGAGCGGGTCGAACAGGCCCTGCACGGCGCGGCCTTGTGGAACGAGGTCAAGGACAAGCTCAAGCAGAGCGCCCAGGGCCTCTCCGGCGGCCAGCAACAGCGCCTGTGCATCGCCCGCACCATCGCCCTGCGCCCGCAGGTCCTGCTGCTGGACGAGCCGACCTCGGCCCTGGACCCGATCTCCACCGGTCGTATCGAACAGTTGGTCACCGAGCTCAAGGAGCAGTACACCGTGATCATCGTCACCCACAACATGCAGCAGGCTGCGCGGGTGTCGGACTACACGGCGTTCATGTTCATGGGCGAGCTGATCGAACATGATGCTACCGACTCGATCTTCACCCATCCGAAAATGAAACAGACTGAAGACTACATCACCGGTCGTTTCGGCTGATCGCCTCTCCCCGGTGCGACCATCTCGCACCGTGTGCCGTCGTTACTGCCAGTGCCGGCGGCCACCTCCCGGCGCCCTGGGTTTCATGGGACCGTCAAAGGCTGCTTTAATGAGTCGATTGCATTGATCCTCCGCGATTGCCCGGATCAGCCTCTCGAACCACTCGACAAGGTAGCGTAACGATGGAACGTCTCACCGCGAAAGACTTTGCCCCCGAATTGCTGGAACTCTACGACTACTACGTCCACGGCAGGATCAACCGGCGGGAGTTCATCGACCGGGCAGCCAAGTTCACCCTGGGGACCATGGCAGCCGCCAGCGTACTGGCGGCGCTCAGCCCGAACTACGCGCTGGCCGAGCAGGTGCCCTTCACCGATCCGGATATCGTCGCCGAATACATCACCTACCCTTCACCCAAGGGGCATCAGCAGGTCAGGGGTTATCTCGTGCGTCCGGCCAAGGTCAGCGGCAAGGTACCGGCGGTCGTCGTGGTACACGAGAACCGTGGCCTGAATCCCTATATCGAAGATGTCGCGCGGCGTGCGGCCAAGGCCGGCTTCATCGCCCTGGCGCCCGACGGCCTGTCCTCGGTCGGTGGCTACCCCGGCAACGATGAAAAAGGTGTCGCGCTACAGAAAACCGTCGACCCCGAGAAACTGATGAACGACTTCTTCGCCGCCATCGAGTGGCTGATGAAACATGAGGCCAGTACCGGCAAGGTCGGCATCACCGGTTTCTGCTACGGCGGCGGGGTTGCCAACGCGGCCGCCGTAGCCTATCCCGAGCTCAGTGCGGCGGTGCCGTTCTATGGTCGCCAACCCAAGGCCGAAGACGTGCCCCGGATCAAGGCCCCCCTGTTGCTGCACTATGCCGAACTGGACAAGGGCATCACCGATGGCTGGCCGGCCTACGAACAGGCCTTGAAAGCCAACGGCAAAGTCTACGAGGCGCATATCTACCAGGGCGTCAACCACGGTTTCCATAACGACTCCACGCCTCGCTACGACGAGGCCGCCGCCAAGCTGGCCTGGGATCGAACCGTGGCCTGGTTCCGGCGTTACCTGGCCTGAGCGCCGCCACTCATCAGAGCCGAAAACGGTCCACCGATTGCGACAGTTGTCCGGCCAGGCTGGACAACTGATCGGTGCTCGCCGCTGTCTGGCCAATGATCTGATTATTGCCGGTGGACATATCGGCGATCTTTTCCACCTGATGGGCAATTTCATTGCTCGCCAGGCTCTGTTCGCCGATGGTTCGCGAGATATCGTTGACCAGCTCGCTGGTATGCAGGGTTGCCTCGAGGATCTCACTGATGGCGCGCTCGACCTCCGCCGTCACTGCCATGCCCTTGTCGACCTGGGCCACCCCCGCCTCCATGCTGTTGACGGCTTCGCGGGTGCTGTGCTGGATACGCAGCACCATGTCGGCAATCTCCTGGGTCGAGGCGCTGGTACGCCCTGCCAGGCCGCGCACCTCATCGGCTACCACCGCAAAACCCCGCCCCTGCTCACCGGCGCGGGCCGCCTCGATGGCCGCGTTGAGCGCCAGGAGGTTGGTCTGGTCAGCGATCCCCTTGATCACCTGGATAATGCCGAAGATCGCCTCGGACTCCTTGTCCAGCGTACGGATGACCTGTGCCGAGTGTTGGGCCGAACGGGCGATGTCATCCATGTCACTGACCACCTGGTGGATCACCTTCCCACCATTCTTGGCCAGCGACTCGGCCTGGTTGGCCATGCTCAGGGCCCGCGCCGCGTGGCGGGTAATCTCTTCGATACTTGCAGTCATTTCGCTGGCCGCGGCGGCCATGGTGCCGGCCGCTTCACTCTGTTGCTGGCTGCTGCCCGCGACCTGATGACAACCGCCGCTCAACTGTACGCTCATGTCGTTGACGTCATGGGCATTGCTGCGCACCACCTCGATCATGCTACGCAGGTCGCGCTGCATGGTTGCCAGGTTGCGGATCAGTCGCGCGGCCTCGTCCTGTTGCCGGGGTTCGTCGATTCTCGTACTCAGGTCGCCATGGGCAATGTCGGCGGCAATGCGGCTGGCCGTCTGCAAGGGCCCCATGATGCCACTGATGACCCAACGGCCCTGGAGCAGCAGCAACAGCAGGCCGGCCACCAGTACCAGCACCAGGACCAGGTTGGCGTGGCTGACGGTCTGTCGGGTGCCGTCGCCGCTGGACTGCGCATTGGATTCGATCAGTTCGCTCAGCTTGGCCATCTCGTCCTCCAGGTGGCTGAACGCGGTACTGAACGAGCCCAATTGCTGCTGGGCGGCATCCGGGTTGGCAATGGCCAGGTCGACGATGTGCTCGGCCGCCCCGATGTAGGTGTCCAGGCTCGGTCGGATCTGGCTCAAGGCGTTCTTGAGGCTGTCGTTGACCGGCAGCTTGAGGTTTTCGCCAAGCACCTCGCGAAAGTGCCTGGTGTGCTCGGCCAGCGAATCACGCACCTCGGCCTCGCTGTTGGGGCTCTTGCCCAGCCCGAGCAGCATCGCCGACAGCACGTCGGCGCGCAGGGCATCGTGCATCATGTCGGCTTCCAGATGGTTGCGCAGCAAGGTCATGCTCACCTCGCTGTCACTGGTGGCCTGTGCCATCCGCAGGTTGCCCAGGTAACCGACCAGCGCCATGACCAGCACGGTGAGCAGGCCACTGCCAATCAGCAGGTACAGACGCAATCTTATCGACACAATGCGGCCCTCCATCGGCGCAGGACAAACCGGCCGGCCGCAGGAACGGGAAGCGTGCCGGCACCCCCTGACGGTTATTTAAGACCATTTTCAGGGATTGACCGCCCCATTGCGCTACACGGGACTATTTCGCCTTGTCGTCCCGAGGTTTGTAGAACAGGAACTTGCCGGTCTCGGCGGTACGGATGTACTGCCTGACCCAATCCGGGCTGACACTGCGGTCATGAAAGTACATGGCGCCGTTGGTGCGGTCCTTGAGCTGCTGGTTGAGCGCCTTGCGGGCGATTTCCTTGGCAACCGCATAGCGATCTTCTTCTTGGACATCGTCGGGGCGACCATCGCACCACCAGGAAAACTGGCAGGCCTTTTTCTCCGAGCCCTGCTTGACCACCTCGCAGATAGTCCCGGGAAAACCTTCGTGACCGAGGCGATTGAGCACGACGCTGGCCACCGCCTCCATGTCGGCCGGTTGCCCACCCTTGGCCTCCCAATAAATGGTCCGCGACAGACAGGTGATGGTGTCGGCCACCGCCGCATCACCGGCCGGATCCACCACCTGGGTCTCGACCTTGGTCAGGATCGGCGCCTTGGGTTCCGCCGCCGGGCTCTCCTTTTCCGCGGCCTTCTGCTCCAGGGCCTCGGCCTTGTCGATGACGACTTGCGGCTGGGGGGCGGATTGCTCGGCGAGCGCGAGGGCCGCTTCGCTGGTAAAGACAACAACAAGACACGCGACGATCCAGTTCAGACGCATGATTGCACCCTGTTGAATGAACCCTGCCCACGATGGTCACCCGGCCCCGGCCGGGCAGTCGATCCGGGGTGGGCTGGCAGGTTCGACAGCGGTGTGAATAAATCATTCCGCACTCGGTTTCACACAAAACACCTTGCCTGGACCCGGGTGCTATCGCGCATCATGTGCGCAGTTCGTTCGAGGAGGATGTCCATGCGCACCCTGTTTTCCAACCTGCGTCTTACCCTGCTCGCACTGGGGCTGGCAGCCAGCGCCAACGCCCTGGCCAGCGACGAAACGCAACTGCTGCAGTCGATCAACAGCTACCGCGGCCAGGTCCAGCGCTGTGGTGGCCAAGCCTCGCTGGAACTGCCGCCCCTGGCCGCGGACCCACGCCTGGTCCTGCCGCCTGACAGCCCGGGCGACCTGCAACAGGCGTTGTCGCGCGCGGCCTACCCGATGGTCAATGTCCAGGCGATCAGCCTGTCCGGGCCACGGGATGCCGATGCGGCGATGAAAGCGGTACGCGAGAGTTTCTGCCGGGTGGTACTCGACCCGCAGTTCGTCGACATCGGGGTCAGCCGCCAGGGCAACGACTGGCGCATCGTCCTGGCACGCCCGCTGTTGACGGCACGCCTGGGCGATTCCCAGGCCGAGGGACAGAAGTTGCTGGAAATGATCAATACCGCCCGCAGCCAACCGCGTCAGTGTGGTGGCCAGTCCTTCGCCGCCAGCGCGCCATTGGCCTGGAATGCCCTGCTGGCCAGCGCCGCCGAGGGCCATAGTCGCAACATGGCCAACAGCAATTTTTTCGATCACCAGGATCGTGAGGGCCACACGCCCGGCGACCGGGCAGAACTGGCGGGCTACATTGCCCAGCAGATCGGCGAGAACATCGCCGCCGGACAGGACAGCGGGCGCAAGGTGGTCGACGGCTGGCTCGCCAGTCCCGGGCACTGCGCCAACCTGATGAATCCGCAGTTCCACGAAATGGGCGGCGCCTATGCGGTCGACCCCAAGAGTGATTCAGGCATCTACTGGACGGCGCTGTTCGGCACCCAGCAGTAACCCCTGTCAGCCAAGGCGCTCCAGGACCAGTGCACTGGCCTGGCGCGTCATCTGGTCAAGGTGACGGTCGCGTTTTTTCTCCGCTTCGGCCATCGCCTTGCGGCCATGCTGCTGCAACAGGTAGGCGTGAATCTGCCGAACCTCCTTGGAGCTGTAGATCGGCGCCACATCGATCACCGCAATCAGGCCGTCGGTACCGTGGTCACGGGTATTCATCAGCACCTGTGGACCGCGCGCGGCCAGCACCTGGAAACCCATCGCCTCGAAATGCGGCACCTTGCCGGGGGCACAGGCGAGCTCGGCATGGGGATAGTGCTCGAACATCCGCTCGAGCATCGCCCGCGCCACGCCCTGCCGGCGACGATCGGCCCTGACGGCCATGTAGGCCACGGCACAGGCTTGAGGATCGTCCCTGGCCGGTAGATACAGCACAAAGCCCAGCACCTGCGACGGCTCATCTGCATCCAGGGCCACGATGAGTTCTGCCGGGATTCCCTTGCTGCCGTCCATGGCATCCAGGTAAAGATGCACCTCGTAGCCGACCCCGTACTGATAGAGGTTGTACAGCGGATTGCTCGGGGGCAGCGCGACCTGGCTGATGTCGGTGAAGTAATCGACCACCATCTGCAGGATCTGGCTCCTGATCGATTCGGGGGGCGGGGTTTGCAGGTGGGTAAGCGTGAACATCGACAATCGGGCTCCGGGCAAAGGCATGTCCGGGCTCGACCCGGGCCAGGCATTGTACTCCTTCCGTGGCGAGCGGGCTTGCCCGCGCGGGGGGCGCAGCAGCCCCAACTCTGCTGACGCGGTATGACAGAAGCATTGAGCAACCTGGCTTTGGGGTTGCCCTGCAACCCAGCGCGGGCAAGCCCGCTCGCCACATGGGCTGCCAACCTGCCCGTCCGGTCTGGCAGACGGCCGTGCGCCCAGCTCCCTGTAGGCGCCAGCTTGCTGGCTCCTACAAGGACGGGCTGGCCTGTGGAATGCCGACTAAGATCCAAAAGTAATCAATCAATAAATAATCAGTATTTATCGTTATTAAAACAACCACGTACTCTCCGCTCATACCGACACAGGAGAGTCCCCATGCGCCCGACCGATAACGTCATCGACCTCGCTCACTACCGCAAACGCAAACAGGCGCAACAGCTGGGACGGGCGCTGTGGGCGCTCTACGCACGCAATGCCGGCCAGCAGGCATGCCAATGGGCCCAGGGCGCACCCGCCAGCGAGACCCGTCACGCGTGAATGCACAAGACCCTTCGCGGTTCCTGGCCAGTGTTGATGAACACGCCCTGGAGCTGAACCACCTGGCAACGCTCGAGGAAGACTCGATTTGTGCCCGGGTCGCCCAGAACCTGCAACGTCTACGCGGCAAGCACCACCTTTCCCTGGACGCCCTCGCCCGCCAATGCGGCGTCAGCCGGGCGATGCTGGCGCAGATCGAGTCCGGTCGCAGCGTGCCGTCGATCAAGGTGCTGTGCAAGATCGCCAAGGGCCTGAAGGTGTCGGTCGCCGCCTTCCTCGAACATCGTGCCTTCGAAGGCGTCGCCGTGCTTTCGGCCAGCCAGAGCAAACGCCTGGTCAGTGCCAACGGCAGCTTTGTCAGTCGCGCGCTGTTTCCTTTCGACGTGGCTCGTCAATCGGAATTCTACGAACTGCGCCTGAGCCCGCTGGGTGAAGAAGAATCCGCGGGCCACGGCCCGGGCGTCCAGGAAAACCTGGTGGTGTCCCAGGGCGTACTGGAGATCAGCCTGAACGAGGAGCGCTACCTGCTCTCACCCGGCGACTCGATCCTGTTCTACGCCGACCAGCCGCACCGTTATCGCAATCCGGCCGACAGTGAAGCGGTGGCCTACCTGGTGGTGACCCACCCCGAACGCCCGGACTGAACGAACAGGCATGAAAAAGCCCGGCGTGGATCTCTCCCGCCGGGCTTGCTGCAACCAGGCAACCGATCAGCAGGTGCAGCACATCAACGGCATGCCGTTGCAGCTCATCATCATCGGCATGCCACAGTCGTTCATCAGTTTCATCATCAGGTTGCAGCAACTCTTCATCATGTCCATGTTCATGCCTGCCATTGGCATGATCTTGCACATCATGGCATCGCCCTGCAGGGTGCACTCCATCACGCACTTCATCGAAGGCATCGGCATGCCCATCATCGGCATTGGCATCATGCCGCCCATCATCGGCATGGCCATGGCCGCCTGGGACATGCACATCATGCTCATGTTGGCGCAATGCATCATCATCGGCATGCCGCAGTCCATCATCATCTGCATCATCTGCGCGCTGTTCCTGAACATCGCCATGTCCATGCCCGCGGCCGGCATCATCGTGCACAGCATGCCGTCGTCCATCATTTCGCAGGTCATGGTTGCCATCATCATCGGCATTCCCATGGCGGGCATCATGGGCATGGCGTTCATCGGCATTGGCATCTGCATGGCATTCATCATGGTGAAACTCCCTGATCTTCGATAGTTGGATGAAGCGGATGGAGGCGGATTCTAGGGATTGCCGAACGCACGACAAGACGCCGGTGGAGCAGCAGGAACGGCTGCCACAGCGGAGTTTTTGCTGTCGTTTACGAGAGGATTTCTGCCTTGGCGACCGTTGCGTCGCCAAAGCGGAAAAAATGGAAGATCCAGCGACGCTTTGCCCGTCATGGATATGCCCGGAAGCGCTATACCAATAACCGCCAGAAATAATCAGTCTAAGCGATACGAAAAAAATTCAGCGCCGATGGGCCAGGGAGCGCACCAGGCGATCGCCCAGGCTCTGTACGCCCTGCACCAGGATGACCAGGACCACCACCGTGGCGACCATGACTTCGTTGTTGAAACGCTGGTAGCCGTAGCGGATGGCCAGGTCCCCCAGCCCGCCACCGCCGATGACCCCGGCCATGGACGAAAAACCGATCAGCATCACCACGGTCAGCGTGACACCGGCCAGTAACGCCGGCAGCGACTCGGGCAGCAGCACCTTGAAGATCACGTGACGGATATCGCCGCCCATGGATAGAATGGCCTCGATTCGCCCCTTTTCGACCTCATCCAGGGCACTTTCGACGATACGGGCAAAGAACGGAAAGGCACCGATGGTGATCGGCACTACGGCGGCCGTGCTGCCCAGGGTGGTGCCGACAATCAACCGGGTCAGCGGAATCAGCGCAATCAGCATCACCACGAACGGCAGTGACCGCCCCAGGTTGACCAGCGCCGCCAGGCTGCTGTTCAGCCGCGGCAGCGGATACAGGCCATGGCGGCGGGTGACGAACAGCAACACCCCCAGCGGCAGACCGATCAGCAAGGTGAACAACCCCGCCAGGAGCACCATGTAGAGCGTTTCCCCCGTGGCGTTGAGTACCAGTTGGAAGATCTCGTTCCAGTCGATCGTACGGTTCATAGCAGTGCCAGCCTCAGGCGTGGGGTGCGGACTTCATCCTCGACATGTACCGGTGCGGCAGGACGCAGCGAGCGCCCCAGCGCCGAGTCCGGATCGGCCAGCAGACGCGACAGCGGCCCGGCCTCCAAAAGCCGGCCCTGGGCCAGGGACGCGGCGTGATCGCAGATCGACCTGACCACATCCAGTTCATGGGTGATCAGCACGATGGTCAGGCCCAGGCGCCGATTGATGTCGCGTAGCAAGTGCAGGATCGACTCGGTGGTTTCCGGGTCCAGCGCACTGGTGGCCTCGTCCGACAGCAGATAGGCCGGGCGCGCCGCCAAAGCCCGGGCCATCCCGACCCGCTGCTTCTGCCCGCCAGACAATTGCGATGGAAAGGCCCCGGCCTTGTCCGCCAGCCCCACCAGCTCCAGCAACTCGCTGACCCGGGCCTGTCGTTCAGCCTTGGGCGTACCGGCGATCTCCAGGGGCACGGCGACATTGTCGAACACCGTGCGCGAATGCAGCAGGTTGAACCCCTGGAAGATCATGCCGATGCGCTGGCGTTGTTGGCGCAGCTCCCGATCAGACAGTGTCGTCAGGTCCTGGCCGTCGACCACCACCCGGCCCGAGCTGGGGCGTTCGAGCAGATTGAGGCAACGCAGCAGGGTCGACTTGCCAGCACCGCTACGACCCACGATGCCATAGATCGAGCCGTCCGGAATGCCCAGCGACACCTGCTCCAACACTGGCGGGCCGTCGCCATAACGTTTGCTCAATTGCTCAACGCTGATCATTGCACGTTGCCCGCCACCGGAATCACCGAACCCGAGTAGTTGTCATTGATGAACTTCGCCACCTCTGGCGACGCCAGGTCCTTGGCCAACTGTTTGATACGCGGGTCATCCTGCAGCTTCGGCGTGGTCACCACGATATTGGCATACGGGTTGTGATTGGCCTTCTCCAGGCCCAGGGCATCCTTGGCCGGCGACAAACCGGCTTCCAGCGCATAGTTGCCGTTGATCACTGCCAGGTCGACATCATCCAGGGCGCGAGGTATCTGCGGCGACTCGATTTCGAGAATCTTCAACTGCTTCGGGTTCTCGGCGATATCCTTGGGCGTGGCCTGGTCGGTGGCCGGATCGTTGAAACCGGGCTTGAGCCTGATCAGGCCATTGTCCTGCAGCAGGTACAGCGCACGACTGAGGTTGGTGACATTATTCGGCACGGCCACGGTCCCCTTCTGCGGCACCTGGTCGAAGTTCTTGTGCCGATGCGAATAGATCCCCAGTGGTTCGATGTGCACGGTCGCCGCCACGGCGAACTTCTGGCCCAGGGCCTGTTCCTGGGAGTGCAGGTACGGCAGGTGCTGGAAGTAGTTGGCATCGACATCACCGTGGGCCAGCAGCTCGTTGGAGTTCACGCCGTTGGGAATCTCGATGACCTTGAGGTTCAGTTGCGGGTCGAGCTTCTGCACATAGGCGAGGATCTGGGCGTGGGGCACCGGGTCGGCGGCGACGCGCAAGGGCTCGGCGGCCAGTGCAGCAAACGAGGAGGAAAGCCCGGCCCAGACCGCCAGGGTCAATGCGGTTTTTTTCAGCATGCGAAGAGTCCTTGATCGAGTGAGAGGGTCAGGCGCTGACGGCCTTGGGTGCCAGTGCATCGGCGTAGAAACGCTGGGCGACATCAGGGTGCGAACGCAGTCGACCCTTGAGGTAGTTCCAGCCCACATCGCGAAACAGCGGGTTGTCCGGATCACTGGCAGGGCCGCGTGCTTCGCGCAGCAAGGCGGTGGGCAGCGGATAGAGCGGCACCACCGCATCGAGTTGGGCACCGAGGAAGAAAGCGATCGACAGTCGTTCGCTACCTGCCGGCGGCGATTGCACGCGATGCACCGTGGCACGCAGGTAACCGTTGGTGGCCAGCTCCAGCAGCTCGCCAATGTTCACCACCAGGGTGTTGTCCCGTGGCCGCGCGTCGATCCAGCGGCCCTCCTCGACTTCCACCTGCAGGCCGGCCTGCTGGTCCTGCAGCAGAAAACTGAGAAAACCGGAATCCTTGTGCGCCCCGACGCCCTGGTTGCTCTCGTTCGCAGCGCGGCCCGGATAGCGGATCAGCTTGATGTGTTCGTTGGGCTTGTCGCCGTACAACGGATCGAAGGCCCCTTCAGGCAGCGACAGCGCCTCGGCGAAAGCGCGCAACAGGCGCAGCGACATGCGGGTCATCTGCTGTTGCCATTCCAGCAGCAACGGCCTGAGCTGCGGCAGCTTCTGCGGCCACAGGTTCGGACCTTGCAGGCGAGCCCAGGTCGGCGTGTGTTCGTCTACTTCAATAGGCTGGCGTTCGGCGCCGACGTCGAACTGCTCGCGCAGGTCCGGCTGGCCCCGGGTGATTTCCGAGGCCGCACGGTTGTAGCCACGAAAGTGCGGCGAGTGGATCATCCCGACAGCCGCCTTTTCCTCCTCGGGCAAGGCGAAGAACTGCCAGGCATGCGCCTGGACCTGCCGCAGCAGCTCGTTGTCGACACCGTGACCGGTCAGATAGAAGAAACCAACATCCCGCGCAGCCTGACGCAGTGCGTCAAGAAATACCTGGCGTTGCTCGGCGCTGCCGTCGAGTGCAGAAAGGTCCAACAGCGGTAATGCAGTGATATCCAGCGGCTGCGGCATGCTTCACTCCCTGTGATCGGAACGGATTTGTCTTTCACATAAAACTATCTGATCTTAAAAATCATCAATAAATATCTTTTTAGAATTAGCTTAGTTTCGTACTCGACTCGCTCGTCATCACACAGGCAGGTTGCCGCTGACCTTCCCCCTCTCTTGCCTGGAAGGCTCTGGAACGCGAGTTACGGGGAGAGCCCGGGAAATCGACTTATTCTTAAAAGATATCAATAAATTCTTTTATATTCTTTTGTTGGTCGACCATTGGGCTGCAAGACTCGGCGCCGAATCATCCATCAAGTGTTGAGATCCCCATGAAAAAATTGACTGCCCTCACTGCCCTCACCCTCGCGATCGTCTCGGGCCTGGCCCATGCCGACCGCCTGGAAGACATCAAGAAATCCGGCGTATTGCGCGTCGCCTCGTTCGACAGCAACCCGCCCTTCGGCTTCATCGATGCCAAGACCAAACAGATCGAAGGCCTGGACGTGGACTATGCCAAGGCCATCGCCGACAAGCTCGGCGTGAAGCTGCAACTGCAGCCGACCAACCCGGCCAACCGCGTGCCCTTGCTGGTGGCGAACAAGGTCGACCTGGTGCTGGCCAACTTCACCATCACCCCGGAACGTGCCGAGCAGGTCAACTTCAGCATTCCCTACTTCAGCTCCGGCCAGCAGTTCATCGTCAAGAAAGGCACCCTCAAGTCCCAGGACGACCTGAACAAGTGGCGCGTCGGCGTCGACAAGGGCACCACCAACGAAGGCGTGCTGCGTGAGAAATTCCCGGGTGCCAAGGTCGTGGCCTACGACGACACCCCCTTTGCCTTCACGGCCCTGCGCAACGGCAACGTCCAGGCCATCACCCAGGACGGCCCGAAACTGATCGGCCTGCTGGCCAACGTGCCGGACAAGGACAAGTACGAAGTGCCGCCCTTCACCATCTCCAACGACCTGATCGGCGTGGGCGTGCCCAAGGGCGAGACGGCGCTGACCGAGGTGGTCAACCAGACGCTGGTGGAACTGGAGGCCAAGGGCCAGGCGCAGAAGATCTACGACACTTGGTTCGGCCCGGACACCAAGACCCCGCTGACCCGCCTGTACAAGATCGGCGACAAGAGCTGATCACTGCCCCTGCGGCCCCACAGCCTGCCCGGTTCGCCGTGCGGGCTCTTTGTCTTCTGGATGGACTTCGTGATCGATGTTTGGTGAATTGCTCGGCCCGCAGTACCTGAAATGGCTGTTCGATGGATTTGTCCTGACGCTGGCGCTGTCTGCCGTGGTCTGCCTGGTCGCCACCGGGCTTGGCTTCCTGGTGTGCCTGGCGCGGCTGTCCGGTTCACGCTGGCTGGCCTGGCCAGCACGCAGCTACCTGGCGCTGCTGCGTAACACACCGCTGCTGGTGCAACTGTTCTTCTGGTACTTCGGCGTCAGTGCGCTACTGCCCGAAGAGCTGGTGAGCTGGCTCAACCTGCCTCATGAAGTGACGCTTGCCGGCGTGACACTCAACTGGCCGTCCTTCGAGTTCATCGCCGGATTCTGGGGCCTGATGCTCTACACCTCGGCTTTCATTGCCGAAGAATTCCGTGCTGGCGTAGCCTCGGTGCGCCCACAGCAGCGTGAGGCCGGCCTGGCCATGGGCCTGCGCCCGGCACAGGTGTGGCGCTACGTGGTCTTGCCGCAGGCCCTGCGTACGGCCCTGGGGCCGCTGCTGGGGCAATACATGAATGCCTTGAAGAACTCCTCGTTGACCATGGCCATCGGCCTGGCCGAGCTGTCCTATGCCTCGCGCCAGGTCGAGACCGAAACCTTCAAGACCTTCCAGGCCTTCGGTTTCGCCACCCTGCTCTACATCTTCAGCATTGCGTTGATCGAAGCGGCGGGCCAATGGGTCCGCCAGACCAAGCGTTATCGTCAGGGAGCCGCCTGAGTCATGGATTTTTCCGTCATCACCGACAACCTCGACTACTTCCTGCTGGGCGCCTATCCCAACGGCCCGCTCGGCGGTGCCGCCCTGACACTGGTGTTGAGCGTCCTTTCCGGGGTCAGTGCCGCCCTCCTGGGCCTGGTGCTGGGCATTGCGCTGAGCACCCTCAAGGGCTGGCCTAAAGGCACATTGATTGCGGCATTGGGTTTCCTGCGTGCAATTCCCGTACTGATGCTGATCTTCTGGAGCTACTTCCTGCTGCCGATCCTGTTCCATTTCGACATCCCGGCGCTGTTCACCGTGGTCTGTGCCCTGTCGCTGATCGGCGGTGCCTACCTCGCGTACTCAGTGCATGCCGGCATCCAGAGCCTGCCCGCCGGCCAATGGGCTGCGGCGCGGGCGTTGGGCATGCGGCCGGTACAGGTCATGCGCCTGATCATCCTGCCCCAGGCATTGCCGATCATGCTGCCGTCGTTTCTCAACCAGTGGGTCTCACTGATCAAGGATACGTCGCTGGCGTATGTGATTGGCGTGGGAGAGTTGTCTTTCGTCGCGACGCAGGTGAGCAACCGGGTGATGGTTCATCCGACGGAGATCTTCCTGTTCGTGGCGTTGGTGTACTTCGTGTTCTGCACCAGCCTCGATTTGCTGGCGGGTGTACTGACCCGCAAGCGAAAAACCGCACCGGCTCGACAAACGGAGCCCAGCACCGAAACGAAAGCTCTCTTTCCATCGACTGAAATTTCCTAGGAAGACGCGAATCCACTGATCGTTCCCACGCTCTGCGTGGGAATGCTGCCTGTGACGTCCGGCGTCACCAGAGCGGGCGCGGAGCGTCGTGGAGGGCACGCCCAAGTGGACAGTGAATGGCCTGCCCCAGGGGCTCCGCTCAGGTACTGCCCTTGATCGGGCGGCGGTCTCTGGCTTCGCAATAGCACTCGAAAACGCCGTGCAGAGCGCGAAAAATTGCCTATCGTAAAGAGTCTCCACTGGACGAAGAGAGCCTTACCATGGATATCGATACGTTGTTTGCGCAGTTGCACAGTCTTCCCAGCATTCCCCAGGTTGCCCTGGAATTGGTCCAGCAATTCGACAACCGTAACGAAAGCCTCGAAAACGTGGCACGCAACATCGAACGTGACCCGGTGATCGCCGCCAAGGTGCTGCGCCTGGCGAACTCGGCGCGTTTCAAGGGCGCCCGCGAGTCGGCCAGCATCGAGGATGCGGCCATGCGCCTGGGTTTCAACGTATTGCGCACCCTGGTGCTGGCTTCGGCCGTGACCGGGGCCTTCAAGTCGGCACCCGGTTTCGATCTCAAGGTGTTCTGGGGCCGTAGTTTCCAGGTCGCCAGTGTCAGTCGCCTTCTGGCGCGTCAGGCCGGCCTCGATGCTGAAGTGGCGTTCACCTGCGGGGTCATGCACGACATCGGCGAGCTGTTGATCCAGACCGGTGCACCGGACTACGCCGCACGTATCAAGGGTGCCAGCGGCACCACCAGCCGCGCCGCCAGTGAAACCCAGCAACTGGGCTTCGGCTACCCGGAAGTGGGCGCGGAGCTGGGTAAACGCTGGAATCTTCCACTGACCATCCAGTCGGCCATCCGCTACCAGGCCCAACCGCACCTGGCACCTGCTGGACAGCCCTACGCGCGGATCATCGCCCAGGCCATGGAAATCTGCGACGAGCTGGAGCGGCATGGCGGGCCGGACGCCGAGGCGCGCAATGCCTTGGGTGGCCCTCTGTTCGAGGACGTGGACCTCGACGCGCTGTTCGACAAGCTGCCCCAGGTACTGGAACAGGACAAGGCCTTCGCCGACTTTCTTGCCTGACCAGCCCGGGCCGTGGGCATCGAGCGGCAGTTCGCTGCCCACGGCCTGTCAGGTATCGAAGCGCGTCACTACAGTGAAGTGCCCGCTAGTGGCTAGCGCGTCACCCACTCCGCCCTGGCAAAGCGCCAGAACAGCCAGCGCCCGACACTCACCATCCAGACCAGCGCCGCCACCACTCCTACCCCCCACAGCATCCCCTGAACACCGGTATGGCTGATCAGTTTGCCGGCGATGAAGGGAAAACCGAACACCCCAATGAAGTAGGACAGGCTGAACAGCAGCAGTGCCTGGGCCGTCAGCCCGGGTGGCGCCTCGTTGGCCGCCAGGCCATTGATCACCGAGTAGTTCAGGCCGTAGCCGACGCCCAACAGCGCAGCCGTCAGCCAGTAGCCAAGGCTGTCGTGGACCCACTCGCCAAAACCGAGCACCGCGACCAGCATCAGGCTGGTCAATACGCAGGAGGCCGAGAACGGATTACGTTGAACCACCCACTTGGCGACCAGTAGCCGGCAGGCAATGGCTGCGCCCATGAACCCAATGAAAAACAGCGAATAGTCCAGCCCGAGGCCTGCCGCGTAACTGGTCTGGAAACTGCCCATGACGCCGAAAACCGCACCGCCCAGGCCAACCATGAGAATCGACAGCCCGGACGGCGAACGCAGCACCTGCGCCGTCGCCTTGAGACTGATCTGTACCCGTTCGCTTGAACGCATTCGGGTTTCCTCCCTCGCCCCCAGGCGCCAGAAATAAAGCCCGCCCAGTAATGCGGCAACTGCTGCACAAGCAAAAGCCGCTTGCACTGGCAGACCCGCATGAGCCGCCAGCTTGCCCAGCAACGGCCCGCTGCCGATACCGGTCAGCATGCTCCCCGACAGCAGTGCGAAACAGTGGGTACGGCGCTGTGGCTCGACCATCGCTGCCACCATGATCGGGCCGACCGTGTAGAACAGCCCCCAACCGACACCGAGGATGAAACCACAGGCTGACAGCGCAAGACCCAGCCCCGACACCATGGCAAATCCCGCAGAGGCGATGACCAGGAAAACAGCGCCCAGGGCAATGCTGCGCGGTGCTCCCAGGCGCTGCAGCACATGCCCGGAACCGAGCACGGCCACCAGCGTACTGACCATCGCAACGGCAAAGACCTGCCCGGCCTCACGCTCACCCGCACCAAAGGACCTCACCAGCAAGGACAACAGGAACGTCGCCCCGTAGGAAATGGAGAGGAGAAAGCTGGCCATGCAGAACAGGCCAAAACGCGGGGCTGTCGTGCCGGTCGAGGGAGAATTCATCGGTGCGATCCAGACATGAGAAGAGCGCCTTTCTAGCACGGCAGGATCGAGGATTAGTTATCGGATTCCCGGAGTTGAGGGAGACCACCGCGCACCTATGCGAGCCGTCACGGCCGTTGATCGGCCACACCGTTCTGCACGTGGCCTAGTGGCCTGTAGGGTGAGTTCGGATATAGGCCACTAGCCTGGTTGCGACGTCGTTTCTTCAGCTCATCGCCTATTCAGCGGCAGGGCTTGTAGGATGTCGCCAATTTCCTGATCGAGAGGACAAAATGCGGGTTCGTAGCGAGCGCGCCGCAACGGCGTGCGGATTGTTGGCGATCATTCTGTGGAGCACAGCCTCCGGCCTGATCAGAAGCGTGACTTCCAGTTTCGGGCCGTTGGGCGGCTCGGCGATGATCTACACCCTGGGCAGCCTCCTGCTGCTGGTCCTGCTGGGCAAACCACGCCTGCGCTCCACTCCCCCTATCTACCTGATACTGGGCACTGCGCTGTTCGTGGCTTATGAGGTCTGCCTGTCGCTGTCCCTTGGCTTCGCCATCAGCAACACCCAGGCCATTCAATTGGGCGTGGTGAACTACCTGTGGCCGTGCATGACGGTGCTGTTGGCAATCGTCATGAATGGGCAACGGGCCCGCTGGATCATTGTGCCAGGCTCGATCCTGGCGCTGTTCGGGATTGTCTGGGTAGTGAGCGGCAACAGCCTTTCACTTCCGAGCATCGCCGCCAACATCGGCTCCAACCCGCTGAGCTACAGCCTGGCATTCGGGGGTGCGATCGGATTCGCCCTGTATTGCAACGTCACTCGCCGATATGCGGGCGGGCAGAACCTGGTGGTGCTGTTTTTCGTGGTTACGGCACTCGTCCTCTGGCTGAAATACCTGCTGAGCAGCGAGGTGATTCCCGCCCTGACGCTCGGCAGCGGGCTGGAGCTGTTCGCCGCCGCCGCCGCGATGGCTGGTGGATATGCCCTCTGGAACCTGGGCATCATCCGCGGCAATCTCACGCTGCTGGCGACCGCCTCCTACTTCGCCCCCGTGCTGTCCTCGGCGTTTTCGGCGGTGTGGCTGGGCGCCGCGCTGACAACCCAGTTCTGGCAAGGCGCAGTGCTGGTCACCGTGGGGTCGCTGGTGTGCTGGCAGGCTACCCGTAGCCTTGAAGACCCGACATAGCCGCCAGTGCAGATCGAAACGGGAAGTCCGGTTTCCCGTTTTTCAAGCGACCTGAAACCTCTAGCTCCGGCCCTGCTGGGCGACTGGCAACTCCCGAGTCGGCGCCTTGGGACCGATGAAGAACCAGAGCACCAGCCCCAGCAACGGTACCCAGATCAGCACCACGATCCATAGCCCCTTAGTGCCGGCGCTCCGTCCGCTCCTGAGCACGCTCCTGATAGCCCACAACTCGACCAGCAATACCACCACCGCCAGGGCGATCCAGACATATTCGATTTGCATGGTTTTCCTCCCTTGTGTCTTGCGTTAGGCGGGGCGTACCAACGAGGGTTCATTCGGATTTCTTGACGGTTTCAAGTATCTGTCTCGCTTCAATCCCGAAAACCACCCGAAACGTCAGAATTTACAGCGCATTCCCAGAGGGATATCCTTCTGCCATCTATGAGAATCAGACTCATTTCTCTCAAGGCATTCCGTTGACTCATAACCACCCCCCCTCCACGCCGATGCTCAAGGACAGCGAAGCAGGCGCCTACTCCGGACCGCGTATCTTCCTGCACTGGCTCTCCGCCGCCGTGATCCTGTGGGCGACCTTCAGCGGATTCGGGGTAAGTCTGCTGGACCAGCAGGCACCCTTTCGGCAATGGGTCGAGTCGTTCAACCCCCAGCTCACCAGCCTCTTCATCCCGTTCTTCGCCTGGCGTCTATGGTTGGCGATAAAGGCCTCTCCGCCTCCCAGGCACAGGGGCCTGCAGGCGCGCCTGGCGGGGCTTGCGCATATCGCGATCTATGCCATGGTGACAGGAGTGCTGGTCACCGGCGTGCTGATGATGAATCACCCGGTGGAGATGCTCGATCTGTTCGAACTGCCGCAGTTGATCCACTCCAACTCGGCACTGGCGCAATTGCATCAGGAACACCATGTGATGTGCGCCTTGCTAGGCGCCCTGGTCGGCCTGCATTTGCTGGCGGTGGTGCAACACCAGGTGATGGGACGCTCAGTGTTGGGTAGGATGCTCAAACGCTGACCTGAAAAACGGAGGGATCAGAGTCGTGACCCATCTTACCTTTCGCCGTGCCGAACCCGATGACGCCGCGACCTGCATCACCATCAGGGGGCTGACCAGGGAAAATGCGTTCAGCGAGCAGGACCTGCGCGCGCTGGGCATCACGGTCGACTCCTGGAGTGCAGGCATTCGCGACGACAACCTTCCTGGTTTCGTTGCCTGCGTGGAGGGCCAGGTCATTGGCTACTGTTTCGGTGACCGGGGTACCGGTGAAATCGCCGTGCTGGCGCTGCTTCCCGCCCATGAGGGGCAAGGCATCGGCAAGCGGCTCCTGGAAATGATGGTGCAGTATCTGCGAAACCAAGGGTTCAATCGCCTGTTCCTCGCCTGCGCCAGCGATCCGAACGTGCGCTCCCATGGTTTCTACCGGCACTTGGGCTGGGTGTCGACAGGCACTCTGGATGAGTTGGGAGACGAGATCCTGGAGATATCGATCGGGTGATCGTGAGTCACCCGACTGTGCGGGAACTCATGCTCACCCCCCTATAGTCGAATCGATTTCGCTCCGGTGTTCCTCGGTGCCCTCAAAAACTTGGCCCGCACTGAACAGGGTGATCTTCTGCTGCTGGGCTGCGCAGCGGCGATCCAGGGATTGGCGATTCTGTCCCTGCAACTGGGTCGGCAGCGCCAACGGCCTCTGCTACATGAAACGCCAACCTGATCCTTTCATCTTGTGCGAGGCGACCCCGTGCTAGATTTTCAACCTCGATCACCAAGCATGGGATGGAACGTGTCAATAGCTGCCTGCCGCAAGACCGGTTCCGGATGGAGGCTCTGCGTGGCGCTGCTTGCCACGCTCTCGAGCCCTGCCTTCGCGGCTGCAGAGTCGGGCTCCAACGCCTCGGGCATCACCACCCTGTGCCAACCCGCCGCCAGCAGCCCGTCCGCCAAACAGCTCTTGATGGCAGCGAGTCGGCAACTCGGCGCCACGAGTCACCCGCTGGCTCGACTGCATACCGAAGGCACGCTGCCAAACCAGGGCATCCGTGAGCAGAGCATCGCCGCCGAGAAGGACTGGCCGGTCCTGCGTCGGGCGGCCCTGGCTTGGCGGCTGAGCGGCGACGGGCGCTATCTGCAGCAGGTCGATGCGGGCCTGATTGCCTGGTTCGGCACCTATCAGCCGGATTTCAACCCGATCGACGAAACCAACCTCGACCAACTGATACAGGCCTACCTCCTCACTGCCGAGCAGTTGAGTCCCAAGACTCGCGAGGTCAGCCGCACCTTCCTGCGCAACCTCGGCAATGGCTACCTGGCCCGGATCGCCCAGTTCCACGGCGCCAAGGGGGGAACTCATAGCAACAACTGGCAGAGTCACCGGGTCAAGCTCGTTACCCTGGCCGCTGCCGCGCTGGCCGACCACGAAATGCTCGGGCAGGCCTTCGGGGTCTTTCGCCAGCAAGTCGCCGATAACCTGCTGCCTGATGGGTCAGTCTCCGATTTCACGGAGCGCGACGCCCTGCACTATGTCGTCTATGACCTGGAACCACTGGTCCAGGCAGCACTGGCGGCCCGTCCCTATGGCATCGGCGGCAACTGGCTGGACTACCGGGCGGCGAACGGTGCTTCGTTGGCACACTCGCTGGATTGGCTGATGACCTACGCCAGCGGGCAGCGCACACACCAGGAGTTCGTTCACACCACGGTGAAATTCGATCGTGACCGTGCCAACGTCGGCGAAACTGGTTACAGCGGCTTCTGGGAGCCCAAAAGCAGTAGCCAGTTGTATTGGCTGGCGGCACAACTGGACCGGCGCTACCTGCCGCTCGCTCGGCAACTGGCGCCCAACCCTCCGGATTGGCTGGGCGCCTGCTACCTGAAGTAGGTTGCCGATCGATCATGACTCTCCGGGACTGAACACCTAGTTTCCTGCAATCCGATTACACGCAGCAGGCCGACGCCCAGCGTAGTCAAACATCCCGGGCATGTCCTTTAGGCGATATCCGGGGGCTTATTGGCGTTAGTCGGAAGATGGCGAACAGGTTAAAGTCGCCATACTGTTTCTGCTCCCGGATAACGTTCGCCATGACCCGTCCCCGTTTCCTGCCCGACAATTTCACCCTGACCCTGATCAGCGTGGTGATCCTTGCCAGCCTCCTGCCCGCTGGTGGCCAAGTGGCCGTCGGTTTCAGCTGGCTGACCAACATCGCCATCGCCCTGCTGTTCTTCCTGCACGGGGCCAAGCTCTCGCGTGAGTCGATCATCGCCGGTGCCGGCCACTGGCGCCTGCACCTGCTGGTCTTCGCCCTGACCTTCGTGCTGTTCCCGCTGCTGGGCCTGGCACTCAAGCCGCTGCTGTCACCCCTGATCGGCGACCAGTTGTACATGGGCATGCTCTACCTCTGCGCCCTGCCCGCCACGGTGCAATCGGCGATCGCCTTCACCTCCCTGGCCCGCGGTAACGTCCCGGCCGCGATCTGCAGCGCCGCGGCCTCCAGCCTGTTCGGCATCTTCATCACGCCGCTGCTGGTGACCCTGCTGCTGAACGTGCACGGCGAAGGTGGCTCGACCCTCGATGCCATCGTGAAGATCAGCGTGCAACTGCTGCTGCCGTTCATTGCTGGCCAGATCGCCCGGCGTTGGATCGGCGCCTGGGTCGGCCGCAACAAGAGCTGGCTGAAGTTCGTCGACCAGGGTTCGATTCTGCTGGTGGTCTACAGCGCCTTCAGCGAGGCGGTGAACGAAGGTATCTGGCATCAGATTCCACTTGTGGATCTGGCCGGGCTGGTGGTGGTCTGCGGCGTGGTGCTGGGCCTGGTGCTGCTGGCCTCGACCCTGCTGGGCAAGGCGTTCGGCTTTGACCAGGAAGACCGCATCACCATCCTGTTCTGCGGCTCCAAGAAAAGCCTGGCGACCGGCGTACCGATGGCCCAGGTGCTGTTCGCCGGCAGCACCATCGGCGTGCTGATCCTGCCGCTGATGCTGTTCCACCAGATCCAGCTGATGGTTTGCGCCGTGCTGGCCCAGCGTTATGCCAAGCGTCCGGAGTCGGTGAGCGAACTGATGGGCCAGGTCGATCCTTGACCCCAGCCCAATTGCCGGGCAGCACCGTGGATCGACTCGGCATCGCTCTTGCCGAGTCAGCGACAGCAGCGCAGCATGTGCGCACATAACAAGCCGCGATGAGGAAAACCAATGCTCCTGCACCTGTCGACCTGGGCCGAGATCGGCCAGTTTCTCGAACGTAGCCGTACCATCGTCGTGCCCATCGGCTCCAATGAGCAACATGGCCCCACCGGTCTGTTGGGTACCGACTGGATGTGTCCGCAGATCATTGCCCATGAAGCCGAGAAGAACGCCGACATTCTGATCGCCCCGACCTTCAACATCGGCATGGCCCAGCATCACCTGGCCTTCCCGGGCACCATTTCACTACGGCCTTCGACCTTCATTGCCGCCATTGGCGACTGGGTCCGTTCGCTGGCAGGCCACGGTTTCGAGAAGATCCTGTTCCTCAATGGCCATGGTGGCAACATCGCTTCGATCGAAGCCGCATTCTCGGAGCTGTATGCCGAAGCCAGTTTCGCAAGGCGCCCTGCCGGCTTCGCCTTGAAACTGTGCAACTGGTGGGACCTCGAAGGCGTCGGCGAGCTGGCCCGCGAACAGTTTCCGGTCGGACACGGCAGCCATGCCACGCCCTCCGAGATCGCCGTGACCCAATGGGCTTATCCGGACGCCATCAAGACGGCCGAGTACTCGCCACAGATCGCCAACACCGGCCCAATCCGCGAAGCCCTGGACTTCCGTGCGCGCTTCCCGGATGGCCGCATGGGTTCGGACCCGGCCCTGGCCACCGTGGAGAAAGGGGGTGAACTGGTACGCCTGGCCGCCAGCAGCCTGATACGTGAAGTCGAGGCCTTCAGTCGCGAAGCCCTGCCCAGGTAAGGCCTGTTCGAGGAGGTCCACAGGCAACGCCCGTCGACCTCCTTGCCTTTTCCTATTCCTGCGATCGACTCAATTCGCCGATCTTCTCCAATCTCGCTCGCACGATGTTGCGGCTGATGTTCAGCAGGCGCCCTGTCTGCAACTGGTTTCCGTGGCAGTAGCGGTAGGCCGTACGAAAGATCGTCTCCTCGATGTGTTCGTACAGGTCCGGGATATTGCGCTCGAACAACGCATTGAGCGCCGCTTCCAGATCCGCCGGGCCACTGATTGCCCGCGCGGGTTGTACACTTTCCTCCTGCCGAACACCATTGACCGGGCGCATGTCCACCAGGTGCAGGTCGGCAGGTGCCACCCGTTGATTGCGGCACACCAGCAAGGCATGGTGAATGGCATTCTCCAACTCGCGAATGTTGCCTGGCCAGCTGTGTTCGAGCAGCTTGCGTTCGGCCTCGCTGCTCAGTGAGGCACGGTTGTAGCCCAGGCGCTGGCAATGCTCCTCGAGGAAGAACTCCGCCAACGGCAGGATATCCCCCGGGCGCTCACGCAATGGCGGCAGGCGGATCGTCGCCACGTGCAGGCGGTAGAACAGGTCCTCACGGAAATTACCCGCCACCACCGCATCGGCCAGGTTGACGTTGGTCGCCGCCACCAGGCGCACATTGATCGGAATCGGTGTGCGCGAACCCAGGCGCACCACCTCGCGTTCCTGTAGCACCCGCAGCAGCTTGACCTGCATGTTCAACGGCAAGTCACCGATCTCGTCGAGAAACAGCGTGCCACCGTTGGCCGCCTCGAACCAGCCGGCCTTGTGGGTGGTAGCGCCGGTGAACGCGCCTTTCTCATGGCCGAACAGCTCGCTTTCCACCAACGTTTCGGCGAACGCGCCGCAGTTGACCGCCACGAAAGGCTCGCGACCACGCCGACTGAGATGGTGGATATGCCGCGCGACCAACTCCTTGCCGGTACCGGTCTCGCCAATGATCAGGGTGTTGGCCTCGCTGGGTGCCAGGCGCTCGATGCGGCTGAGGAGCTCCTGAGAGCGCGGGTCCTTGAAAACCAGCACGGTGGCGCGCACCGACTTGGTCAGTTCGCGAGCGTTGGGGTGTGTGATCAGCGACATGGTGCATTCCTGGCAGTAAAAGCGCCCCGTCATAGTGCCCGAAGATTTTTAGACTAAATAATTATTAATTAATATTTATATATTCCTTGAAATCATATGCGCATTTTTTGTTACACGGCTGCTGCTGGAGCAGCAACGGGCCAGCAACCGTCTGTGTATCAATCAGCACAAGGTGTCCCCGGTGTTACTCGGCAGCAGCGCGGAGACCCTTATTTCCTGCGGCCTGTAGCTGAGTGCTGGCTCAGTGGCACGCAACATGCTCTGCCCCCCTCACGAACATCACACAGTGGCCGCCTGCGGCGCATCGCCAGCAAGCCGGCTCCCACAGGGGGTAGGCGTCGCTGTAGAGGGGGAGAAGTTTCAATGAAAGGTTTCTGGCGCAACAGCCTGGTCGTACTGGCCGGGTTACTGGTGAGCTTCACGGCGCTCGCCGAATCGGCTCCGGCCTCGGTGAAAATTGCGATCGTGGCCTTTACCCAAGGCGGCAAGCCCGTCTTCGGCGGTATACCTGGACGGGTGATCGAGGAAGGCTGGCTGGAGCAGCAACTCCAGCAACGGGGGATCAAACTGGACTGGATCGCCCTGCCCCACGCCGGCGCCGGTCCACAGATCAACGAAGGCTTCAGCAACAACAGCATCGACTTTGCCGTCCGCGGCGACCTGCCGTCGGTGATCGCCGGCGCGGGAGGGGTACCCGGCAAACTGATCGTGCCGGGCGGCAGCGGCAACAATGTCTACCTGGTAGTCCCCGCCAACTCCACCGCTACCTCCATCGAGGACCTCAAGGGCAAGCGTCTGGCCCTGCACCGTGGCCGTCCGTGGGAGTTCGCCTTCAGCAACTTTCTCGCCAGCAGGCAGCTCAAGCTGGACGATTTCAAGATCGCCAACCTCAACCCGCAGGTCGGGGCCGCCGCCGTGTCTGCCGGCAAGGTCGATGCTGCGGTATTGCTCAACGAAGCCTATGCCCTGGAAGACAAGGGCGTCGGCAAGATCATCTGGTCGACCAAGCAGGGCAGCAATGACTGGCGCCTGGTCTCCGACCTGTGGGGCACCGACCGCTTCATCGAACAGCACCCGGACATCACCCAATTGCTCGCGACGGCCTGGGTCAAGGCCGCCTGGTGGATTTCCCAGCAGGCGAACCAGGACGCCTACTACCAGTTGTCCTCTCGCGCCGGCATCAGCGAAAGCGTCCTGCGCCGCGACGACCAGGACGACCCGGTGAGTTGGAAAGACCGCTGGGCCCCCAAGAGCGACCAGCAACTCAAGACCCACTACCAGGCCCTGAGTGCCTACGCCCTGGCCAATCACCTGATTCGCGACAACTACGACATCCGTCCAGCCCTGGCCACCCGCTACACCAACCAGGCACTGATCGACCTGAACCTTACCGACTACTGGCCAAATCTGCGTGGCCAGGTCACCCAGAATCCATGACAGGAGTCCCGATGAGCATCGAATTCTTTACCCGCCTGCCGCTGCACGGTGAAACCCAGTTCCTTCCCGGTGATCCTCGCAACCGGGGCGACTGGCACCGTGGCGGCCCCAGTACCGGTGCGGTGTCCGGTTTCAACGTCGGCGATCACTTCACCTACATCGACTACCTCGGCCAGATCGCCCGAGCCGCGGAAATCAACGGCTTCGGCGGTGCGCTGATGGTCAACGCCCCGAGTGGCGAGGAGCCCTGGACCGTCTGCTCGCTGCTGGCCCGGGAAACCCGCACGCTCAAATACGTTACGGCGTTCCAGCCTTACCACTACACGCCCTGGGTTGCCGTGCAGCAGGCGGCGACCTATCAGCGCGCCACCGGCAATCGGCTGATATGGAACATCATCAACGGGGGGTCCGATGCAATCCAGCGCCAGGTCGGTGACTTCAGTGAGCATGACGAACGTTATGAACGCGCCATCGAGTTCATGGATGTGGTCAAGGGGTACTGGAACAACGAAACCTTCCACTACGACGGCAAGTTCTACAAGGCCGATGGCGGTGGCCTGCGTGGCCCGCAGAAAAAGGCCGAGCTGCCGCTGATCTGCACTGCCGGCTCGTCGATTCCGGCACGGGAATTCGCGGCACGGCACGCCGACTTCTATTTGATGCGCGCCGAGCATCCGACGGAGATCGCCGCACTGATCGCCGATATCCGCGAGCGTGCGCTGAAGTACGGACGCACCGGGATCCGCTTCGGCCTGTCCATCGACGTCATCACCCGGGAAACCGAAGAACTGGCGCTGGCCGAAGCCAAGCGCTTCTTCGACGAAGGCATCGCCCGTGGCGCGGTCAAGGCCGTGGCAGCCCACGCCGGGCTGCGTACCGCGCGCAAGCTCAGCTATGAACACGATTTCGCCGGCAAGAACGAAACCCAAGGCTTCGAGGACTTCTTCATCCACCCCAACGTCTGGACCGGTTTCGGCTACATCGGCATTCCGCCTGGCTGCGCGCTGGTGGGCAGTCATGAAAATGTCGTGGCGCGAATTCGCGAATACAACGCCATCGGCATCGACCTGTTCTTCCTCGCCGGCTACCCCCACCTGGAGGAAGCCTATCGCCTCGGCGAACACATCCTGCCGCACTTTCGTGGCGAGCGTAGCGGCTTGAGCCGCACGAACGAGCCATTGCCGGCCTTGCACAGTGCCAACGGTCCGAGCGGAGCCTGATCCCATGAGCCAGGACTCTCTCCTCAGCCGACGCACCTTTCTCGGCCACAGTGCCGCCCTCGGTGGCGGGCTCATCCTGGGTGGCAGCCTGCTAGCCGGCTGTGGCCCACAGGACAACAAGCCAGCCGCAACAGGAGCCACGGACGACCAGCCACGCTATGGCGGCCGGTTGCGCCTGGGTATCATCGACGGCAACCAGAACGGCAATCTGGACGCCCACAAGCCCATCGGCGGCGGCATCGTGCGCGGCTTCGCGCTCTACAGCAAGCTCTGGGAATGGGACGAGCACATGCAACCGCGCCTGGCCCTGGCCGAGCTGGCAGAGCCCAACGCCGACGCCAGCCAGTGGACCTTGCGCCTACGCCAGGGCCTGGAGTTCCACAACGGCAAGACCATCGACGCCGATGACCTGATCTTCTCCATCCGCCGCCTGACCGATCCGCAGCTGGCCTCGCCCTACGCGGCACTGCTGCACTGGGTCGACCGCGACAACCTGGAGAAACTCGACTCGCGCACGGTACGCCTGGGCTTTCGCGAAGGCCGCAGCTACATGCCGTTGGCCGAAACCTGGGTCAACTTTGGCGGTATCGTCCCGGTGGACTACCACCCGGTGACCAACCCCGTCGGCGCCGGTCCCTATAAGTTGAAAAGCTACAGCCCGGGCCAGCGCTCGCTGTTCAGCCGTTTCGAGAACTACTACAAGGAAGGCAAGCCCTACGCCGACGAACTGGAGATCATCGACTTCAAGGACCAGGTCGCCCGCCTGGCAGCCCTGCGCGCCGGGCAGATCGACATGGCCAACGTGATGCCGACCGAGCAGCTTGAAGTACTGCAGCGTGATCCCCGGGTACGCCTGCTCAAGTCGGTCAGCGGCAACTGGCTGTCGTTCGACATGAACCTGGACAAGCCTCCGTTCAACGACGCACGGGTACGCGAGGCGTTCCGCCTGCTGGCTGATCGCGAGGAGCTCGTGCGCCGAGCCCTGAACGGCCAGGGACGGGTGGCCAACGACCTGTATGCACCGAGCGATCCAACCTTCAACCACGAGCTCGGGCCACGGCCCTACGACCCGCAGAAGGCGGCGCAACTGCTCAAGGAAGCCGGTCAGGAGAACCTCGAAGTCGAGTTGATCACCACCGCCGGGCCAGGGCTTTCTTCGGCGCTGGTCCTGGCCGAACAGGCCAAGCGGATCGGCGTCACCCTGAAGGTCAAGCAGGTCGACCAGGCAACCTTCGACGGGCCACAGCGAAACGACTGGACCCTGAGTACCGGCGGCAGCATCGGCGCACCGTTCCTGGCCAGCGCAATCCACACGGATGCACCGTTCGCCGTCTCGAACAAGACCCATTTCAACGATCCGCAGTTTTCGCAGCTGTTCCTCGAGGCCATGGCCCAACCTGACCTGGAGAAACGCACGGCCCTGGTCCACCAGGCGCAGCGTATCCAGTACGAGCGCGGCGGCATGCTGATCTGGGGCTACGCCGACCTGCTCGACAGCGTGGCCACTCGCGTCGGCGGCGCAGCAGCGGAAGAGTCGCTGTTCAGCACCTGGCGCTTCGAGCGCCTATGGCTCAGGGACGGCGCCTGACGAAGGGACCCACCCGACTGTGGGAGCCGGGCTTATCAGCGAACACGTGGACGCGTCTGTTCAGTCAGACCTCGTTGTCGGTTTCCGCGGATAAATCCGGCGTCCACCAGAAGGCGGACAGTCCCTCCTTTGCAAGCTGGCCAACAGACCACTAACGCCAGCCTCACCCCGATTTCTCATTACCTTATTGACTTGAGGCGAGTTCGTCATGCCCGCTATCGCACGTTTTTTACCCACGCCAGATCCGGAAAACCTGCGCAGGAACGCCCTGGCGCTGGCTATCCTGTCGAGCCTGGCCTTGCCCACGCACGCCGCCGATACCCAGTTGCAGACCGTCACCGTCGAGGCCAGCGCCAGCAACAGCGACGACGATGCGCTGCCCACCCGTCCCCCATCCTCGGTCTACGGCGGCACCGAGGCCAAGGTTCTCGACACCCCGCGCTCGGTGACCCAGATCAATGCCGAACAACTGGCCAACGACTCGATACGCAGCGCCGACGACCTGGTCAAATACGCTCCCGGCATTACCCGCGGTGGCGGTCAGAACGCCGGTATCGCCCCCCAATTCCGTGGCCAGGGCTCCGAAGTGTTCCAGGACGGCCAACGTGCCTACGGCGTGCGTCATCCGGCCAACTTCAATGCCTACGAAGGCGCCGACATTGTCGCTGGCCCCTCATCGGTGACCTACGGATCGGTCTCCGGGAGCGGCGGCTACATCAACTACCTGAGCAAGAAACCCGACTTCAACACTTTCAAGACCAAGGTCAGTGGCGAGCTCGGCGCCTGGATACCCGATGGCACCTCCCGCGACTCGAGCAAGTTCAGCATCGACAACACCGGCCCGCTGAGCGATAACCTCGCCTATCGGGTCAGCATCACCAAGCAGCGCCAACAGGACTTCTACGACAACGTCGACAACAATTTCGACGCTTTCTACGGTGCGCTCGCCTGGCGCAACGACAACGTACGGGTTGACTGGAACGCCAGCTACGACAACTACTACGACTACAACATCACCCACGGCTGGAACCGTGCCACCCAGGAGTTGGTGGACAGCGGCAAGTACTATGCCGGCCGGGCCACGCCGATCATCCAGAACGGCAACACCCTGTGGTCTCCGGTGCTGGCCTCCGGTGCCGCCGACGCCACGACCCTCGGCTGGGTCCAGCGCCAGCGCAACGCCCAGGGCCAGTACACCGTGGTCGACGGTAGTTTCCAGAGCGCGTCGCCCAATACCCAGGCCAACCCTGGCACCCTGCGCGGTTGGGTGTATGACCCGACCCTGGCGGGCAATGGCCTGACTTCATTGTCGCCGCAGGTCGGCCAGCGTGCCGAAGACCAGAACAGCTCTCGGCGCTTCACTACCCAGTTGCGAATCGAGGCCGACCTGTCGCCAACCATCACCCTCGCCAATAGCACCTTCTACCAGCGCTCGAAGGATATGACCGATGCTGTCGGCTCCTTCCAGGTCAAGTCCAGGGACAACATCTTCGACAACCGTTTCGAGTTCCATTGGAACCATGAACTGCGCCTGGGCGATTTCAGCCTGCGCGACGAGAGCAACAGCGGTCTGATCTACCGACGTGAATTCAACCAGTCGATCGCCGCCAACAACAGCTTCGGCTCGACCATCAACGCCTATGACCTGACCCTGGACCCTTCCGGCAAGAACCCCGGGACCCTGCTCGGGCTGACTGGCGCCAACCCGGCTGGAGGCAACGCAGCCTGGATCGGCCAGGCCGGCGTGCCGCAATACTCCAGTTATTACGGCTGGCTCAACCTGCCAGCCATGTACCCCATTGGCGGCGGGCTGTACGCCGAATCGGTCGCTCCCTACACCGCTGAAAGCACCTGGAGTACCAAGACCCTGTTCAGCCAGCACAACCTGCATTTCGGTGAGCGGGTCGGGCTGAACATCGGTGCCAGCCGCAGCTGGATCGATGCCGAGATCGACAACCCGTTCGTGCTGCCGGGCGGCAACTCACGCAAGGACAGCCACGACTACCGGCTGTTCTCGGTGCAGGTCAGCCCCTACGTCAAGCCCACCGAGAACAGCACGCTCTACTACACCTTCGACCGCTCGCTGGCGGTCAACACCGGGTTCTTCTCCAACGGCCTCGGCTGGGGCAGCGGCACCGCTGTCAACCAGCTCAACCCGTTGGCGTTCCAGAGTCTGAGCGTGCTGCATGAGGTCGGGCTGAAGGTCGAGGCCGTGCCCAAGGAGCTGTTCTTCACCCTGGCGGCGTTCAAACAGGCCCGGGACCAGTCGCCGGACAGCAACAACAATATCGCCCGCCTGGTGGTCAAGGGCGTGGAGTCGACCATTCGCTACCAGCCGGACGATCACCTGCGCAGCGGCCTGAACCTGTCCAAGCTCAATGCCTACAACGAATACACCTCCCAGGCGGGTTTCGCCTCGGCCGGCTTCATCCCCGACAACGGCACGGTGTTCGGCGACAACAACAGCCTCAACCAACGGCCCTCCGGCCGCTTCGACGCCGTGCAGATCCCCGAGTACACCGCCAGTGGCTATGTTGACTATCGGTTCGACTCGGGTTTCGGTGCCGAGCTGTCCGGCTGGTGGACCAGCCACTGGTACCTGAACCTGAGCAAGACCGTGAAGATCCCCAACGAATACAACCTCGACCTGGCCCTGTACTACCGCCAGCCACAATGGAGCACCACCTTGCGGGTGCTCAATCTGACCAACGAGCTGAACTTCGTCAGCGGCTTGGCCGGCTCGACCAACACCTTCCTGCAACCGATGCCGGGCCGCACCGTCCTGGCCCAGTTCGACTACCAGTTCTGATCGTTCCCCCCAAGAGGCAATCACGATGTCCATTGAATTTGTCGGTATGATCTTTCCCCGCCAGTGGTCGGAAACCCGCGGCGTGCGCAGTCCGGATTTCGACCTGGAGTTCATCCGCCACCACGCCCGCAGTCACGAGCACGCGGGTTTCGATCGGGTGCTGATCGCCAGCGGTCCGGGCAGCGCCGACAGCCTGCAGATTGCCGCCTACGCGGCAGCGCACACCGAGCGATTGGGTTTCATGATCGCCCATCGTCCGGCCCTCACCGCCCCGACAGTGGCGGCCCGAGCCTTTGCGACACTGGACCACACCACAGGCGGCGGGCGGATTCGCCTGCACGCGATCACCGGCATCACCGCCGAACCCCAGGAAGGCGACACCTTGCTGGACAAGACCGAGCGCTACAAGCGCACCGACGAGTACCTGGAGATCGTCCGACGCACCTGGACCGAAGAGGAACCGTTCGACTTCGCGGGCCAGTACTTCAACATCAAGGGTGCCTTTTCCCCGGTCAAGCCGCTGCAGAAGCCGCATATCCCGATTTCCTTCGGCGGGTCGTCGGATATCGCCTACCAGATTGCGGTCAAGCACGCGGACCTGTATGCGCTGTGGGGCGAGCCGTTGGGCGGAGTGGCCGAACAGATCGGCAAACTCAAGGCGGCGGCGCAGGCGGCAGGCGTCGAGGCGCCGCGGGTCAGTTTGTCGGTGCGGCTGATCCTGGGTGCCACCGAGGAGTTGGCCTGGCAGCGGGCCGAGCAGATCCTGGCGCAGATCAAGGCCAATCCGCAGTTCGCGGCGGGCAGCCCGTGGCAGAAACGTATCAAGGGAACGGGTTCGGAGCGACTGCTGGCGGCAGCGGCACGGGGTGATCGACACGACCGCGCGCTATGGATGCCAACCGCCACGGCTGTCGGCGCCTATGGAGACACCACCGCGCTGGTCGGCACACCGGAAACGGTGGCCCAGGCGCTGCTGGATTATGTCGACCTGGGCGTGACGACCTTTCTGAATCGTGGCTACGACCCATTGTACGACACGGTCGACTACGGACGCTGGATCATTCCGGCTGTGCGGGAAGAGGCTCAACGTCGCACGGCGCGGGTGGCATAGATCACGTGCGGTGTCGTGGCTGAGAGCGCTATCGCCAGCAAGCGGAGCGCCGCCCGGCCGCCTACCTCAGGGCGAGGGAGGCTCTGAGGTTGTGTTCATACAGGACCTTGTGGGAGCCGGCTGCTGGCGATCGCGCACAACGGTGGCCTGTCACCGCCCGCCAACCAACGTCGGCGAATGCTCCAGCAGTGAGCGGGTGTACGGCGCCTGAGGCCGGTCCAGCACCTCGTCGACCGCGCCCTGCTCCACCACACGCCCCTGTTTCAGCACCAGCACCCGGTCGGCAATCGCCCGGACCACGCCCAGGTCATGGGTCACGAACAATAGCGTCAGGCCTTCCTGCTGCAACTGGCGCAACAAGGCCAGGATCGACGCCTGTACCGATACATCCAGCGCTGAAGTGACCTCGTCGCAGATCAGCAATGCCGGCTCACACACCAGTGCCCGGGCAATCGCCACCCGCTGGCGCTCACCACCCGAGAGGCCATGGGGATACAACTGCGCCACCGATGCCGACAGCGAAACACGCCCGAGTACCGCCTCGACACGCTCGCGCGCCTGATTGCCCTTGATGCCGAAGAAGTGCTCCAGCGGTGCACTCAGGATCTGGTAGACGGTCTGTCGCGGGTTCAACGCCCGATAGGGGTTCTGGAAGATGTACTGGATCCTGTGCCGCAAAGCCTTCTCGCGTCCACGCGCCTCCAGGCTCAACGCCTGCCCGGCAAAACGCAGCCCGCCCTCGGCATTTTCCCCCAGGCCGGCCACGGCACGGGCCAGGCTGGTCTTGCCGGAACCCGATTCGCCCACCAACGCCAGGCATTCCCCCGGCAGCAATTGCAAGGACACATCGAACAGCACCTGGCGATCATAGGCCACGTTCAACCGCTCGATCTCCAGCAACGACTCCTGCTCCGTACGAACGCCTCTCTGTCCCAACGGCACCTGGGCGAGCAACTGCAAGGGTTCACGATGAGGATTCAGGCAGGCCACTGCCTGCCCGACCGTCAAATCGTGCAAGGCCGGCTCCGTTGTCGTGCACTCGGCACGAGACCACGCGCAGCGCGGCGCGAAGGCACAGCCCGAAGGCCGTTGCCCAGGCGCCGGCGCATGACCGGCAATCGCTTGCAGATCACGGCGCTCAGCGACATCCGGGATCGCCGCAAGCAAGCCACGGGTGTACGGATGAGCCGGTCGCGCGAACAACGTATCGCGCCCGGCAATCTCCACCAGTCGACCGGCATACATCACCATCACCCGATCCACCAGGTCCTTGATCACCGCCAGGTCGTGCGACACGTACACCGCCGCCACCCCCTGGCTTTTGCAGAGGCGGCGCAGCGTCTGGAGAATATGCGCCTGGGTGCTGACATCCAGCGCGGTGGTCGGTTCATCCAGCACGATCAACCGTGGCCGAAGCACGAAAGCCAGCGCCAACATGACCCGCTGCTGCTGGCCACCGGACAATTGATGGGGAAAACGCCGCAGGAACGCCTCGTCATCCGGCAGACCGACATCACGGAGGGTTGCGCCGATGCGCTGACGTACAGTCGCTCGGTCCAGGCGGTGCTGATGAGTTTCCAGGGTTTCGCGCAACAGATGGCCGATACGCAACGCCGGATTCAGCGCCGTGGCCGGATCCTGGGCGACATAGCCGATCAGGCTGCCTCGCGCCCGGCGCAGGTCTTCACCGCGCAGTTCCAACAACGCCTGCCCGGCGACTTCGACCCGGCCGCCGACAATTCGCGCCCCACGCCGGGCGTGCGCGAGCAACGCCGTGGCCAGGGTGGTCTTGCCGGAGCCAGACTCCCCCACCAGGCCAAGGATTTCCCCGGCGGCCACCGTGAACGACACCCCCGACAGCACATCGACCTGCGCCGACAGTTCGACCCGCAGGTCACTCACCTGCAGCACCTGGGCGCCCGTCTGCAGACGGGGCTCTATTTCGGCAACGGCGTTCATGCTTGCTTGTCTCCAATCCGTGAACTGCTGCGACCGATGCCCTCGGCGAGGATGTTCGTGCCATAGGCGAAGATACCCACCAGTACCGCAGGCGCCAGTACGGCCCACGGTTGTACCAGCAGGCCAGCCTGGTTTTCATTGATCATCAGCCCCCAGTCGGCGGCCGGTGGCGCCACGCCGTAGCCGAGAAAACTCAAGCCCGAAAGCATGCCGATGCCCCAGGTCAGCATATTGCCCAGATGCACCAGCAGCGGCGTGAGAATATTTGGCAGGATCTCGCGGAACAGGATGCGCCAGCGCGAATACCCCATCATCTGTGCTGCCTCGACGAACTCCTGGCCGGCCACGCTCACCGCGCACCCACGGGCCAGGCGAATGACGCCGGGAATGAAGGCAATCGCCACGGTCAGCACGATCAGCCAGGGCGCGCGCCCCAGCATCGAGACGATCAGCAGCACCAGGATCAGATCGGGAAATGCCAGCGATACGTCCGCCAACCAGGTAATCCACTGGTCCAGCCGACGCCGTGACAAACCCGCCAGCAAACCCAGCGTGCCTCCTACCGCCAGTGCGATCACGGCTGCCGCTACCGACATCCAGAGTACCGATAGCCCACCACCAAGCAGCCGCGACAGTACGTCATGCCCAAGAAAGTCGTACCCCAGCCAGGCACCGGCCTGCGGCACGCCATACACCTGGCCCACCATGTCGGTGGTGCCGTGGGGGGCGACCCAGGGTCCCACCAGTGCCAGGAGGACGACTGCCAGGGTAATCAGCGCGCCCCTGCGGGTCTGCGGCTCGGCCAGCCAGTGGCGCCCGCGCAAGAATCGGATATCACTCATGTTTCACCTCTCAAGGCGCCTTCGGCGAACGCCGCCACCAGGGCTGGATGCCACGCTGGTTGCGCTGGATCAGGGTGACCCGCCAGGCAGTGCGCAGCTTGGGAGTCAACAGGACGGTCAACAGGTCGGCCAGCAGGTTGATCAGCACTACGCCCAGGGTGATGACCAGCACGCAGGCCTGGATCATCGGCAGGTCGCGCATCTGAATGGCGGCATTGAGCAACGTGCCTATCCCCGGGTAGCTGAAGACCACCTCGGCCAGCAACGCGCCGCCGAGCAGGATGCGCAGGGTCAGTGCCACGCCCTGGATCGCCGGCACCAACGCATTGGGCAAGGTGTGCCGCCAGACGATGCGCCATTGCGGTATGCCCCTCAGCCTCGCGGCGATGATGTAGTCGGACTCCAGCGCCTCGATCATCGAGGCACGCACCAGTCGCGTCAGGTAAGGCAGTGCCGATAGGCTCAAGGCCACCACTGGCAACACCAGGAATTGCAGTTGTCGAACCAGCGGGCGCTCGGGGTCGAGGATCGACACAGCCGGCAGCAGGTCCATGTAAGGCATGGAAAACAGCAGCACCAGGCCGATGGCGAGCAGGAAACCCGGCGTTGCCTTGAGGAAGATCAGCAACGACAGGCTCCAGCGATCCAGGGGCTGGTCGCGACGCAATGCCAGGGCGACGCCAAGCGCCAGCGCTGCAGGCACCACCACCAGGATCACTCCCAGTACCAATGCCAGGCTGTTACCGAAACGGCTCGACAGGATACTGCTGACGGCGGCATTGGAATCCAGCGAGGTCCCCAGGTCACCGCTCAGGAAGCGTCCCAGCCAACGCAGGTATTGTTCGATGATGGGTCGATCCAGCCCCAGTTGCTCGCGCAGGGTCAGCACACTCTGCAACGGCGCATCGGGCCCGAGGATCACCCGGGCCGGATCGGACGGCAGCGCCTGGGTTGCAATGAATACCACCAGGCTGATCAGCCAGGCGGTCAGCAAGCCGTAACCCAGCCGGCCCATGAACCAGGACAACCAAACCGGTGTCCGCGAGGTCTTGCGATGGGATCTAGGCATGATTCAACCACAGTTCGTCAAAACGCCAGGAGGCGAAGGTGGTCTGTTCCGGCGTCAGGCCGCCGACCCGTATCGAAGCGGCATCAAGTACATCACTGAAGCCCCAGATCAACAGGCCACCACGCTCGTGCTGGATACGCTGGGCCTCGTGCACCAGCAGCCGGCGCTGCTCCAACCGGGGTTGCGCCAACGCCTGCTGGTACAGCGCCGTGAAGCGCTCGTCGTGGAAGTTGCTGCGGTTGTAGATCGCCTGGGGCGCATCGTTGTGCAGGGCCGAGGCCAGGAAACCCCGGGCCGGGGTCGAACCTGGCGACAACAGCCAACTCTCGCGCTGCGGGCCGTTGAACACCGAGCCATCGACCTGGTTCACCCTGATCTCGACCCCGGCCTTCTTCGCCTGCTGGGCAAAGACCAGCGCAGCATTGACCCCTGCCCCCGGCGTGGTGGTCAATTCGACGCGCAGATCCTGCCGACCCGCCTGGCGCAACAGTGAGCGAGCCTGCTCCAGGTCGTGTGGACGTTGGTCGATGTCGTGGTTGTAGGTCGGATCCTGGGGTGAATACAGATCGTTGGCGATCCGCCCGAAGCCGTTGAGGCCGCGGTCCACCAACTCCTGGCGGTCGGCCAGCAGGCGGAACGCCTGACGTACCCGTACATCCTGGAATGGCTCCTTGGCCAGGTTGAGGTTGAAGCCGGTGAACGAGGTGGTGGGCGACACATAGAGCCTGAGACGTGAATCCGCCTTGAGCAACGCACTGTGCTCGGCCTGTACGCCACTGGCCACATCGATCTGCCCGGCTCGCAAGGCTGCTGCGCGGGAAACCTGGTCCTTGAATTCGATGATCTCCAGCTCGTCGGCATAGGGCTGCCCGGGCTTGTAGTAATTCTCGAAACGGGTGTAGAGCGAGCGCTGCCCGGGAATGAAGCGTTTGAGCCGATAAGGGCCCGCCCCCACCGGGTTGGTCACCGGATCGTAGTCGGTGGGCACGATGCCGCCGAAGCTGATCAGGGTTTCGTCCAGCGGGAAGAAGCTCTGGCCCTGCTTGAAACGGATCTCGATGGTGCGCTTGTCGAGTTTGCGCAACGCCGAACGGTCAATGGCGCCTACCAGTCCGGCGTATGGCGAAGCCAGCCCTGGGTCGGTCAGGCGCAGGATCGAAAACAGCATGTCATCGGCATCGATGGTCTTGCCGTGATGGAACTCCAGGCCCGGCTTGATGCGGACGGTCCAGGCGCTGGCGTCGGCATTCGGCTCGGCGAACTCGGCCAGCGCCAGTCGGGTGCTGACGTCCGGGTTCCATTCCCAGAACTTGCTGTAGAGCGCCCAGCCACGAATGATCCCGCCGCCTACCGGCTTGTGGGCATCGAGGTTGCCGGCCTGGTCACCATCGATGATACCGACCCGCAGGCGCCCACCGTGGACCGGCGTCGTGGAGACCGCACTGGCCACGGCGGTCGCTGGCGAGTTGTCGCAACCGGCGAGCAGACTGCTACCGAGCAACAGGCCACCACCTACCGCCAGGCTGTTGCCGAGAAACGCCCGGCGGGAGAACTCCTGACTCATGAGCGTTTCCTCAGACCGTTTCGGCCAGTGCTGCCGGGGGGTTCACACCCAGGCGAGGGACTTCGAAGCCGTGATCCAGGTCGAGCAGAGGGAACAGCAGGTCGGCGACACGGTGAGCTTCATCGATCAATGGAAAGCCGGAGAGGATGAAGGCCGATGTGCCCTGGGCCTCGTACTCGCGGATCCGCTCGGCAACCTGTTCTGCACTGCCTACCAGGTAAGTACCGGCAGCCGGGCCGAGAATGTTGAAACCGAACAGGCTCGGCCCGAGCCAGACGTTGGGGTAGATCTCCAGGTCGCGGGCCTTGGGCAGGCGCCCGGCGCGAATACTCTCGACGTTGCGCTGGACCTGTGGATCGTCGCTGTGGAAGTTTTCCAGGGTCACGCCCGGCGGCAACTGTCGCTCGAGGGATGCCCGTGCCGTTTGCAGCGAGGTGCGTTGCAGCAGCTTTTCCGCGTGAGCCCAGGCTTCTTCCTCGGTTTCGCGGACGATGATCTGCAAGCGCGTACCGAAGGTCAGCTCACGACCGATCTTCGCCGCCTCGGCGGCCACTTTGCGAAACTTCTCGCCCAGCGCCGGCGG